>JAAVDA010000022.1:0-101888 GCA_014802045.1 Bacteroides sp.
AGTTAGTTAATCTCAGGGAGACTTCGGTCTCCTTTTTTTGTATTGCCAGTATATTCTGCTGATGTCCGCTCCTGGGGGCGCACCGAGGCGCCCCCGCCGCTCAGGCATCCCCTCCTCGGGAGAGTGAGGAGAATGCATTACATGCTCGAAGTTTTGCACTTCGGTTTGGAATCTTCAAAAAAAGTTGTGGGTCGGTTTGCTATGTCGGGAAAATGTTGTAATTTTGTTGCCTGAAATTCCCTTACGGGCTTTGTTGAAGTAGTGTCGCGGCTTATGGCTGTGGGGCTCGCCCGGGGGAGCAAACCAATAACTGTAATAAATAAAAATGTACGCAATCGTAGAGATTCAGGGACAGCAGTTCAAGGCAGAGCCTGAGAAGTTCCTGTATGTTCACTATCTCGGTGAATCGGCTAAAGAAGGCGACAAGGTTGAGTTCGACCGTGTTCTCCTCGCCGATGCCGACGGCACAGTGAAGGTTGGCGCGCCCACAGTAGAGGGTGCAAAAGTTGTTTGCGAGGTTCTCGTTCCCCTCGTGAAAGGTGACAAGGTGATCGTGTTCAAGAAGAAGCGCCGCAAGGGCTATCGTCGTAAGAACGGCCATCGCCAGTACTTCACCAAGGTGTTAATCAAGGAAGTAGTTGCTTAATCCTCTAAAATCTTAAGAAATGGCACATAAAAAAGGTGTAGGTAGTTCGAAGAACGGCCGTGAGTCAGAAAGCAAACGACTCGGTGTTAAGATTTTTGGCGGTCAGTATGCAAAGGCCGGCAACATTATCAAGCGTCAGCGTGGCACAGTTCACCACCCGGGTGAAAACGTGGGTATGGGCAAGGATCACACTATCTACGCTCTGATTGATGGTGTAGTGGTGTTTACCGAGGGTAAGAATGGCCGTCGGTTCATCAACGTAGCTCCGGCTGAGGCCTGAGCATCCCTCCTGACGGACGTCAAAATAACGAATTAAAGGCATCGGCCGGAAAGCTCGTGGAGTTTTCCGGCCGATGTTTTTGTTGCCTGAAGTGTGGTGGGTGAGTCAGCGTGCTGTGGCTATCATTATGACTGGGTTGGCTTCTTCGTCGAGGGTTTCGACGATGGTCTTCAGGGGTTGGGAGAGGTTGAGGTCGCGCAGGGTCTCTGCCGGTAGGGCTATGGCTGCTATGATTGGGTTGGTTGGGGTGAAGAGGCGTCCGGGTTCGGTGGTGAACGTATAGTCCGGACCGAGGGCGCGGCTTTTGAGCTGAACGCTATAGGTTTTGCGGTCGTTACGGTCGTAGGCAATGTGGGTGGAGGGGAATCCTTCCATTTTGTCTATGTCGAAGGTTTTCTCTACAGCTACCAGAAAAATGATGTCGGAGGTGGCGGTTGTGGGGTATAGGAAAGTCTGTGGGTCTGAGGTGTGGATTGAGGGTGTGCGGGTGAGCAGGGGAGTGAGGGTTCGGTCGGGTGTGAGGGTGAAGATGGTGTCGGACGAGATGCGGAAGAATGCCCATCCGTCTGGTGTGGTTCCTATGGTGGGCAGTATGCTCACGGCCACGAAGTCATCTTTGGAATAGACGCTGCTTTCGGGTGTGGTGATGCTGATCGGGAGGGATTGGGTTATTGTGCCGTCGGCTTTGGAGATGATGGCATGGTGGGAGTCGGAAGTGTCGAGCCTGGGGCTGCCGATGGTTAGGAATGCGAGGAGGTGGTCGGCGTCGTATTCGGCGAGCGAGTTTATTTTGATATAGCGGTCGTCGGGCAGGGCATAGGGGAGTTCGCGGAGCAGGTTGCCTTTGAGGTCGTAGACCATGATTTTCTTGAGGCCGCTGCACACTATGTAGATTTCGTCTGAGTGGTTTGAGAGGACTGCGTGGGAGAAGTCTGTATAGTCGCCTGCTCCCTGGCCTTTGCGGTTGATGTGGCTGATGGCACGGCCTGTGGTACGGTCGAAGATGAACAATTCGCCGTCGCGGCCGTTGTTGGCCACGGCGATGTGTTTGTCGGTTATGGATGTGAGGTTGCCTCTGGTTATGAATGAGTCGGTAGTCTCAAGGGGCGTGAAGGTCACGTCGGCGATATCTTCAATGAAGATTTCTTTGGTGGGGAGGTTGGCTGAGAGGTCGATGGTGGGAAGGCTTTCTTCTGTAGGGGAAGAACTGCATCCGGCGAGGATTGCCGTCATGACGGCTGCGATTGTGGCGGTTGGTTTCATGTTTCCTGGAGATGTATCTGTGGTTACGGTATAGGTGTATTATTTATTGAGGTGTATGGGGCGTGATGGCAAAAGTAATGATATTTTCAGATTATGCAATGGGTGAGGGTGAAAAATTAGTGGGGTATTGCATAAGTTGCGGAAAATTACTACCTTTGCAGCCGATTATGTCCGATTTGTAATCGATTTCGGCTGCTGAGTGGTGCCTTTGGCCGGGCGCGCATCGGTGGTCGGGGTCACAAAAAGTTTTATCAATCAATAAATTAAAAGTGGATACTTTAAGCTACAGAACAGAAACCCCCAACGCGCAGAGCGTTGAGCGGGAATGGGTAGTGATCGACGCTACCGATCAGGTTCTTGGCCGTCTTTGCGCTAAAGTGGCCAAGATTCTCCGCGGCAAGAACAAGCCGTGCTTTTCGCCTAACGTAGAGTGTGGCGACAACGTGATTATCATCAATGCCGATAAGGTGCGCCTGACCGGCAAGAAGATGACAGATCGCGAATATCTATCTTACACCGGTTATCCCGGCGGTCAGCGTGTGGCCACTCCCGAGGTGCTCATGAAGAAGTCAATGAACAAGCATCTCAAAGCCGGCTATCACCCCTTGTTTATCAAGGTGATGAAGGGTATGCTTCCCAAAAACCGTATGGGTCGCCGCCTCATCGAGAACATGCACGTGTATAACGGCTCGGAGCATCCCCACGAAGCTCAGAACCCCAAGGTAATCGACATCAACAAAATTAAATAAGCCGAAGAATGGAAACAGTTAATGCAGTTGGACGCCGTAAGGCAGCCGTGGCACGAGTAATCGTGAAAGAGGGCACAGGCGTGATTACTATCAATCATCGTCCGCTTGATGTTTACTTCCCCTCGTCCATCCTTCAGTATATCGTTCGTCAGCCTCTGTCTACTCTCGACGCTGTGGAGAAGTATGACATTCAGGTGAATCTTGACGGTGGCGGCTACAAGGGTCAGGCCGAAGCTCTTCGTCTGGCTATCGCCCGTGCTCTCGTGAAGATCAATCCCGACGACAAGCCCGCTCTCCGCAAGGAAGGCTTCATGACCCGCGACCCGCGCGCCGTAGAGCGTAAGAAACCCGGTCAGCCGAAGGCACGCAAACGCTTCCAGTTCTCGAAACGTTAATCTGCGTTTCCTTCAGGCAGCATAAGTGTTTAGCATCTAAACCTCGCAGACGGAGGCTCAACAAATCGAATGATTCCCTACTGCGCGGTTGAATGAAAAAGAACGTAAACAATCAATCAACACAAAAAAATGTCAACTCCTACATTTGACCAACTTTTAGAAGCAGGTTGCCATTTCGGTCACCTCAAGAGAAAATGGAATCCTGCAATGGCGCCCTATATTTTTATGGAGCGCAACGGTATCCACATCATAGACCTCTACAAGACCGCCGCTAAGGTGGAAGAGGCCGCCAACGCTCTTCGTAGCATTGCCAAATCGGGCAAAAAGGTGCTCTTCGTAGCCACCAAGAAACAGGCCAAACAAGTAGTAGCCGAAAAGGCACAGTCAATCGGTATGCCCTATGTTATCGAGCGCTGGCCGGGCGGCATGCTCACCAACTTCCCCACCATCCGTAAGGCTGTCAAGAAGATGACTGCCATCGACAAGATGACCAAGGATGGCACATTTGATAATCTCTCAAAGCGCGAGAAGCTCCAGATTACCCGTCAGCGCGCCAAGCTTGAGAAGACTCTCGGTTCTATCGCCGACCTCAACCGTCTTCCCTCGGCTCTGTTCGTTGTTGACGTGCTGAAAGAGCGTATCGCTGTGGCTGAGGCCAATCGTCTCGGTATCCCCGTGTTTGCTATGGTCGACACTAACTCTGATCCCAGCAACGTGGATTTCGTGATTCCCGCCAACGATGATGCTTCAAAGAGCATCGATCTGATTCTCGACACTGTTTGCTCCGCTATGGCCGAAGGCCTTGAAGAGCGCAAGGTTGAGAAGGTGGACACAGCTGCCGCCGGCGAAGGCGAGGGTGCTCCCCGCCGCGAACGTCGTCGTGTGAGCCGTAACCGTCGCGAAGAGGGCGAGGCCGCTGCTGAAACAGCCGAGGCTCCCGCAGCAGAAGCTCCTGCAGCAGAATAAAAAATCATCTATTTGTCAAACAGCAAAACCATAACATACATATGGCAGTAACAATGGCAGAAATCACCAAGCTGCGTCAGCTCACGAGCGCCGGCCTGATGGACTGCAAAAAAGCTCTCGCCGAAACCGACGGCGACATTGAGGCCGCTGTAGAGATTCTTCGCAAGAAGGGTCAGGCTGTGGCTGCAAAGCGCGAAGACCGTCAGGCAGCCGAGGGTTGTGTGCTCGCCGCCAACACTGCTGATTTCGCAGCAGTTGTGGCTCTCAACTGCGAGACTGACTTCGTGGCCAAGAACGCAGGCTTCGTAGAAACTACCAAGAAAATCCTCAACGCCGCTATGGAGTCGCGCTGCAAGAGCATCGACGAACTCAAGGCTATTATCGTAGACGGCCAGACTATTCAGGATCTCGTGGTAGAGGAATCCGGAAAGACCGGCGAGAAGATGGAAATCAGCGCCTACGAATGGATTGAAGCTCCTTCAACCACTTCCTACAACCACCAGGGCAATAAGCTCGCCACTATCGTGGGCTTCAACCAGGAGGGTGTGGACTATCAGGTGGGTCGTGACGTGGCCATGCAGGTTGCTTCGATGAATCCTGTTGCCGTTTCTATCGAATCTGTTCCTGCAGCAGTGGTAGAGAGCGAACGCAACGTGGCTATCGACAAGACCAAGGCTGAACTTATCCGCAAGGCTCAGGATGCAGCTCTCACAAAGGCTGGACTCAACCCCAACCACTTCGACTCTGAAGACCATATCGAAAGCAATATCACCAAGGGCTGGATTACACCCGAAGATGCAGAGCGTGGCCGTCAGATTATGAAAGAGGCAGGCGAAGCCAAGGCTGCAAACCTTCCCGAACAGATGATTCAGAACATAGCAAATGGCCGTGTGAACAAGTTCTACAAGGAATCTGTGCTCATGGAGCAGGAATTCGTAAAGGATGCCACCGTGACCATCGGCAAGTATCTTGATAACGCTTCAAAGGGACTCGTAGCTGTAGAGTTCAAGCGTGTGAACCTCAATCAGGACTAATCGCTCTGACGAGATATAGCTGAAAAACAAAGCCCCCCGATAAGATATCATTGCTTATCGGGGGGCTTTTTGGATCTAAGGCATGTGATGCCTCTCAAAGAGAGAGACATTTTTGTGTTTATATGTCAGTGGTATTAGTCTACTCGACGCTTACTCTTGCGCTTGAAAGGGCGCTAAGGCCGAGTTTATTCATTATATAGGCGAGTGCGTGGGCACCACGGGCTGATATACCGGCGGGATTCACTTTCGGTGAATAGGCTGCAATGCCCATCACGCCCGGGAGCACTCCCATGATTGTTCCGGCGAAACTGGTCTGTGCCGGAAGGCCGGATTTGATAAGCCAGGGGAGCGACATGTGGTGAGGACCCTTAACGGCCATCATAGCCACAACCCGCTGCGAGATTGAGCCATCAAACACTATCTGCTTCGTTATTGGGTTGAAACCGTCGGCGGCTATGGTTGCACTCAGTGCCGATAGCTGAGATGCCGACATCTTCATAGATTTGAGTCGGGTGTAGAGGTCAATAGAGATAGCCGCGTCATCATAAAGGAAGAAATCTGCTTCAGCGAGCGCATTGACTGCATTGGCCTGATGGTTTTGCTCGGTGAGCTGCTTGTAGAGGCTGTCGTCGAGTGTGGGTTCTGATTCGGAGAGGTTTATGAGGTTGTTGACCACCATGTCCCATTTACCATCAGCGTCGCCGGTGGGCTGAATAGCGCTCATGGCGCGCACACCGCGCGGGCTCACGGGGATGTGGGGTTTCTCGGGCTTCTTGCCTGCGCAGCAGCATTTGCCTCCGCGTGCTTTCTCAACTATTTCGTCGGGATCTTTGAGCTGGGAAAGAAGCAGTTCGGCTGTGGGCACCTTGGCTATTCCTCCAAGCGGAGCCTGAGTGTCGGTGTCGCCCACTTTTATGGTGCGTCCGTCGGTAAGAGTCACACTGATACCGAATTTAGATGCGTCGGCATCCTTCACACGAGGGTCAACCTCGCCTTTGTCGAAGTCTTTGAATTTCTCGTAGGCTTCGTTGACCGCATTCTGCAGTTCGCTGAATTTGATTGTTCTGTCCATAATATATGTCGGTTTGGTTTTGTATTCGTATATAGATACAAATAAACCCCGCCGAAGTTAGCGAGGTTTGTAGTTTTTAAGTAAGATTCAGTTTTAGACCCCATTCCCCAATATTTGTTAATGCTGAGGCGGTCAAGCGTTATGCAGCTGTGTTCGCGCAGTGAGGGAGCGATGGTGTCCCATCGTGACCGAAACAAGCGGACGACGCAGATGCGTGACGATTGGCCGAGGCGATGGTAACACGGATAGATGAAAATAGGGATATTTGTTATGAATTTGAGTTTGAGGTGAATTATACGAGANAAATTATCAATCCAATGGCTCCTTTGCTATCGTGAACATTCGCACGCGAAGTNACGATTGTGAATGGAAATCCATTTNAATCAACGGCCAAATGCNTNTTTATACCCTTGATTTTCTTACCTCCGTCTCCTTCCTTTTCTGACTGAGGCAGTACGGTGCGAATGCTTTGANGGTCTATGACAGACACTGTAGGCTGAGACGATTTACCTTGTGAAGTCCTTGCGACTGCATTTAACTTNTCAGTCAGACAATCGAAAAATCCGGTTGATGTCCACTTGCGATAAAATTCATATACGGTAGGCCACCGGGGAAAATCATTTGGCAGGAATTTCCATTGGCATCCGGTTTTGATTAAGAGTTACCTTACAGGCGCATCTCTCCGNTGNTTTTTGTGTAGTCACTCNGTCACGATGGAACCCCATCGCTCCTTCGTTCCATCACAAAAATCACTCGGAGATATGCGACCTCAGCGTTAACAAATATTGGGGAACGGGGTCTTAGAAACTATANTGAATCATGGCGTTGATACGGTTGGCGTGGTTGTGCACTCTGTTGATATCCGCGCGGTTGCCGTAAAGATATTCCAGGCCTATGCGGAGGTCTGACACNATATCATAGAATCCGGAGAACGACACGTATTGGCCGTAGCGGTAGGCNTCGCTGCCGAGCGTTTCCTGTCCATAGAGGCGGGCCTGGCTATACGATGCGGCAAGAAAGGCAGANGGANTGATGTTGTAGCGCATACCGGCTTCGAAGTTCANGCTTTTCGGGGCTTTGAGGCGTCCGGNCACGGCATCGGGAATCAGGTCGAGACCATTGTCTTCGAAATCGTTCACATAGCGTCCGTAGCCTTTGCCNTAGGCTCCCTGATAGAAAAGTGTGAATGATTTGCTGAAGGCAACCATGCCACTGAGTTGCACAGCCCATCCGGTCACAAAACGGTTGCGTCCGTCGGCGAGGTCGCGGTAGGATAGATTGCGCAGCAAACCGGAGAGTCTGACGTGGCTCTGTCCGCCTTTCCATGCATATTGCAGATATGCCGGAATGTCGGGCACTCTNTGGTTGATTTTTTCTGTTTCGGGNGTAAGAGTATATGTGGCCTGAGGCATTTCGATAGATATGGCTCCGCTCCAATGGCTGGTGAAGTTCGGACGATATTGCAGCAGGATGTTTGTGGCGCTCATCTCACCGGCAGGACCTTGGTCGTCGATGGTGGGNGTGCCGGCTGATCCGTCAACGAAGGTGCTCCTTGTCAGACCGGCTGTGACATAGCCCAGAGTCATATAAGCTTGCTTGAGTTTGAAACCGTAGCCCGAAGCACCGTTTCCTGAAAAATTGCTTCTTACATAAATCTGATAGTTGCCGAAGTGTTCGGTTGANCCCACGAGCTGCATGAATAGCGTGGTCTGGTTGGCATTGGCGTAAAACCGGTTGCGCATGGCCGGATTAACCGGCACGGGAATGTCGTAGGTGATGAAATCAGAACCTTGGTCAATTGCTCCACAGAAATCATAGCTCAGCGTGCCTTTCACATAGCCGCCTATACCGAATGCCACCTTGCCTTCGCGGTCAAGGAAGAGGAATCTGGGTGCGTTAGGGTCGCTGAAGTGAGCATTGACGGGATTGTANAGCACTCCCACGAGGGTATGGCCCTTCTCGGCACTACCGGTGGCCACCACGGCTCTTTCGGGAATGAGAAATGTGTCGGGCAGTTCGGGCTGGACCGCAGATGCGGCAAGTGTCAGAGCTGTGAAGACTCCCGATAGNAGGGGNCGAAGAAGTGCAGTCATAATGTGATGTAATTAAGAATAGAGTTATTAGAATATTTTACATCTTTATAACAATGATAAAGGCGGTTTCGTTTTATGNCAATAAGACCCCGTTCNCTAATATTTGTTAATGCTGAGGCGGTCAAGCGTTATGCAGCTGTGTTCGCTCCTTCGTTCCATCACAAAAATCNCTCNGAGATATGCGACCTCAGCGTTAACAAATATTGGGGAACGGGGTCTAAAAAAATCCGTCCCACTTTAATGATTTGTAAGTGGGACGGATGTGTGATGTTATCTGGTGTGAATAAGCTGATTAAAGATTTTTGAGCTTATCAACAGCTTTTTTAGCGGCATCGCTGGCNGCATCCTTGGCCTTCTCGGCAGTGTTGCTCACAGCTTCTTTGCTTTTCTCGGCAGCNTTGCTCACAGCTTCTTTGCTTTTCTCAGCGGCATTGCCCACAGCTTCTTTGCTTTTCTCAGCGGCATTGCCCACGGCTTCTTTGCCGTTTTCAACAGCGTGGCTCACTTTTTCAGAGAAACTTTCCTTTGTGTCGCTCACAGCCTCGCCGATAGCGTCTTTAGTGTCNTCGACTTTGGCAGAGATNCTGTCGGCCACGGCCTGCTTTGTGCTGTCNGCGGTTGCTTCGATTTTATCGGTTGAAACCATATCGCCAACCTTGTCGATGGCAGATTCAACCGAGGTGAGGGCGCCGGCCAGAGCAGGAGCTTTCTCCTTGACAATCGGCTCTATCTTGGCGAGATATGCCTTGGCTTCTTCGAGTTTGCCTTCGTTGACGAGGGTCTGGACATACTCCTTGGCCTGATTGACATAGGTCTTGAGCGAGTCGGNGTTTGTGCAGTTTTCAATCTTCGATGTGATTGCGGCTGCAGAGTCTGAGGTTTTTGACGATGTGCATGCCACAAATGCAGCGGCAGCGACAACAGCGACTGAGAGAATCAACTTTTTCATAATTTTGCGGTGTTGAATTTTGGTTGAAAATGAGTTTAAGTTTTCAGCATAAAAGAGCCGTTGCCGTCTCCCTTGCTAATTCTATAACCANGTCACCGCAGAAATGTTCAGAAAGAGTAGCTGATTCCGATTGAGGGCACGAAAGCCTTCACGCTGTAGTCGGCTTTGAAGGTGGTTTCAGCCGGGAGCTGGAGAGCCGGATTTCGGGCTGCGAGGAGGTCGGTATAGGTGCAGGATGCATTGTCCTCACCGAGTCCGGCCACATACATGAAGGCCACGTCGATAGATAGATTTCCAATCGGGCGGAAAGAGAATCCAACGGCCGGCTCTATCTTGGTCATTCCGGGAGTTTCCGGATTATAGTGGAGGGTGCTCACCGGTGTTGTGTCGATCATCATTCCGGCTCTCAGGTCGAGGCGTTGTGTGAGAGCATACTGCGCTCCGGCTTTTACAGCCCATGCATTGGAGTAGTTTTTTGTGAGGTGCTGGTCGTAGGGAGTGAGCTGTTCTGCGAGGAAATCGATATCGAGGTGGCGATATGCGTGCCATCCTGTGAGCTGTGCGTCGAGAGCGAGAGTGAGGCGGGAGGTCGGGCGGTAGCTCACCCCGAAGTTAAGCACATATGGACAGGGCATCTCTGCGGCGAAGTTGGCGGAGTTGATAATGTTGAGGTCGCCCTCCAGTATGGCTCTTGCCACTTCGTTGGCATAGTCTACGGTGGCTTCGCCGGCCTTTACCTTCATCATCATCTTGGAGCGGAAGGATGCCCCGACGGTCACACGGTCGCTGACATCGAACATCGCTCCGACATTCACACCTACGGCTACATCTGAGGTGCCCTTGAGATTTACCGATGCCGGTGTTGTGGTGCCAAAGCGATATGAAGGGTCGAGTCCCATGGCCTGAGAAGCTCCTGTGGCCTGGAGCACGGTAAGAAGCCGGTCGAGCGACGATGAGCTTACGAGACCTTTGTTGAGGTCTACGGAGCCCCATGTGAGCATCAGTCCGGCTCCTACCGACAGGCGCGGGGTGATTTTCCATGAGAGTGTGGGCTGGATAGTGTAGGTGGCGAGATCAACCTTTTGGCTGAGCACAGCTCCGGGCCAGTTGTCGGTCCAGTTGATGCTGCTGCCGTAGGGAGTGAAGAAGCTCACTCCGGCCTGAAAGTTATCGTAGATTTTGAAAGATGCATGAAAGGCCAGGGGAGTGCTGAGCGCATTGCGGGTTTTATATTCCACGCCGTCCACTTTAGCGTCGGCTATAGCTTTTATGCCGGTGAATGTGCCGGAGAGGTCAAGGGTTTTGTCGGAGAATGCGAGTCCGGCCGGATTGAAAAGCATGCTTTCGGCTCCGAGTTTCATCGCTACTCCCACATGACCCATGCCGAGCTGCTTGGCGCTAAGGGTGTTCACCTGATATCCTTCAGCCATGAGAGTGAAGCTGCATGCCGCCGCGGCAATTGTGGTCAGTAAAAATTTTCTAATCATAAGTTTTTTGATGTATTATGTCAGAAGAGAGTTTTGTTGATTGTTTATTTTCCACAAAGGTAGGTATCTTTGTCGGGGTATGCAAACGGCACAAAAAAAGAGCTGCCCACGCAGCCCTTTTCTATGAGTTTCAAAGGGTATGATTTCTAAGGTAAAAAAGATTGTTTTAAGTCAGTGGCACAAAGGTATTCCTAAAAACTCGGTTAAACGAAAAAAAAAACATGTTATGTAACATTGTTTTTTCGCAGCGAGATTTGAATTCGGACTATACACTCTGATTTATAATAAAATAGCGAAGATTGCTATGGAGAGATTCGTTTATTAAAGAATGTTAATTCGGGCCTGCCGGTCAGAAATCGATACTTTTCAGCTCCAGAATCCCACCTCGGAATGTGGCATAAGATATTCTTGTGAAAGACTCTCCGAGTATCATCAGGGTGGTGTGAGGGGCAATGGAGTGGGTGAGGGGAGTGTGGCGGTGACCGAAGATGAAATAGTCCACATGGCCGAGTCTGGCCATGTAATCTTTGGCGAAAATCACAAGCCTGTCATCGTCATAGAGCCGGGGCGGGGGGAGCACGCCTTTCATACGGGAGCTTGACGACCATCTGTGGGCAAACTCAACCGTCCACCTGGGATGGATGGCGGCAAACAGGCGTTGACAAAACCGGTTTCGGAATATTTTCTGCATCCTCCGGTAGGATGGACGCGGTTCGCCGGCTCCGTCGCCGTGTTCCATCACGAAGCGCTTGCCGTCGATAATCCTGTCGGCCACTCCGTCTATGGCCTCAAGGCCGATTTCTTCGGGAAGATAGTCGAAAATCCAGATGTCGTGGTTGCCCTTGAGCCAGGTGATGCGGGTGCCGGAGTCGGCCAACCGGGCGAGCGCACCGAAAAAGCGGACGAATCCGCGGGGCACCACCGTGCGATACTCATACCAATAGTCGAGCGCATCGCCCAATATATAAAGTTCGCGCGCGTGAGGCCTGATAGAGTCAAGCCAGTCGGCAATCTTTCTCTCATGGGAGGCCTGGTCAGCGATATATCCGGCGCCGAGATGAATGTCGGATATGAAATAAACGGTGTCTCTTTGCACTGCAGACTGTGTCATAAGGCTCAGAGAAATCCGAGATCGAGTTTGGCCTCCTCGCTCATCATGTCCTTATTCCATTCGGGTTCGAACACAATTCGGATATCCACACTTTTGATTCCTTCGATGCTTTCGAGCTTTATGCGGGCATCCTCCACAATGAAGTCGGCTGCCGGACAGTTGGGGGCTGTGAGCGTCATGTCAATTTTCAGATTGGCTTCATCGTCTATGTCTATGTTGTAGATTAGCCCCATGTTGTAGATATCAACCGGTATTTCGGGGTCATAGACGGTTTTGAGCATCTCTACCGTCTTTTCTTCAAGCGCAAGGCGCTCCTGAGGTGTCAGCATAAGCAGTGGATTTACTGGGTTTGTTGTTGAAATATAGTCGGGTCTCCTCTCTGACCGTGCGCCGGAGCATAATCAGGGTAGCCATGGTCGGAAATGCCATGAGGGCATAGAAGAGATCGCAGAGAGCCACGGCCGCCGTCATCGGCACCACGGCAAAGATTATGAGCGAGAGGATAAAGAAATAGGTGTAGGCTTTGCGGCCTCGGTTGCCGAAGAGATAGGCCGCGCAGCTCGAACCATAGAAAGAATAGGTGAACATCGACGACATGGCGAAGCAGGTCACGATGGCGGTAAGGAGGTAGCCCCCCATAGGGATGGAGCGATTGAAAGCTTCAAGAGCTATTCCGAGCCCTTGTGTGCCCTCCGGGTAGAGGTCACCGCCGAGCAGTATGGCAAATGCAGTGAGAGTGCAGACAAGGCCGGAGTCGATGGCCGGTCCGAGCATGGCTACGAGTCCTTCGCGCACGGGCGAAGTATTGGCGGAGGTGCCATGCATGATGGATGCCGTGCCCACTCCGGCATCGTTGACCAGAGCGGCTCTTCTGGCTCCGATTATGGCTATCCCGGCAAGCGCGCCCCAACCGGCGCGGAGAGAGAAGGCTTCTGAAAATATAGCATGCACAGCGGCGGGCACTTCGTTGAGATTGGTGAGTATTATGTAAGTCACCATTATAAAATAGGCCCCCACCATAAACGGCACCATCACTGTGGCCACCGAAGCTATTCTCTTTATGCCCCCGAGCACCACGAGTGCCACTGTGGCGGCGATGGCTATTCCGATAGAGAGATGAAGGGCGAGCGAACGCGAGGCCACACCGGCCTGAGCGGCGGTAGATGCGATTGCCTCCGTAAGCTGGTTGGCATTCATGATGCATAGTGTGCCGAACATTCCGGCCACGGCGAAACACACGGCCATAGGGCGCCATTTCCGGCCGAGCCCCTGCTCTATTATGTGCATAGGACCACCGGAAGGCTCTCCGGTGGGGCTGTGTCGCCGGAACTTGATGGCAAGCACCCCTTCATGATATTTGGTACTCATGCCCACGATGGCGCTTACCCACATCCAGAAGATGGCTCCCGGACCTCCCATGGCTATGGCAATCGCCACCCCTGCTATATTGCCCATTCCCACGGTGGCGGCCACAACCGACACGAGAGCCTGAGCTGAGCTTATGCCGGTGGATGAGCTGCCGCGGCTGCCGCGAAGCGCTCTCAGAGCCTCCGGAAGACGGCGCAGGGAAACCATGCCGGAATAGGCAAACAGAAACAGGCCGCCCCCTATCAGAACGGCAAAAAGGGGATAGCCGCACAATGTGTCGGCTATCTCCGTGAGTATGCTTGCTATTTTTTCCAATCAGACGAGATGACGAATTAGCTCCTCTCTGTCGCCGGGCAGGAGGTCGATTACCGGAATCTCAATCATGGTATAGGCTCCGGGCTTCTGAATCATAGAAGCGCGTGCCACACCAACGAGAATCTGGGCTGTGAGGGCGGGGTTATTGATGCTCATGTTGAACTCGAAGCGCTGGTTCTGGGTCTTGCCCGACACACCTTTGCGCACCATGTTCACACCATGGCCCATATCTTTCACCTCGTCTACAGAAGCCACCTGCATCACGTGAGTTTCATCTGAAGCGAAATAGGGGTCTTCTTTCACCGCGCGAGTCACCTCCTGGAGCGACGCGCCATCTTCGAGTTCCACATAGACCATGCGGCGGTGTATGCCTGTGCCGAGAGGAATGGTCATGGAGAGAGCGTTCTTTACTCCGGGCTTGGATTTCACACACACTGTGTGGCCCATGCTCATGCCGGGACCGAAGTTGGTATATGTGATGCCCTTGGGGGCCGCGGCCTGAAGCAGGGTGCGCACAACCGAGTCGCTGCCCGGATCCCATCCGGCCGAGATTATTGCGACAGTGCCGTTGGCCTTGGCAATTTTGTCGAGGTTGCTGCGGAGGTCGGCGATAGAGGTGTGGATGTCGTAGCTGTCAACAGTGTTGATACCCTCTGCCAGAAGCACAGCGGCATGTTTCTCCACTTCGCGGGTGGGAGTGCAGAGGATAGCCACGTCTACCTTTCCGAGGGTATGGATATCGGTTGTCACCTGATAGGGTGCGAGTTCGGCCGGAATCTCACTGACGCTGCGGCGCACAATGCCCGCAATCTCAAAATCGGGTGCTTCCTGAAGGGCTTCGAGAACGAAGCGTCCGATGTTGCCGTAGCCAACTACGGCGGCTCTGATTTTTGTCATACTATGTAAATCTATACTTGATGTTATCATGCGCGGGCACCGTTGCCGATGCCCGCACAATAGTTGCTGCCTTATGCCGTGGCGGAGATTATGCCCCGGCCATAAGATTAGAGGTTTGCTTTATTTCTTGGCGCTTACGATGGCCTGGGTGTCGCGGGCAATCATGAGCTCTTCGTCGGTAGGAATCACCACTACTTTCACTTTCGAAGCGGGAGTAGAGATTTCAGTCTCGGTGCCGCGTGTGCGGGCATTGAGCTCGTTGTCTATCTCCACGCCCATGAAAGCGAGGGGTGCGCACACGTTCTCACGCACTCCGGTCTGATTTTCGCCGACGCCGCCGGTAAATACGATTACATCCAGACCGCCCATTTCGGCTGCATACGCTCCGATATATTTCAAGATGCGCTGCTCATACATGTCGAGACCGAGTTTGGCGCGCTCATTGCCTTCGTTCACGGCATTTTCGATTTCGCGCATGTCGCTCGAAATCTCGCTCACGCCGGCCATGCCGCTCTCCTTGTTGATGATGCGCTGGAGGTCGTCGACAGTGTAGCCATGCTTGTGCATGAGATAGGTGAGGGCTCCTGGGTCTACATCACCCACACGCGTGCCCATCATCAGACCCTCGGTGGGGGTGAGACCCATGGAGGTGTCTACGCTCTTGCCTCCGAGCACAGCGGTGATAGAGCCGCCGTTGCCGATATGGCAGGTGACCATCTTGAGCTTCGTGATGTCGAGGCCGAGGAATTCGGCGGCACGCTGCGACACGTAGCGGTGGCTGGTGCCGTGAAAGCCGTAGCGGCGCACCCCGTCTTCTTTGTAGAAGCGGTAGGGGAGTGCATACATAAACGATTTGGGCGGCATGGTCTGATGGAAAGCGGTGTCAAACACTCCAACCTGAGGCACATCGGGCATCAGCGCCGAGATGGCCTCTATGCCGGTGATGTTGGCAGGATTGTGGAGAGGGGCCAGATCGTAGCAGTCTTTCACCTGCTGGATCACCTCGTCGGTGATGAGCATGCTCGAATTGAACTTCTCCGCACCATGCACCACGCGGTGGCCCACGGCGTCGATTTCAGAATAGTTCTTGATGCAACCAACGGTGGGGTCTGTGAGGTTGTTGAGGATAGCCTGCACGGCTCCTTTGTGGTCTGTAAGGCCGAGCTCGGTAATCTCTTTGCTGCCGTCGGGGCGCTTGAACTTGAGGAATCCGTCGGGCAAACCGATTTTTTCAACGCCGCCTTCGGCGAGGGTAGAATCGGTGTCGGTGTCGATGAGCTTATATTTCACAGAGCTGCTGCCGCAGTTAAGCACGAGTATCTTCATGATTATTTATACTTTCTTTGTGGTGGTTTAGACTGATTAGTGTTTGAGACCGATAGCCTGGTTGGCGGTCATGATGATGGTCTTGTAGATATCTTCGGGGAAGCATCCGCGAGAGAGGTCGTTGACGGGGGCGGCGAGACCCTGAAGCACCGGACCTACGGCCTGCACACCACCCAGACGCTGCACGAGCTTATAGGCGATATTGCCCACTTCGAGCGAGGGGAACACGATTACGTTGGCACGGCCGTTGAGGGGCGAATTGGGAGCCTTTGTGTTGGCTACGCCCGGCACAATGGCTGCATCGGCCTGAAGCTCGCCGTCGAGGATGAGGTCGGGAGCCATCTGCTTGGCAATCTCTGTGGCGCGGATCACTTTGTCTACGCGCTCATGCTTGGCGCTCCCCTTGGTGGAGAAAGAGAGGATGGCCACCCGGGGCTCTATTCCGGCGATATCGCGTGCGGTCTGTGCGGCAGACACTGCAATCTGGGCAAGCTCCTCGGCCGACGGATCTGGCACAACAGCGCAATCGGCGAAGATGAGTATGCCGTCCGTGCCGAAATTAAGACCGGCCGGGAGAAGCATGAGGAATGCGCCAGACACAACACTGATGCCGGGCTGGGTTTTGATGACCTGGAATGCGGCGCGAAGCACATTGCCGGTGGTGTTCATGGCTCCTGCCACCTGGCCGTCGGCATCGCCTGCCTTTACCATGAGGCAGCCAAGATAGAGAGGATTGGCGGTGGTGAGACGAGCCTCCTCCATAGTGATGCCTTTGCTCTTGCGGAGTTCGTAGAAAAGGGGAGCGTAACGGTCAATGACGGCCTCGTCGGCGGGGTTGACAATCACGGCATCCTTGATGTTTTCGAGCTTGAGTTCCTTAGCCATAGCCATGATGTCGACGGGATCGCCGATCAGCACGATTTCAGCGAGCTTTTCGCCGATTATACGGTCGGCAGCGGTGAGCGTACGGGGCTCTGTGCCTTCGGGCAGCACAATTCGCTGAGGATTGGCTTTGGCCTTGAGGGTCATCTTCTCAATAAGTTCCATGATGAGGTATTTCGATTGGTTAGTTATGAAATTTCTATAATGATGCAAATTTAGCGCGAAATCCTCTAACCGCCGCCAAATCCTCAAAAAAAATCGTGTGCTTTTCACACTTTCAAACATTCATGCCCCGGGCGGCGTTATAGAAGTAAAATTTACCAATTCCCAACAATTATGAACGACTACAGAAAAAAACGTAAAAGTTCCACCAGTCTCTGGGTGGCAATCGGAGCGATAATCCTCATTGTGCTTCTCATCGTATGGCTTACAATGGCCGATTTCTGGCATGACACAGATGTGGCCGCGTTTCTCACTCCGGCCGGTTTCAGCCAGGCCTTAAGCTTTCTGACCTTATGATTACCGCAGCTATTGGTGCCACCGACTGGCTTGTGTGGGCGCTCATAGGAGTGATTGGTGGCTATATGGCGGGTAGACTTCTCACCTCCGGCGGCATGGCTTTGGTCTTGCGTGTGATAATCGGTATTGCGGCAGCCATAGGTGGCGGATATGCATTCCTGATGTGGTTTGGTGAGAACGACTATGGCCAGACCATCTCGCTCGTGGGTTCGGTAGTGGTGTGTGGCATCGTATTATGGCTGATAAGCTTGATATTCAGATCGCCCGACACTCCGGAAGATGAATGATATTTCTATCGGTCTACCGACCGATAATACAGTAACTGAAAAGCCGAAAGCCTCACCAATCCGCGGATTGATGAGGCTTTCGGTTTGTTGCGGATTGATGTAATCTATCAGTCGTTGGCCGGCTTGTTGATGACACGGCGCTCTTTAATACGAGCTTTCTTGCCGGTGAGGTTGCGGAGATAGTAGAGCTTCGCACGACGAACCTTACCGTACTTGTTGACTGTGATAGAATCGATAAAGGGTGACTCGATGGGGAAGATACGCTCCACGCCGATATTGTCGCTCATCTTGCGAACGGTGAAACGCTTTTTGTCGCCCTCGCCCGAAATACGGATAACCACACCACGGTACTGCTGGATACGCTCCTTGTTGCCCTCTTTGATGCGGTAGGCCACGGTGATGGTGTCGCCGGGACCGAATTCGGGATGTTTCTTGCCGGTAGCATATGCTTCCTCGACAACTTTAATTAAATCCATTTTTCTTTTAATTAAAATGTTAACATTTACCACGCAATATGGCCAAGCCGCTTTGTCTTGCCAGAGATTGCGCTATTCGGCCGCAAAATTACGCTATTTATTCCATTTGCACAACACTATGCGCCCTTTTTCTGCATTCAGCGCCCGAAATTCAAAAAGTTTTGCCTAATTTTGCACCATAATAATAACTCTACAATAAGAACTCTACCTAAAATATCAAATCAATACGCGATATGGCTAAAAAAGCACTGCTGATGATTCTCGACGGATGGGGAATCGGCAACCACGACAAAAGCGACGTAATCTTCTCTACTCCCACACCCTATTGGGACTCGCTCATCGCCAACTATCCTAACTCGCAGCTTCAGGCAAGCGGTGAGAACGTAGGTCTGCCCGACGGACAGATGGGCAACTCTGAGGTGGGTCATCTCAATATCGGTGCCGGACGTGTGGTGTATCAGGACCTCGTGAAAATCAACAAGGCTTGCCGCGACGGTTCAATTCTCGAAAACCCTGAAATCAAGAGCGCTTTCTCATATGCCCGCGACAATGGCAAGGCTATCCATTTCATGGGGCTGACCTCCGACGGCGGTGTGCATTCATCGCTCGATCATCTTTTCGCTCTCTGCGACATAGCTAAGACCTATGGACTTGAAAAGGTGTATATCCACTGCTTTATGGACGGCCGCGACACCGACCCCCGAAGCGGAAAAGGCTTCATCGAGGCTCTCCGCAACCATTGCGAGAAGAGCGCCGGTGTGATTGCTTCGATTATTGGTCGCTACTATGCCATGGACCGCGACAAGCGCTGGGAGCGCGTGAAGGTGGCTTATGACCTCCTTGTGAAGGGTGAGGGCGAGCAGGCCACAGATATGGTTGCCGCCATGCAGAAATCGTATGATGAGGGTGTGACCGACGAGTTTGTGAAGCCGATCAACAATGCCAACGTAGACGGAACTATCAAGGAGGGCGACGCCGTGATTTTCTTCAACTACCGCAATGACCGCGCCAAAGAGCTCACCGTGGCTCTAACCCAGCACGATATCCCCGAAGCCGACATGAAGGTGATTCCCGGCTTGCAGTATTACTGCATGACTCCCTACGATGCATCCTTTACCGGCGTGCATATCATCTTCGACAAGGAGAATGTGGACAACACTCTGGGTGAATATCTGTCGTCGCTCTCAAAGAAGCAGCTTCATATAGCCGAGACTGAGAAGTATGCCCACGTGACCTTCTTCTTCAATGGCGGCCGTGAAGCGCCCTATGAAGGTGAGGAACGAATACTGGTGGCGTCGCCTAAGGTGGCTACTTATGACCTCAAACCTGAGATGAGTGCTTTCGAGGTGTGCGACAAATTGGTTGACGCCATCCGCTCGCAGGAATTTGATTTCATTGTGGTAAACTATGCCAACGGCGATATGGTGGGTCACACCGGAGTGTATGAAGCTATCGAAAAAGCAGTGAAGGCAGTGGATGAATGCGTGAAGCGCACTGTAGAAGCTGCCAAGGAGGCCGACTATGAGGTGATAATAATTGCCGACCATGGTAACGCCGACAATGCTGTGAACCCCGACGGCACTCCCAACACAGCCCACTCGCTCAACCCTGTGCCGTGTGTGTATGTGACCAAACGTGAAGGAGCTACCGTGGCCGACGGCAAACTCGCCGATGTGGCTCCCACCATCCTTACAATCATGGGCCTCCCGCAGCCGAAGGAGATGACCGGCCATTCTCTCATTGGCTGATAAGGTTGTGTAGGATACCACAAATCCAGATATAAGAACACGGGGCGGAAAGACTATCGGTCTTTCCGCCCCGTGGCTTTTTTTTCATAATCTGTTGGCTGCTTCCAGATTCAGGAGGGCTTCTTTGACGGAGAGTCCGCCGGCATAGCCGGTGAGACTGTGGTCGCTTCCGACCACCCGGTGGCATGGCACGATTATGCTCAAAGGATTTAGTGCCACACCTCTCGCCACAGCCCTAACTCCCGCCGGCATGCCAGCCAGCGCGGCCAGCATCTTGTAGGTGGTCTGTTCGCCGTAGGGTATGGTGAGAAGCGCGCTTCTCACCTTTGCCATAAACGGGGTTGAAGCATCTGCCAATGGAATATCGAAAGCACGCCGCTGCCCGTCAAAATATTCGGAGAGTTCTGCAGCCGTTCGGCTCAGCAGAGGAGTGATGCGATGATGCCGTTCGGTGGATAGAGCAGAGAGATGCGGGCCGAAATGACGCGATGAGGTCCAGTCGCAAAGCGCGAGCCGTCCGCATTTGTCGGCCAGCATAAGGGTTGCTCCCCAAGGTGTGGGAAATTCGTGAAGATATACCGGCTCAGGAATTGATAGTCTCATATTTCCTTTCCAGAATCTGGGCGGCTGCTGTGTCGGCGAGCTGTATCAGCGTGACGAGCGGATACAGCTCCTGAGCCTTGCGGAACGAACCGCGCTCTTCGGCATCGCCGGAGGCTACGCTCCATGCGCCCATGTGCCAGCGGATGGCGCATATCTCATCATCACGCAGGTCTAAGCCGAGACGCAGCAGCATCACCACGCTCTTCTCGCCGTGGCCTATTGGCAGACGTCCGTAATCGCTGCCATATTCAGCCTGGCCGAATTCGTATTGCGCGCCTTTCTTGCGGAAGTAGAGTCCGGCCTTGCAGAGGTCGTGGAGCAGGGCGGCCACTATGATGCTTTCGTCGGAAATCTTGTCGAACACATCCGGACGCACAGTCTTGAATGCATCCCTGATTTTTATTGCGGCTTCATACACATTGAGCGAATGAATCATCAGGCCACCCTCATAGCATAGGTGGTTTTTCATAGAGGCAGGCGATGTGAAGAAACCCATGTGGTCGAGGTCTTCGATTATGAGATCCACATCGGGGATAGATGTGCTTTTGAGCAGACTGATAAACTGCTCTTTGTGTTGTTTGAGTTCGTCTTTGTCCATAGGGTTGTGTAAGAGGGATGGAAACGGGTCAGTCAAACACTCCTTCGATTGAGGCTTCTTCAGCATCGGAGTCGTAGTCTTGTGACACTCCGTAATATTCTTTTTCGCAAAGACTCACATCTGAGGGGAATGCAAAGCGTGAGTCCTGACTGTAGGGGAGGGTGTGGTCTGCGTAGACTTTGCTCATGAACCGTCCGTAGATAGGGAGAGCCATCGACGCGCCCTGACCGTTGGCCATATTGTTGAAGTGGATGTAGCGTTCTTCTCCTCCCACCCATGTGCCTGCCACGAGCTGAGGCGTAAAGGCCATGAACCATCCGTCGGCATTGTAGTTGGTCGTTCCGGTCTTGCCTCCGGTCTGTGCGGTGATATTGTAGGGCGGACGGCGTATGCGGTTGCCGGTGCCTCCGTCCACCACGTTGAGCAGCATAGACAGAATGCGCCAATAGGCGGTCTCTGATATGACCTCGGTGTGGCGCGGGGTGAATTCTGTGATTATATTCCCGTTGGAGTCGGCTATGGCTGTGACGAAAAGGGGGTCTACTCTCATGCCGTTGTTGGCAAACGCTGTATAGGCCGTCACCATTTCCTTTACCGAGATATCGGCCGGACCGAGACACAGCGACATCACAGGGTCGAGTTTGGAGGTGATGCCGAAATTGTGCATGGTGCGCACGAGCGATGCCGGCGAAAGCTGGCTTATGAGGCGTGCTGAAATCCAGTTGTTGGAGTTGGTGAGAGCCCAACGGAGGTCTACCATCTCGCCCACTCTGGCCGAACCTGAATTGCGGGGTATCCATTCGCGACCGTTCTCATCGTAGAGCACCGGCTGCTCATTGAGAAATTCATCGCAGGGGGTGAATCCCTCTTCCATGGCATAGGTGTAGAGAAACGGTTTTACTGTAGAGCCTATCTGACGGCGACCGGTAGACACCATATCATATTGGAAATATTCGAAGTTAGGGCCACCCACATAGGCTTTCACATGACCGTTCACTGGATCCATAGCCATGAATCCGGTGCGTAGAAAATGCTTGTGGTAGAGAAGCGAGTCCATCGGCGACATCAGGGTGTCGATAACTCCTGCATAGCTGTAGACTTTCATATCTCTCTTCGTGGCAAACTCCTTCTCGATCTGGGTGTCGCTCGCACCGGCTTTTTTCATCATGCGATATCGATCGGTCTGCTGCATGGCGTGCTTTATTAGCGCGTCAACCTGCTCCTGGCTCACTTCGCTGCGGTTGGTGGAGTAGGGGGCGCTTTTGGTGCCTTTTTTCTCGCGGAAGAAAGCCGGTTGGAGGGTCTGGCTCATATGTTCCTGCACGGCATCTTCGGCATACTGCTGCATGCGTGAGTCGAGAGTGGTGAAAATCTTGAGTCCGTCGGTATAGATGTCATATTTGGTGCCGTCGGGTTTCGGATTTTTTTCAATCCAGCCGTAGAGAGGGTTGTTGGCCCAAGCGATAGAGTCGTCGGTGTAGCGCTGGCGGTCCCACGATGGATAGTCGGAGGCCACAGGCTTCTTGGCCCTGAGCATGCGGCGCAACTCCTCGCGGAGGTAGGGGGCGGGGCCCTCCTTGTGGTCCACACGGTGGAAATCGAGTTTCAGAGGAAGATTCTTGAGCGAATCGAGCTCGGCGCGGGTGATCTTGCCGTTTTTCTCCATCTGTTCCAGCACAACATTACGGCGTGCGCGGGTGCGCTCCGGCTGTCTGACAGGATTGTAGACCGAGGGATTCTTTACCATTCCTACGAGGGTGGCGGCCTCTTCTATCGTGAGGTCTTTCGGTGCCTTTCCGAAATAGACATAGGCTGCACTCTTTATGCCGACAGCGTTGTAGAGAAAGTCAAACTGATTGAGATACATCTTCAGAATCTCCTCCTTCGAATAGAATCGTTCCAGCTTCACGGCTATCATCCATTCGATCGGTTTCTGCATCACACGGCTCATGAGGCCGTTTGATTCGGGCGAATAGAGCTGCTTTGCGAGCTGCTGGGTGATGGTGGAGCCGCCGCCTGCATTGCGCTGACCCATGAGTAGGGTCTTGAACGCCACTCGTGCAAGAGCTCTCACATCTATACCGGAATGCTCTTCAAACCGAGCGTCTTCGGTGGCGATGAGTGCATCGACCACATTCTGCGATATTTCGTCGAAATCGGCATATACGCGGTTGCCGGTGTTGCGGAAATATCGTCCGAGTTCCTTTCCGTCAGCTGAATATACAACTGAGGCAAATCTGTCTGACGGATTTTTGAGTTCTTCTACCGGGGGCATATATCCTATTGCACCGTTATACACGGCCCAGAAAAATACAACCGCACCTATAATCAGTGCGCCAAACACACACCACATTATTAAAATCACGCTCTTCTGGCGCAATGTCAGTTTCTCGAGTTTCATTTTGCAAAGTTACAACATTCCTCATCTATTATATAAGACCCCGTTCCCCAATATTTGTTAACGCAGAGGTCGCATATCTCCGAGTGATTTTTGTGATGGAACGAAGGAGCGATGGGGATCCATCGTGTCTGAGTGACAACACAAAAAGCGCTGTAGATATGGGCCTGTAAGGTAACTTTTTCACATGGTTCTACAACAAAATGTACGCAAATTGAGTGATGTAATTTAATGATTTTTAGCTTATCGCAGTAACTTGGGATATAAAACAGATCTGACACATACACAAATATCACTATTTTCATCTATCCGTGTTCCCATCGCCTCGGCCAATCGTCACGCATCTGCGTCCTCTTGCTTCGGTCACGATGGGCCTCCATCGCTCCCTCACTGCGCGAGCACAGCGGCATAACGCTTGACCGCCTCAGCATTAACAAATATTGGAGAAAGGGGTCTAATAAAACTTAGAAATCTTGTCAGTTTGATATTCGATGCTTTAGAAGGTGTCGTTCAAATTCGATAATTTGAGGTGGAAGTTTGAAACTGTGTTTTTTGTCTTTCGCGATATTTTACTAACTTTGCAGTCAGAAACAACATACTTATATATACTGATATGAGAAAGAATATAGTAGCAGGCAACTGGAAGATGAACACCACTCTCAATGAGGGTGTCGGTCTGGCCAAGGATGTCAATGAGGCTCTTAAGAATGTGACCCCGAAGTGTGACGTGGTAATCTGTGTGCCCTTCACTCATCTTGCTCCCGTGTGTGGCGTCATCGACCAGCAGAAGCTCGGTCTTGGTGCTGAAAACTGCGCCGACCACAAGTCTGGTGCATATACCGGCGAGGTGAGCGCTCCGATGGTAGCTTCTACCGGTGCAACCTACGTTATCCTTGGTCACTCAGAGCGTCGTCAGTATTATGGCGAGACCGCTGAAACCCTCAAGGAAAAGGTGCGTCTGGCTCTCGACAATAACCTTACTCCGATTTTCTGCATCGGCGAAGTGCTTGAGCAGCGCGAAAACGGCAGCTATCTCGATGTTGTGAAGGGTCAGATTGAAGAGGCTCTTTTCGATCTCTCTGCCGAAGATTTTTCCAAGCTGATTCTCGCTTACGAACCTGTGTGGGCTATCGGCACCGGCAAGACTGCCACCGACGACCAGGCTCAGGAGATGCACGCTTTCATCCGCAGCGTGATTGCCAATAAATATGGCAACGAGGTGGCCGACAATATGAGCATCCTCTATGGCGGCAGCTGCAAGCCCTCAAATGCAAAGGCTCTCTTCGCCAAACCCGATGTGGACGGCGGCCTTATCGGCGGCGCTTCGCTCGACGCTGAGTCGTTCATGGGCATCGTAACCGCTTTCTGATAATAATTTCGTCCTACAAAAGCAGGCTGCAAGAATATATTTTGTATTTTTGTAGCCTGTTTTGTATCCTGCATATGACAAGAAGATTCACATTTATTCTCATGATGCTGGCCGCTGTGATGGCAGTATCGGCTCAGCGCCCTGACACTCTGAATATTGTGGGCCATATAACGGCCGACGGTGTCAATACAGTGACCCAGCCGGCAGCCCTTTCGCGGCTGCTGATGCGGTCTGCCGCCGCGTCGGTTGCCGTGGAGCATACCGACGACGACCAGACTGAGGCCGACAAGGGGGCTTCGGAGCCCGCTGCGTCAAAGAGCCGTGTGGCAGGATATCGTGTGCAGGTGTTCTCAGACAACAATTCGTCTACAGCCAAAAATGAAGCGAGATCAAAGGCACGCCATATCTCCGAGCGTTTTCCTGAATGGCGCACATATGTGATCTACAATTCTCCTTACTGGAGGCTCAAAGTGGGCGATTTCCGCACCCAGCGCGAGGCCAATGATGCGGCCGACGAGATAAAGAGAGCGTTTCCATCTTACGGTAAGGAGGTGAGAGTGGTGCGCGACAGGATTAATTTTTGAATCTCAATGACAATAATAATATGGAGTATCCTGAAGAAGTGATAGGTGAGATTGCGGCCCACATGGGTGAGATAATCCGTCTGCTCGGTGAGGATCCCGACAGGGAGGGACTGGTTAAAACTCCGGTGAGAGCGGCCAAAGCTCTCTACTATGCCACGGAGGGCTATCGCCACACTGAAGAAGAGACTGTGGGCGACGCTGTATTCACTTGTCCGTCTGACCAGATGATTATAGTGCGCGACATTGAATTCTATTCTTTCTGCGAACACCATATCCTGCCTTTCTTCGGCAAAGTTTCCATAGGCTATCTTCCTACCGGAAAGATGATAGGACTGAGCAAATTGGCCCGCATTGTGAATCTCTATGCACGGCGTCTTCAGGTGCAGGAGCGTCTGACTCATGAAATTTGTGAGGCTGTGAGGCGTGCGGTCGGGGCGAGAGGTGTCATTGTGGCATGCTCGGGAGAGCATCTTTGCATGAAAATGCGTGGTGTGGAGAAACAAGACAGTTCAACCGTGACGGTTGCCACGTCGGGCGACTTTGACCGGTTGCCTGAACTGCGCAGAGAGTTTTTCGAAAGTCTGAAGTGCTGACTCGGAGTGCTCCAAGCTGAGTCACAATGCCGCCGCATGGATTCTTCACTCCATCTCAAAAATGACTCCAGGATATTCGTCGCGGCATTTAGTCAAGCCGGCTCTTAAGCTCGTCGATGCTCACGAGTTTGCTCACGATAGCATAGATGGTGAGACCGGCGGGTGAGTGAATCTGAAGTTTTGAGGCTATATTGCGGCGGTGAGTCATGACGGTGTTGACCGATACATTGATTTCCGCCGCTATTTCTTTATTGGATAGTCCTTTGACAATGCCTATCACTACATCTTTCTCACGCGGACTGAGTTCGCGCGATGTGTCTTCGTCTATCTCTTCGGCCACGGCTTTGGTGATAAGCGATATGAATTGTTCGGGAGGATCGTAGACGGAAAGCGCGGCATCATATTCGCGGGTCACAGAGCGGGGGAGTGCGGAAGAATAGACGGCTATGAAATGTGGATTCCACGGCGACTCAGCTTTGAGCGGGGCGATACGCTCCGGCGGGAGAAGGAGAGGGTCGGCCATAACGGCTATGGCCTTATGGGTGTGGAGTGCATCGGGCAGACCGGCCAGATCGGTCATGAGTGCGGTGACCGTAGGGTCTTTTCTCCCGGACAACAGTGATGCTATGCCGGCGGCAATAATCGGCGATTCGCTCAACACCAGCACGGTTACATGCTTCATGACTTCTTGCGGCGGGATATAGGCTTGTTGTAGGGTTCGGATGTGTCGCGGATATGCTCAAGAGATGCAATCATCGGCACGAGAATATAGTTTTCGATATCGTTGTGGATATCGAGGTCGTCCTCACAGTTGAAAATATCGACAAGCGCATCATACATCAGATTGGGCCTGGAGGTGGAGTAATATCGGAGTATGATGTTTTTGAGTTCGGAGAGCTTTTCGCCTATTTCGTCGTGATGACGGCGAAACACTTCGATGTTGTAGTCGGAGCGGTGGCCTTCGGCAAGCTGACGGATATAGGGGAAAAGGGTGGTCTCCTCATATTCGAAATGCTTTTTCACCTCCTCCACATAATCATCGAAAAACCGAATTATGGCCGGATTGATATCGGAATGGTGACAGTCGAGCGCATTGATGAGGTTGGCCCGGATATGGGGGAACTTGTAGGTGAGGAAATATGTGTGGCTATTATGCAGAAAGTCCACAATTCCTGTGGCCGCCATCCCCGACGGTTTCTCACTGATAATCTTTCCGGAAAAAATGAAATTGACTATCAGGAGAAAAATGTCGGTATCGATGCCCTGCTCCATGCAGACTTCAGCAATAGTCTTGTTGCCGAAGCCGAGGGGCAGGGAGAAGCGGCTCAGGATGGGGAGTATGTTGAAATCCTCTTTCACGAGGTCAACCATACTGTCGGCCGGTGTGAAGCGTCGTTTGATGTTCATCGAGGCCATATGAATGATTCTTATTCGGCGTCGGGAGCGGCGGTCTCGGTGTCGTCGGGCTTCTCTTCCTTGTTTACATAGTCGGTGATTCCGGCAGCAAGGAGTGCGTTATACCACTGGAGGAGCTTTCGGATATCGTTGGTGTAGACGCGCTCGCGGTCGAAATCGGGGAGGATTTCTCCGAAGAAACTGCGCACAGAAGCGTCGTCGCCGAGCCCTTTGATGTCGACGGGCTGGGCACCGGTCTTCTCTTTCACGAGTTCAAACACTTCGGCGAGAGGGCGGTCGTCGGTTTCTGTATAGATTGCGATATCTCCGAGGCTCACCACTTTGTCGCGGGCATATGCGGGCATGCGCTTGTGGTCTGCGAGCGATTCAACGATAAGCATATTTTTGCCCTGACTCACGAGCCGGAACAGGCCTGGGCGGCCGGATATTGAAAGAATGGTCTTAATCATAGGTGATAATCTTTGTTTCGTCTACAAAATTACGATTTATCTCCGAATTATGGCTAACTTTGTGGTCAGAATCTCTGAAAAGACCATGCTAACATTTTATAAACTCCTTTTTCAGCTTATATTGTCGCCAGCACAGGGCTGGAGTGATATCTCATATGCTTCCGTGCCTGAGAGGCGGCTCGCATCTGTGGGCATGTATCCCCTTCTCGCGGTTACGGGGCTGACCATTTTGCTCAAGGGTGTGTATCATCCGGGCTCAGAGACCTGGACTGTGCTGATAGAAAGGGCTATAGTGGAGTTTGTGAAGTTTTTTGTGTGTTATTATGTAGCAGTCTTTTTCTTCTCGTCATATATCCACAGATTTTCTGATGCGGAGCCGAGCGAGAAGCGTGTTCACACGTTTGTGATTTTCACCATTTCGCAGCTGGCTCTCATGAATCTGCTGGAGAATTGTCTGCCGATAGACCTTACCGTGATTGGTTTTCTGGCGATATATGTGGCTGTGGTGATGCTGAGAGGGGTGAGATATATGGCTGTAAGACCAGACAAGGTGGAGAGTTTCATGATTTTTGCGGTCTCTACAGTAATCTTACCGTGCTATCTGCTCGGATGGCTGTTTAATATATTGTTTTTCTAAACCTTTAGCTTGTTATGAAACCTAACGAAGTGAACATTCAGAACCGCCGTGCGCGGTTTGACTATGAGATATCCGAAACTTTCACGGCCGGAATAGTGCTCACCGGCACCGAAATAAAGTCTATCAGGCAGGGTAAGGCAAGCCTTGTGGATACATTCTGCTATGTGGACAATGGCGAGGTGTGGGTCAAGAATATGTATGTGGCCGAATATTTCTACGGGTCATATAACAACCACAATACACGCCGCGACCGCAAGCTGCTGCTCACCCGTAAGGAGATCGGGCGTCTGGAGAAAGCCGGGAAAGAAACCGGATTTACAATAGTGCCCCTGAAGGTGTTTGTCAGCGAACGTGGCCTCGCCAAAATGGTGATAGGCATTGGCCGGGGCAAGAAGGAATATGATAAGCGTCAGAGCATCAAGGAGCGTGACGATAAGCGCGCGATAGCGCGTGCTTTCCAGA
Organism: Bacteroides sp.; assembly: GCA_014802045.1. Taxonomy (GTDB): domain Bacteria; phylum Bacteroidota; class Bacteroidia; order Bacteroidales; family Muribaculaceae; genus Paramuribaculum. The sequence continues at coordinate 28,973 of JAAVDA010000022.1, forward strand.
AATAAGCACACGCTATCACCGCACACAAGGAGAGGGGAGAAACCTCAGAGGGTAGGAGAAGTTATTTTATTTCCGGAATTTCGAGAACTACAACCATTGGGTCACAATCGTCTTCTGTAAGGGCATACATGCGCCCTTCGGCATCGGGTGCGGTTATATGCCTGAGGCGTCGGTCGGTGTGGAGTTCGCCGATTTTTTTGCCGTCCCAATCATAGACAAATATCACTTTACCGGTCACGTAGTCGATATTTTCCTCTCCGTCTTTCAGGCAATCATATATGCTGAATTCTGAATTGAGGATATAGACGGCATCATCTGACGCAGCAGCTGTGACAAACCCCATCGGCACTTTTCCACTTTGTCCCATGTATTCTTTGTCGGAAAAGTTATGGTCTGCATCTGCCGCAGGATTGAAAAACTGAGAGATGAGAGCCACCGTGTCGGCATCCAGCCGATAGAATCCGGCTGCTTCTCCCGAACCGAGGGCAAGCACTTTTTTTCGGTCGGGAGAAAGGTATGGTGCAAACTGATAGGCCGCTGTTCCGACCACGTTAGGGAGTCGGCGCACATTGTCGGGCATCTGCCGGTCGCCTGTGAGAACCATTACTTTGCCCTCGGGAGAAATGATTTTGAAAAGCTCGGGATAATCTACATAGCCTTCTGAGGTGATATAATTGCCGTTGGCAAGTTTTTCAAGATACCAGAATGAGGTCTCGGCCTGAAAAATCGGTTCATAGGAAACTGTCTGTTTCTGCGGATTGATCTTTACGGCAGTGGCACGGTTGTCAAGTGGCTCTGAGATAATGAACCCGTCATCTCCCGATGAGATAATGGTGATACGTCCGAATTCTCCGGGTCCGCTTCCCTTACGTCCGAACTGACCTATATATTTATTGCGTGCGATATCTATTGCCAGAAATACAGAGTCTGCTTTACTGTCGTCTATGACCAGAAGATCGCCATTGCGTGACATCGATTTAGGGTTACCAATTATCACCTCTTCCCCGAAATCAACAGGAGTGGAGGTTACATCGGTGACGAAATATTCTTTCTCTACAGGCCCGCTGCAGGCCATGCATGCTGCAAGCAGTGCTATTGATATAGTGGTTGGAATCTTCATAAAATGAAATATGAGTGTGAATATGCAATTGCAAAAATAACTCAGAATAGTGAGATTACCGAATCTTTTACTGATTATTTGATAGCGGAGAGAGCAGGAGCATCATGTAAGTGTCGTTGGCGACTTTCACTCCAAACAGATGGAGCGGACCTCCGTCGCGGAGTTTTAGTTTCTTGCTCAGCTGGGGTGCGGTGATGATGAAGTTGCGCACACTCGTGTTGGCTTGACGGAGTTCGCCGAGCTCACGGATGCCCTGGCGGGAGAATGGGAGCGCTTCAAGAATCCTGTAGCATCTGGCGGGCACACCTTCATCTATTTTGTCAGAAAGATAGAGATGGGTGTGGTGATGGAGCGGGGAGAGTGAATAGCGGTGGGCGAATATGGAGAATGCTCCTGATTTCAGCACGGATGGGAAGGGCTCGTAGAGAACCATTCCTTTTGCGGGCATCTGGGGTTCAACTTTAGTGGCGCTCTCTTCGGCGGTTGTGAATGTGACAGTAGGATGACCTACAGTTACGGCATGAATAGTGGGGCGGTGATTGTCGGGCAGGTTGAAATCAATCACTGCGGTCAGTTCCTTGCATTCGGTGGGTGTGCCGATGAGATACACTGCCTCCACACAGCGGAGCTCTGCAACCGTGCGGCTCACATCAAGCATGGGTGAGGCTTTAATAATAGCCCGGCGGGCTATCCCGGCCATCTGAGGGAGCAGACCCACTACGTCGGGCCGGCATTGAGACAGAGCGAAAACTCTCTCTCCGTTTGATCCTCTTCGGGCAGGGTCTATGAATATGGTGTCAAACCGCCGGCGGGTCTCGGCAACCCATTGAGTGGAGTCGGCGCAGAGTGTTTGGATATTGCTGATACCGAGTGCGCCGGCATTATGGCTCATAGCTTCGGCCACCTCCGGATTGAGATCTATGGCAGTGACGCTCGCGGCGCGCCGGGCGCAGTGGAAAGCGTCAATTCCGAGGCCGCAGGTCATATCGAGCACGCTGCTTCCGGGTTCTATCAGACTGGCGTGGAACTCTGCGAGCCGGTCGGATGTGGCCTGCTCTGCGGAGAGGAGGTTGGGAAATAAGAACCGCTCGCAGCGGAGAGTATCGGCGAGTTTGACCGAGGTCTTGCGCCGGCACTCTATCTGCGTTATGGCGAGTTCCATCTCAGGGTTGCCGTGATGTTTGAGTCTCAACTTTGTAGTGTCGGCCTTATCGTTGTCGGCAATCCAGCGGTATGTGGCATCACTGAGCTCCACCATTTCCTCCTTGCGATGAGTTGCCCCCCACCATATCGTCGTTTGATATACCTTTCACCTTCTTCACGCTGGCTCTGAGCTGACCGAAACGGTAGGAGATATTGATGGAGAGGTTGCGGCGGCAGAGCTGCCATGATGTGGTGTGGGAGGTGTAGGGCAGGTTGACTGAATAGGATTGTGATTTCGGGTGGGCATTGGTGATGGGATTGCTGAGATAGAGCCCCACCGAGAGACGGTTGTCTTTGAGAAACTGACGGCGGAGATTCAGTCCGTAGTTGAAATTGTTGGAGAATGTATTGTGATTCTTGCTGTAGAGGCCTCCTCCGAAGCAGAAATATGATGCATTGAGACTGAAATCAAGCTTCCAGGGGAGTGTCTGGCCGAATCGGAAGAACACCATGTGCATCCAGCTGCCGTGTTCTATACCGGCCGAGGGATTTTTCTCGAAATTGTAGCGCTCGTTGAGATTGACCATAAACGAAGTCTTTGTGGTCGGACGCCAGTTGGCATAGCCGGATATTGACACGGAGCGGTTGTGGCCGGCATTGGCATAGGTGCTGTAGGTGTGGTCGTTCACAACGTCCATCACAGATATGATACCATTGGTGGAGAAGTTGTAGGATGTGGTGAGGTTGAGGTTGATTTTCGGCTTCATGAGGCTATATTGGAGCGACATGGAGTTGATGCGCACGCTTTCGAGGTTTGGATTGCCCTGAGATGTGGAGGTCGGGGTGGTGTTGACCGACGGATCGAGATATGTGATGCCCGGACGCTGTATGCGTGAGCCGAAATTATATTTGATAGAGTGTGAGCGGTTAGGATTGAATATCAGGCCAACGTTGGGCACGAGATCATTGAGGTTGGCTGAGAATGGGTCATGCGAGCCGTCGGGATATTTGGCCGAAAGATGGGAATACTCGTAGCGCAGACCGGCTCGGGCTCCGAATTTGCCTACATTCAGTCGGTAGTCGGCATAAAGCGCGCCGATATTGGTGATGTGGTGAAACTCCGAGAGGTCTGAACGGTAGTCTATATAATCGTTGAGAGTATTGCTGCGGTTGTCGCGGTTGATGAATTTTCCGCCGAGGTCAAGAGTCATGATTTTTCCGATAGGGCGGCTCCAGTCAAGCTGCACGGTCTGCTCAAGAAATTTCTCGGTGGAATTTCTGTGGATGCCGCTGTAGGGCACCGGGAGCGAGAAGAATTCTTCATATTCGTCGAGAATATTCTGGCTCACATGGTTGCGGTCAATACGGTAGGAGAGGGTTATGGTTTCCCCTTTCAGACGGGTGGACCGCTGATAGTTTGCGGCGCCGCCGAAACTCAGATATTTTGAGGGGCCCTGGGCTGTGTTGATGTAGTAGTCGTAAATCACTGATTTGTCAGGGTCGATCATTATGTTCGGGCCGTGCGAATAGTTGTGGTTGCGGTTGCCGAAGGTGCTGAATTCGAGTGTGACGAGATTCAGAGTGTCTATCTCGTAGCTCGCTTCCACATTGCCATAGAGGAATGTGCCTTTTCCGTAGCCCTCACGAGAGGTGTAGAGAGTATTGCCGGAGTCATGATATGTGGTTTCGCTTTCGCTGGAATAGCGCGAAGTGCGTTTGTTCCAACTGCTTGTGCCAAGGCTCACAGACATCATGAACTTGCCGAGCTGGGCGGTGGTCCACACTCCGGGCGAAGGGATTCGTGAACGGGTGTCGAAGTTGATATAGGCATTGCCCATGGCTCCTTTCATCATCATATTCTTTACAGTGACGATATTAAGGATATTGCTCACCCCTTCGGCATCTTCACGGGCACCCGGCTCGGTGATTACCTCAATCTTCTCGATCATGTTGGCAGGGAGTGTTTTGAACAGCTCCTTGGCATTTCTGCTGAATGATTGGTTGGGGCGGCCGTTCTTGTAGATCTTGAAGTCTGTTGAGCCGTTCACCTTTATGGTTCCGTCAGATTCCACGCTCACCATCGGCACCTTTTTGAGAATCTCGTCGGTCATGGCGGTCTTTGAATCGGCATCGGCCTGCACATCATAGCCGATGCGGTCTACTTCGAGCGACACAATCGGACGCACAGCTTCAACCACCACCTCGCCCAGCATATTATCGGCCTGACCGAGGACAATGGTGCCGAGGTCGGCTGTGGGCTTCTCGGCTGTGAGTGTGAAATTTCTCACGGCAGGGCTCTTGCCGATAGAATAAAGAAGGAGGCGATATTGGCCGGGAGATTTTAGGGTCTGGGAAAATATGCCGTTTTCATTCGTCACACCCGACGACTTCGGGGTGATACTGTCGGGTAGGAGAAACACCTTGACCGTAGCGTAGGCTTCAGGATCTCCTATTGAATCGGTAGCAGTCCCTGTCACACGGTAGTCTGCTGCCGAAAGCATTAAAGCCTGAAGTGTCATGCCTATACTGAGAAGTGTTGTTTTGATTTTCATTGTAGCGAAATGTGATGTTTTTATTAGTTATCGTCTATTTGACGCCTGACGATTGAATTAAGTTACATCAGTATGTGAGATTAATATAATTTAATCAATCGGGGTAATTAATAAACACAAGGTAATATCCGCGGGCTTGGATAGTGAAGCTGTCGGCATTAGTTTCATTAAGAGTGCCTTGCCACCAGCTATCGAAATCACGCAGAGGGTAGCGGAGCCCATCGGCAAGGAGGCCGGTGGCTCCGAAATTGAAAATAGACACCTGTGTGCCGGTCGGACAGATAAAGGTGCGGCTTCCCCTCACCGGAATGAAGACTCCGAAATCAGTGTAGGCTCGCGCCTCTATTCCGTCGGTCAGATAAGTCATGAGCAGACTGATATTTCCGAGAGTATGATCTTCGCGGAGTCCGGTGGCTCCGAGGATCGCAATCCGTCTGATGCCTTTGGATGCGAGATATCTCACAGATTTTGTCTGGTCGTTGGTCTCCTGGTCGGGAAATCGGCGCACAATTTCACTGTAGCGTTTCATTATTTCGGGAGAGAGCGAGTCGCAGTCGCCCACGATGCGCCAAACCTTGCGGTCTGAGGCCAGATAGCGGTTGGCGGCACCATCGCAACAAACAATCTTGTCGCACACGTCAAGCCATCCGAGTGCAATTTCATTACTGGGAAAACAGCCTGCATCAATCACCACTGCTTCAGGCTTAAAATCTATAATTGTGTTCATTTCAGTCTAAGAGTTGTTTCCATTTGCGGTAGCCCAGCACGGCAATCACCGCATAGGCAAGATAAAGTGCGGATGTAAACCATAAATCCTTGTAGGCATAGAGCATGGAGCAAGCCACATCTGCGGCAATCCACACAAGCCATTGTTCCACATATTTGCGGGCGAGCATCCACATGGCCACTATGCTCAGGGCGGTGGTGAACGCATCGGCCCATGGCACGGTGCTGTCTGTGAACCGGCTTAATAGAACACCGATCACAATCATCAGCGCTCCGAATACGGCTGTGAGCGGTAAAAGGAGCGATTTCGGAGTGTGGGTTATTTTCAGCGGTGACGATTCACTCTGAGTGTCGGCAGAGCCACGCAGCCAGCAAATCAGGCCGTAGATAGAAGCGATGATATAATATATGCTTATGCCGAAATCGGCATATAATCCGGCCTGATAATACACCACGAGATATATGGCAGGCATGACAATACTCGCAAGCCAAAGCCATGCGCTCGCCCGATATTCAAGCCAGAGATAAACGACTCCGACAGCTGTGCCCAGGATCTCAAGGTAATTCATCACGCTCTATCAGTTATTTCACTACAAATGTATGCAATCTTTTTTAATATACAAAGATGGTTTTATACGTTGAATACTGGTGATTGAGAGAATGGGTGCGTTGGTTCAGAATTCGTAGAGAGAAATGTGTGAACTGCGATAAAAAAGCCTCGCTGGGAGGGAATCGCAGCGAGGCTTGTTGGGGGGAGCCCTATAAGGTGAATCAGGCGATGATGCCGTGGGCCTTGAATACTTTCTGGATTTTTTCGAGGGCTGTGGTCACCTGGTCCATGGTGTGGGTGGCCATAAGGCTGAAGCGGATGAGGGTGTCTTGCGGAGCTACGGCCGGAGAAACCACGGGGTTGACGAAGATGCCTTCTTCGAGAAGATCGCGGGTGATTGCGAAGGTCTTGAAGTTGTCGCGGATGAAGAGGGGGATAATCGGGGTGGAAGTATGCCCGATTTCACAGCCCATGTTGCGGAATCCGTCGAGAGCGTAGTGTGTGAGTTTCCAGAGCTGTTCCTGACGCTCAGGTTCTGTCTGCATAATCTCAAGAGCTTTGAGGGCAGCGGCGGTTGAAGCCGGAGTGATGCTGGCGGTGAAGATATATGAGCGAGAGTGGTGGCGGAGGAAGTTGGTGATTTCCTTGTCGGTGGCAATGAAGCCTCCGAGTGATGCGAATGATTTGGAGAATGTGCCCATTATGAGGTCTACATCATCGGCTACGCCCTGAGCATGGCACACACCGCGACCACCGGGGCCGAACACACCGATGCCGTGAGCTTCATCGACCATCACGCTGGCGTTGTATTTTTTTGCGAGTTCGGTGATGCGTTTCACGTCGGCTACGTCGCCTTCCATGGAGAATACGCTGTCTGTGACGATGAGCTTCACCTTGTCGGGGTCGCATTTCTGAAGCTGCTTTTCGAGCGACTCCATGTCGTTGTGTTTATATTTCAGCGACTGGCTGAACGACAAGCGGCGACCTTCAATGATAGAGGCGTGGTCCTGTTCGTCCCAAAGGATATAGTCTTCGCGGCCTGTGAGGGTGGAGACCACTCCGAGGTTCACCTCAAAGCCGGTGGAATAGATCATCACATCTTCCTTGCCTATATACTCTCCAATTTTTGCTTCGAGCTGCTTGTGGAGGTCGAGCGTGCCGTTAAGAAATGGCGAACCGGCACATCCGGTGCCGTATTTTCGTGTGGCTTCAATCGCGGCCTCCTTGATGCGGGGGTCGTTGACAAGACCTGTGTAGCAGTTCGAACCGAACATCAGCACTTTGCGGCCGTTGATAATCACTTCCGGGTCCTGCTCGCTGGAGATGGCTCTGAAATAGGGGTAAATTCCCGCTGCTTTAGCTTCCTGGGGAGCCGTATATTTGGCGAGCTTGGATTGTAATAATTTCATAATCGGTGATTGAATAGACTTTCAGATGATACTATCTGGACTGTTTTTAGGCTGCAAAGTTACGAAAAAAAGTGTGAGAAAGTGCACATTTGAAAGAAAATGTGCACTTTCTCACTCGATTTTCTAATATTTTCTATTCGAGGATGGAGGATGTCAGTTGGGCTGACACCGTTGTTCCGAGGGGTTCGGAAGAACGGGCAGTCCGTTTATCTCATGGAGAGTGTGCCTTGCTCAGCCTGCTGAATCATCTGCTGGTTGGCGGTGATGTAGATTTCCACACGACGGTTCTGGGCGCGGCCTTCGGGAGTGGAGTTGGAGGCCACATAGTCGGCCATTGGAATACCTTCGGCTGAGAGTCGCGATGCGGAGACCCCGCTATGGAGCAGGTAGTTTTTCACTGCATCGGCGCGTCCGTCGGCCACTTTGGTGTTGACGGCCATCGTGCCGGTATCGTCTGTGTAGCCGAATATCTGCACATTAGTGTCGGGGTTGTTGATGAGTGAGGAAGCGAATGCAGTGAGGTCGGATTTTGCCGACTGGCTGAGCGTGGTGCCGTTGGTGGGGAAGAGGATACCGCTGTTGAAGGTGACTTTGATGGCCTGCAAGCCGTTCTGGTCTTTCACGGCTTCCACCTGGGCTTTTTCGGCGAGTTCGCGCTGCAGTTCTTGCTGCTGCTTGTCCATCTTACGGCCAATCAAGGCTCCGGCTCCTGCGCCTACGGCAGCTCCGATGGCCGAACCGATACCGGCACCTTTGCCTCCGCCTATTATCGCGCCGAGGCCGGCACCTAAAGCAGCTCCGCCACCTCCACCAATAAGAGCTCCCTTACCGGTGTTGTTGAGACTGTTGCAGCCAGACGACAGAAGTAGGCAAAGAGCCATTGCTCCGGCTCCGATAACTTTTAATGCTTTCATAAATATTCAAATTAGAGTTAGTAGATTCGGCTGCAGAGGGTGTCTCTCCACCGGTTTTCTCTATAAACCGCCGAAGAGAAAAATATGTTTGGTGAATAGATAAATTTTCCTCAAAATATACAGAATATATGCGTAATTTTGCAGTGAAGTTTCATTGCATAGCGTAAAGTGGAAAAAAATGACAAGAATATCAGTTACTCGAAAAATTGAAAAGAAGCCGGTGCTGATTTATCATATAGGTGCCCTGATAGCAGTGACGGCGTGGGGAGCGGCTTTTATCTCTACGAAAATCCTTCTTCAGAATGGACTTAGTGCTGTGGAGATTTACGTGTATCGTTTCCTGCTTGCCTATATTTTCACGCTGGTGATATGTCCGAAACCTTTCTTTTCCAATTCTCTTCGCCATGAGATGATGTTTTTGCTTTGCGGTGTGTGTGGCGGTTCGGTCTATTTTATCGCTGAGAATACGGCGGTGGAATACACCCTTGTGTCGAATGTGTCGCTAATCACCGCGACATCTCCGCTGCTCACCACCATGCTTGTGGCTATGCTCTACAAGAGCGAACGTGTGAGCCGTCCGATGATAATAGGGTCGCTGGTGGCGCTGGCTGGAGTGGGCTGTGTGATTTTCAACAGCAGTGTTGTTGTCAAGGTCAATCCGCTTGGCGATATGCTGGCACTGCTGGCGGCGATATGCTGGGCGGTCTATAGTGTGATTCTCCGTCCGCTGAGTGCTCTTTACGGCACATGGTTCATAACCCGCAAAACATTTTTCTACGGTATAGTGACCGCTCTGCCGTTTATGATGATGGAAAGCACCCATGCTCCGCTTGAGGTGCTTCTTGAGCGCGATGTGATGTTCAATATGCTTTTTCTTGGTCTTTTCGCTTCGCTCACGGCCTATTTGCTATGGAGCGGTGCGGTGAAACATCTTGGCGCGGTAAAGTCGGGCAACTATCTGTATGTTAGTCCGATAGTTACTCTTGTGATGTCGGCGCTGATACTCCATGAGGGGGTGTCGGCGGTTGGCTACATAGGCTGCTCGCTGATACTTATAGGGCTAATCCTCAGCGAGAAGCTCGGCGATAGGCACAATGAGAAGACTAAATGATGAGGTCGGCAACCGCACGCTTAGGCACACACTGGTTGGACTGACTGTCGCGATAATATCTGAAATCTCCGTCTTCACCGAGGTCAACCAATCTGACCTTTTCGGCCGCGCGCCCGAGAGCGAGCACATAGCGCGGAGTGTAGCGGGGGTCTATCCGTAGAGCCTCAACGACTGCAGATTTATTGAAAGCCTTTATGATGCACCCCGCAAGCCCTTTGGCTGTGGCGCCGAGAGTAATGGCCTGAAGCTGTAGCCCGTCATCGCATAGGCAGTCATTGCCGAGAGTGGTGTCGAGACACTGCACCATATATGCTGTAGGGCGCTCTGATTCAGCCGGCCCGGCCCAATCCTTATAATAACCGGCCCATGCGAGAGCCGGAAAGAGGCGGCTGCACTCGTCGGGGTCTGTGACGAGGCGGTAGCGAAGCGGCTGAGCGTTTCGTCCGGAAGCACAGAAGCGTGTGAGCGACACAAGTTCAATCAATGTGTCACGGTCAATAGAGTGCGTTGCATCGAAGCGACGCACACTGCGGTCGGCTTTGAGGAGGTCTGTCAGAATTTCAAATTTATCCATGGTAAAGAGGTGTTGCGGGAGGATATTTGGGTTGAAGTATGGTGCAGGAAATACTCACATTTCGCGAAGAAAATCTATCTCTTCCATAAGATTGCGGGCGAGAAGAGAGATAGCGTCTTCGCCTTTGGATGCTTCACGCGAGGCAAGCGGATAGACTTCATCGGCATGAGACGGAATAAGATTCCACATGAGCCTCACGGCGGCATATCGTGCGTTGGGGATGTCTGAGTTGAGAGCCTGCTCTACGGTATCAAGCGCGAAAGGCAGGCGGCGGAGCAAGCGATGGCAGAGAATATCGATGGCTTCATGAGAGGGAGCGCCGGCAATCCACCCGATAGCTTTTTCGGGGGTCATCTCCTCTTCGGGCATAAGCATGGGGGCGAGAAGCTGACTCTCGCGTGTGGAGGTGTCGGCATGGAGCTTTTCGGCAAGTTCTTTATTTTTGCCTGTCTCGCGGGCTATCTCATCAATCTGTGGGAGATTGAGTCCGAAAATCATGCGGTAAGGAGCGCCTGATTTGCGGATAGTGTCGGCAATGATGCCATTGCGCATGGCGAAAAAACGCCGTTTGATAATCTGTAGGTCGTTAAACTTATCCATTTTCATTGCAAAGTTAGGCAAAAAAACAGGAAATCCTGCATATAGGAGGGTCTTGATTCTGTGGATGCCTCCGGGAAATGACGGGTGCAGGTTGCATAATTCGGTTAAAGCAACTAACTTTGTGGCTTGCTAACCTCATATCACAACAGCAGATGATATTACTTCGTAATATATTAGCCGGCGGCATGCTGATGGCCATGTCTGTCGCGGCTCAGAATCAGGTGAACAGCCTTCCGGTCAAGACTGTCAACGGACAGCAGTATCACTATTATGTGGTGCAGCCTAAGGAGACTATCTATTCTCTCAGCCGCTCGCTCGGAGTTGACCGTAAGGATATCGAGCGGTATAATCCGTCTGTGGCCGATGGTCTCAGAGCCGGCCAGACACTCTATTTTCCTGTGACCACATCGACAGGCACAGCTGTCCATGTGGTAAAGGAGAAGGAGACTCCCTACGGAATAAGCCGCCGCTACGGTATAACCACAGCTCAGCTTATGGAGTGGAATCCGGAAGCGCGCGACGGTATCCGCCCGGGGCAGCGACTCATAGTGTCTGAACCCCTCGGGATGCCCCAGCCTCAGCCGGAAGCCGTGGCCGAGGCTCCGAAGAGTGCTGATGACATTAATTCGTCTGCCACATATACTATCCGCGATGGCGACACGCTTTTCGGCATCGCCTCGCGTCTTGGCACTACCGTTGACGATATTCTGGCTCTCAATCCCGGGCTTGACCGCAATAATTATCAGGCCGGTCAGACCATCACTGTGCCGGAATCGAAAGAGGTGGCTCAGCGACCGGTGCCGGTGCGTCCGCAGGTGCCGGCCGTTGCCGAACCTGTGGCTATGCCTGTCTATAAAGTAGAGGAGAAGGATGAACCGGTATCGGCCACAGCAGCCCTGGTCGACACGAAAGAGGAGTATCCCATGGATCAGATTCCATCCACCACCTATATGCGCTATGATGTGAAGAAACATGAGACCTTCTATTCCATTGCCCGCTCTCATGGTCTAACGGTAGAGGATCTTGAGAAGGCAAACCCCACGGTGGGAATCCTTAAGGAGGGTATGGTGCTCAATATCCCTGTGGTTTCCGCTCCGGAGGTGGAGGAGACAGCAGCGGAGAATGGAGAGAATATAGCCGGCGAGGGCAATTGGAAGACCATATTTGGCGAGGGGGTAGACACGACATCGGTTGCCGTAGGCCCGATGCAGTCGGAGAGTGTGGATATCGCTCTCATGCTTCCTCTTATGCTCAACACCGACAGCCGTTCGAAGCAGGCTCAGCTCTACACAGAATTCTATAAGGGCTTCCTCATTGCAGTAGACAGTATGCGTCGTTGCGGTTCGCCCATAAATATCCAGGCCTACGACACCGAAGGGTCGGCATCGAAAGTGGAGAGCATTCTCTCCACCCCTGCTCTTGAGCAGGCGGAGGTGATTATAGCGCCGGATTCAGAGGCTCATCTCGCCCTGATTGGCGACTGGGCGAGGAATCATGATGTGAAGGTGCTCAATCTCTTCGTGGTGAAAGATGAATCTTATCTGAGCAACCCGTCGATGATGCAGGGCAATATCCCTCATGCCGACATGTATGTGAAAGCAATCAACGGAATGATCAACCGCTTCTCGCGTTTCACCCCTGTGATTATAACCCGTAAGGACGGCCCTGATGACAAAGCCGAATATATCAAGGCTTTGAAATCTAATCTGGAGGCTCACAATGTGGACTATAAGGAGATTGAATTTGAGTCGACTCTCCGTGCCTCAGACCTTGAAGTGCTTTCGATGGCCGGAAGCTATGCGTTTATCCCCACAAGCGGACGTCAGGTGGAACTCAACCGTATCACTCCGGCTTTGATTGAATTCAGCCGTAGTTCGACCAATCCTGATCCGGTGAGACTTTTCGGCTATCCGGAATGGACCACTTTCAGAGGTGAGACGCTTGTCAATATGCACACACTCAACACTCTGGTCTACTCGCGATTTTACACCGTGCCCGAAGACCCCTCGGTGCGTGAGGTGGAAGATGCTTTCGTGAAGTGGTATGGCGCTCCGATGGCCAATTTCGTTCCACGCCAGGGGCTGTTTGGTTTCGACACCGGTATGTATCTCATCAATGCTCTGAAAAATGGAAAAGCGGCTCTCTCCGGCAAGGCTTATCTTGGAGTGCAGAACGGTTTTGATTTCAAGCAAATCGGCGCCGGAGGGTGGGTGAACGACGAGCTTTATTTCATCAACTTCCGCCCCAGCGGACTCATTGACAAAATTTCGCTATGAGAAAATATCTGCTGATAATCTGTCTGGCTTTTATTGCGTCGCTTTCTTTGACTGAGAAGGCGGCCGCTCAGCGCACTGTCGAACCAAAATTCTATCTCGGGGCAAAAGGTGGCGCCACATGGTCGAAAATGCAATTTAATCCTCATGCGCGTCAGGCCATGCGCCAAGGAATCATGATGGGTGTGGCGGCAAGATATACCGAAGAAAAGATATTCGGTATCATGGCCGAACTGCTTTTCGAGCAACGCGGCTGGCGCGAGGGATTTGAACCGGGAGAGGATTTCAGCTACAGCCGATGTCTAAACTATATCACTCTGCCGGTGCTCACCCATATTTATTTCGGCAACGAGCGCATAAAGGGCTTTGTGAATCTCGGACCCTCCGTGAGCTATATGATATCAAGCTCAATCTCCGCAGACTTCGATTATCGCAATCCGGCGTCGGTGGCAGGATTTCCGATGCAATACCGCAGTGTGGAGCAGATGGCCATGGAGGTGCATAATAAGTTTGACTATGGTATTCTTGGCGGTGTGGGAATGGAAATCACTGTGGCGCGTCGCCACAGCCTGATGCTTGAGGGCCGCTATTATTTCGGTCTCGGCAACATATTCCATTCATCGAAAAAGGATGTTTTCTCAGCGTCGAGAAACAATGTTGTCGAGGTGTCGCTCGGCTATATGTTTCGCCTGAAGTAGTGTTTGCGCTCTCTCAGATGATGATTTCACCATGGGCGTTGAGGATATGGAAAAGGAGGTCGTGGAGCAGTCCGTATTCGGGCTGACGTGAGCCGATTCCTTTCACATTGGCGTCAAACCGGCGTATTGCCGAGATGATTTCTATCACCTGATAAGCATTATAATTTTTCAGCCCGATATTGATTTTGGTGAGCTGTCCGGACCATTTATAACCAAGCGCAGCCTGCAGTGAGGAAGATGATTTATCGCGGGTGAAATGGGCTATGAGCAGGTCGGAAAAAAATGAGAAGAGCGCGCTTGCGGTCAGCACGGTCGGATTGTTTTTCGGATTTCGCTCGAAATAGGCGGCAATACGAAATATTTTGAGCTGATTGCGTGCGGCAACAGCATCTACGAGCTCGAAATTATTGAAATCTTTGCTCACACCTATGTTACGCTCTATGCTTTCCGGGGTAATCATAGAGCCGCGGCCGAGAATCATGGCGAGCTTTGATATTTCATTAAACAGACGCGACGCATCCAGCCCTATATACTCCTTGAGCATAGCCATGCTCTTGGCTTCGATGTTGAGGCCTTTCTCCTTTACGATAGCCGCGATGGCCGGCTCGATATTGCGTTCGGTGAGTTTCTTTGATTCGAATATCACTCCTCCGGCTTTTCTCACAGCCCCTGTGAGCTCCTTGCTTTTGCATAGCGCTCCGCGCGAACAGACCACAAGCACAGTGGTTGCGACAGGGTTGTTGAGATAGGGGGCAATCTTATTGAGATAGTCGGCGCTTACAGACTGAGCCTCCTTTACAATAACAATCTGGCGGTCGGCCATCATCGGAAACCTCCGGCAGGTCTCAACAATCGTGGCAGGTTCGGTCTGAGGGGCGTAGAGAGTGTAGAGATTGAAATCCCTTTCGTCTTCCGGCACCGCTTCGTCAAACAGTCTGGCAAGTTCGTCAATAAAGTAACTCTCCTCGCCGTGGAGCAGATAAACCGGCGCAAAGTTTTTCTTTACGATGGTCTGACGCAGGGAGCCGAATGTGAGTGCTGGTGCTGAAGATACTGCCATTATGCTATAATATGCGGATTTTGTTGTAAATTTACGCATATTTTGAATCACATCCAAAAAAAGATGCCGTTTGCAAGACTGAATATTCCCCCAGCAGATGTAAGTGTACGCCCTTCGGCGGGCGGCTATGAGATATTTGATCCTCTTCGTGGAAGATGGGTTGAGCTGACACCAGAGGAATGGGTGAGACAGCATTTTTCGGCATGGCTCATAGCGTCGAAAGGCTTTCCGCGCTCTCTTATGGCCAATGAGGTAGGAATCACTCTCAATGGTCTGCGCCGCAGGTGCGACACTATTGCCTACGACCGGACTCTGCGGCCGGCTGTGGTGGTGGAATATAAAGCACCCGCCGTGAATATCTCACAGCGGGTGTTTGACCAGATAGCCCGTTATAACATGGTGCTCAAAGCACGGGTGCTGATAGTGAGCAACGGCCTGTCGCATTATTGCTGCCGTTACACGGACGATGGGTATGTGTTTATGAGCTATGTGCCTGATTTCTCCGAGGTAGAGGCCATTCAGAATTCATAGTCCACGCAGGCTCTGTCGGCCTTGAGGGGCGCGATGATTCCGGCGGCAGCCACGTGAGCCGGATGCTTGGCATAGACAGCCACATCGTCCATTGTGGGAACTATGGCTGTGAGCACCACATCCCAGCTCTCGGCGGGGTTGGAGTTGATACCGACTTCCATAGACTGAAGCACATCAATCTGTTGGGGAAGCGCCATCAGAGCGTCGGCAAAACGGCGGGAAGCGTCAAGACGCTCTTCAGGAGTGCCGTTCAGGCGGAAGGTGACAATATGTTTGATCATTTCGCATAAAGTTTTTCGCGTGCGGCAGCCACACGCTCGTCAGTGATATAATCGTCATAGTCCATCATCTTGTCGATGATGCCGTTTGGAGTTAGTTCGATGATACGGTTGCAGACAGTCTGGATAAACTCGTGGTCATGAGACGACAGGAGGATATTGCCCTTGAAGCCCTGAAGGGTGTTGTTGAATGCCTGAATCGATTCGAGGTCAAGATGGTTGGTAGGGGAGTCGAGCACGAGTGTATTGGCATCCTTAAGCATCATCCGGGCAATCATACATCTCATTTTCTCACCTCCCGACAGCACAGAGGCTTTTTTCTGCACATCTTCGCCAGAGAAGAGCATCTTGCCAAGGAATCCTTTCAGATATATCTCGCTCGAATCGTCGCTGAACTGGCAGAGCCAGTCAACGAGGTTGAGGTCGGTGTTGAAGAATTCAGAGTTGTCGAGAGGCAGATAGGCGGTGGTGATTGTCTGTCCCCAGTCATATGTACCTTCGTCGGCCTTGCGGCGTCCGTTGATGATTTCGAACAATGCGGTCATGGCACGCGGGTCGTGGCTCAGAAAAGCCACTTTGTCGCCCTTCTCGATCTGGAAGTTCACATCGCGAAACAGCACTTCGCCATCCACACTGGCGGAGAGGCCGTGGACTTCAAGAATCTTGTTGCCGGGTTCGCGCGAAGGTGTGAAGATGATGCCGGGGTAGCGGCGCGAAGAGGGTTGAATTTCCTCGATGTTGAGCTTTTCGAGCATCTTCTTGCGGCTTGTGGTCTGCTTTGATTTGGCCACATTGGCGCTAAACCTCTGGATGAACTCAAGGAGCTCCTTGCGCTTCTCTTCGGCCTTCTTGTTCTGCTGCTGTTGCTGGCGGAGGGCGAGCTGTGAAGATTCATACCAGTAGCTGTAGTTGCCGGCGAAGAGCGACATCTTGTTGTAGTCGATATCGAGCGTGTGGGTAGACACCGCGTCGAGGAAGTGGCGGTCGTGAGACACCACGAGCACTGTATTCTCGAAGTTTGAGAGATAGTTTTCGAGCCATGCCACGGTTTCGAGGTCGAGGTCGTTGGTGGGCTCGTCGAGAAGCAGGTTGTCGGGATTGCCGAAAAGGGCTTTGGCCAGGAGCACACGAACTTTCTCGTTACCGCTGAGGTCGCGCATGAGCATATAGTGGCGGTCTTCCTTTATGCCGAGGCCACTGAGCAGAGAGGCTGCATCGCTCTCGGCGTTCCATCCTTCGAGCTCGGCGAAGCGTTCCTCAAGTTCAGACGCGCGTATGCCGTCAGCATCGCTGAAGTCTTCTTTTGCATAGAGGGCGTCTTTTTCGCGCATTATGTCCCAGAGCACGGTGTGACCCTGAAGCACGGTGTCCATCACCGTGCAGTCGTCAAACTTGAAGTGGTCCTGTTCGAGCACACTCATTCTTTCGCCGGGTCCTTGAGTCACAGAACCATGTGTAGATGAGAGTTCGCCGCTGAGTATGCGCATCAGGGTTGACTTGCCGGCGCCGTTGGCACCAATTATTCCGTAGCAGTTGCCGGGTGTGAATTTCATGTTCACATCCTGAAAGAGCACTTTCTTTCCAAACTGCATTCCTAAATTGTTGACTGCTATCATAGACTTACAAAGTGCGCGCGACCATGGGCCGCGCGTAGTTTTGAGATGGGATTAAAAATGAAGTGAAGTGTCAATCATTGAGTTCGTAGCTGTAGATATCTACGAGCTTTATGTCGAAAACAAGAGTGGAGTAGGGGGGGATACTTCCGGTGCTTTGAGCCTGATATCCTTGCCCGTAGGGGATTACCACGCGGGCACTGTCGCCCACTCTCATGTCGGTGAGAGCAATCTGCCAGCCTGTGATTGTGCCTGAGGGCTTGGTGCGGAAGATGCTGTCGCCATATGTGGTGGTGGTGAATGATGAGTCGAAGGGCACATCATTATATAAGCGTCCGATATATTTCACGTCGACTGTGCTCGTGACCATGGGCGAAAGGTTGCCGGCGGTCTTGGAGCGGTCGTTGAAATAGTGGATGAGGACTCCTGAGGTGGGATACCATGAGGGTTTCAGCTGGGTATAAAAGGGGCTGCCGTCGGAATTCTTCACGTCTATCTGCTGGAGATAGAAGCTGTCGTTGGTCTTGCGCCACTCCTCATACTGATCCCATGTGGAATCGTCGCCGCAACCGGTCATGAATATCGAACCGATAATCAGGAGCACAAAAAGGAGCGAAGGTAATCGATTCATTTTTGTTTGATTTGTCAGTGTGAATGATGATTAGAATTCCACCTTTGGTGCCTGCGATGCTCCGGCTTCGGCCTTAAACTGGGGCTTCTCCTTGAAACCGAACCATCCGGCATAAATCACAGTGGGGAATTTCTTGATAGAGGTGTTGTAGGTGGCCACAGCTTCAGTGTAGCGACCGCGGGCAGTGGTCACACGGTTTTCCGTGCCTTCAAGCTGTACCTGCAGGTCGCGGAAGTTTTCGTTGGCCTTAAGGTCGGGATAGGCTTCGGTCACTGCGAGCAGAGATTTGAGTGCCTGGCTGAGTTCGCCCTGAGCTTCCTGGAAGCGGGCGAGAGTCTCCTCGTTGAGATCGTTAGCGTCTATATTAATCGAGGTGGCTTTCGCACGGGCTTCTGTCACCTTTTCGAGAGTCTCGCTTTCGTGTGTGGCATAGCCTTTTACTGTGGCCACGAGGTTGGGAATCAGATCGGCACGACGCTGATACTGGTTTTCAACTTCTGCCCATGACTGATCCACAGCCTGCTGCTGCTCTACGAGAGAGTTGTAGTTGCAGGATGTGAGCGACATAGCGAGAAGACATCCGAGAGCTATGGTGATTCGGCGTATTGCTTTCATAAATAAAGATGGGGAGGGATGGATTGTTAGATATAATTATCAGTCGAGTTTGCGGAGAAGCGATGTGAGACTCACGCGGTCGTGAATCAGACGATGGAGGTCGGAGACGGCCACACGGGTCTGCTCCATCGAATCGCGCTCACGGAGAGTCACAGTATTGTCTTCGAGGGTCTGATGGTCAACAGTGATGCAGAAAGGAGTGCCGATGGCATCCTGACGGCGATAGCGTTTGCCGATTGAATCTTTCTCATCATAGCGGGTGGCGAAATCAAACTTAAGGTCGTTGACAATCTCGCGGGCTTTGTCGGGGAGGCCGTCTTTCTTTACGAGGGGCATCACAGCACACTTCACCGGTGCGAGGGGAGCCGGAAGGTGGAGCACAACTCGCTTGTCGCCCCCTTCGAGAGCCTGCTCTTCATAAGAGGAGCACAGCACTGAGAGAAACATGCGGTCTACACCGATAGAGGTCTCTATAACATAAGGTGTATAGCTCTCGTTGAGCTCAGGGTCAAAATACTTGATGTTCTTGCCTGAGTATTTCTCGTGCTGAGAGAGGTCGAAGTTGGTGCGGGAGTGTATGCCTTCCACTTCTTTGAAGCCAAACGGCATTTCAAATTCAATGTCTGTTGCGGCGTTGGCATAGTGGGCGAGCTTCTCGTGGTCGTGATAGCGATATTTCTGGTCGCCCATGCCGAGAGCCTTGTGCCAGCGGAGGCGCCATTCTTTCCAGTAGGCAAACCATTTGAGCTCATCGCCAGGACGAACGAAGAACTGCATCTCCATCTGCTCAAACTCACGCATGCGGAAGATGAACTGGCGGGCTACAATCTCATTGCGGAATGCCTTGCCTATCTGGGCAATGCCGAAGGGCACACGCATGCGTCCGGTTTTCTGCACGTTGAGATAATTCACAAAGATGCCCTGGGCTGTTTCAGGACGGAGATATACGGTCATGGCGCCGTCGGCGGTGCTGCCCATCTCGGTGCGGAACATGAGGTTGAACTGACGCACTTCTGTCCAGTTTTTGGTTCCAGATACCGGACAAACGATTTCGCGGTCAATGATAATCTGGCGCAGTTCGTCGAGGTTGTTGTCGTTCATGGCCTTGGCAAAGCGCTCGTGGAGCTCTTCGCGCTGTTTCACGTGTTCGGCCACTCGGGGGTTGGTCTGACGGAAAAGTGCTTCGTCGAATGAATCGCCGAAACGCTTGCGGGCTTTGGCAACCTCTTTTTCAATCTTATCGTCGATTTTAGCGATGTCGTCTTCAATCAGCACATCAGCGCGATAACGCTTCTTAGAGTCGCGGTTGTCAATCAGGGGATCGTTGAATGCGTCTACGTGACCCGAGGCTTTCCAGATGGTGGGGTGCATGAAGATTGCGGAATCGATGCCCACGATATTTTCGTGGAGGAGGGTCATGGCGTCCCACCAGTAGCGTTTAATGTTGTTTTTGAGCTCTACGCCATTCTGGCCGTAATCATATACTGCTGCCAGACCGTCATAGATTTCGCTGGACTGAAACACAAAGCCATATTCTTTGGCATGTGACACTATTTTTTTGAAAACGTCGTCTTGCTGTGCCATTATCTTTTGATGATGATAGATGTTTTGTTGCTTTTAGCTTGCAAAGGTAATTATTTTCCATTAATTATGTGGCTTGCGCCGGGCAAATTTTGCCGAAGTGATTAAAAATTGGCGGATATGCGTGAAAATATGTTGTGTAGGTCGGGGCTATGATGTAAATTTGCACGAATTATACCGTGGCGGGGCTGCTCTCTGCTTCGGTGTGTTTGTAAGAGAATGAAAATGAAAAAGTTTATAGTGGCCGTAATAGTCGGCGGGCTTTATATGTCGGAGGCTTTTGCCGCATCGGTCGGCAATAGTGAGTCAACCGGGGTGCGTCCGGACTCGGTTAGGCATCTTGATGAGGTGTCGGTTACGGCGATAAAGCAATCGGCAGATATAAGACTGCATCCACAGGCCTCTACGGTGGTGGGGGCAAAGAGGCTTGAGCGTCTTGGAGTGGTGTCGATGAAAGGAATGAGTGAGATAGCTCCCAACTTTTATGTGCCAGACTATGGTTCGCGCATGACATCGAGCATCTATGTGAGAGGCATCGGTGCGCGGATAGACCAGCCTGTGGTTGGGCTTAATGTAGATAATGTGCCTTTCCTTAATAAGGATGCTTATGATTTCGACCTCCCGGATATAAGCCGGATAGAAATTCTGCGCGGTCCGCAGAGCACCCTCTATGGGCGCAATACAATGGGAGGATTGATAAATATCTACACTCTCTCGCCGTTTGACTACACGGGAAGCCGACTCATGGCTGAAACCGGAAAGGGACCTATCATGCGGTTTTCGGCTTCGCAATATGCCATGCTGCGTCCGGATCTTGGCATGAGCCTTTCGGGGCAGTTTTTCTATAGCGATGGATTTTTCGTGAACAACTGGCGCGGTTATAAGGCCGATAAGGAAAAGGGAGGGAGCCTGAGATGGAAAACCGAATGGCGCCCGTCGTCGCGCCTTCGAGTGGAGAATATAGCCGCCTATTCCATAAATCGCACGGCGGGTTATCCGTATGAATATCTTGCAGGCGAAGAAATTAATTATAATGACACCTGTTTTTACAGACGAAATATTCTCTCAGATGGTCTGACAGTGAAATGGGATGGCGGAAAATGGTCTCTGTCGAGCATCACCAGCGGGCAGTATATAGTGGACGATATGACTCTTGATCAGGATTTCCTGCCGCTGGACTATTTCACTCTCACACAGAAACGCCACGAATGGGCCGTTACGCAGGACATTATAGCCCGTGGCTCGGTGGGGCGGTCGTATCGCTGGCTGGCGGGTGTGTTCGGATTCTACAAGCGCACTTCCATGCATGCTCCGGTCACTTTCAAGGGGCATGGCATTGACCGTCTTATTATAGATCGCCTGAATCAGATGAATCCTCAGTTTCCAATCCGTTGGAATCAGCCCGAATTTGTGCTTGGAAGTGATTTCACATTGCCGGTCTATGGACTCGCGGCCTATCATCAGAGTGATTTCACATTCGGCCGATGGAATCTTTCGGCCGGTCTGCGACTGGATTATGAGCGTTCGGGTCTGAATTACCGCAGCTTCACGTCTACAGGCTATACGGTGATGGATATGACTGATCCTGACAATCCCACTGATTATCTCACCCGTGATATTGTGATAGATGACCGCGGCCGGCTTCATAAATCGTTTGTGGAGCTTCTTCCCAAGCTGTCTCTATCTTATAGGCTGCCCATGCCGTCAGAAAGCGATGTATATGTGTCGGTGGGCAAGGGATATAAGGCTGGCGGATTTAACACTCAGATGTTTAGCGATGTGCTCCAGCAGCGTCTCATGGGTGAGATGGGTATGGGGGCTGACTACGATGTGGACGATGTGGTGGGTTATAAACCGGAGCGTAGCTGGAACTATGAGCTTGGTGCTCATGTGGCCTGTGCCGACGGACGTGTTTTGACAGATCTTGCATTATTCTATATAGATTGCCGCGACCAGCAGCTCACTATGTTTCCCGACGGAACCACCACCGGCCGCATAACCACCAATGCCGGAAAGACCAGAAGCTACGGCGCGGAGGTGCAGATCAGCTATAAGCCTACTTCGAGATGGCTCTTCAATCTCAGCTACGGATATACTAACGCACGCTTTGTGGAGTTTGACAACGGTCGCGAGAATTTCAAGGGCAAGAGAGTGCCTTATGCTCCGCAAAACACTCTGTTCGGAGGCCTTACTTACACTCAGCCTGTGGGACGGTGGATTGACTGGATTTCATTCTCCGGCAATGTAAGGGGCGTGGGTAGCTTCTATTGGGATGAGGAGAATGCGGGCCATCAGCCTTTTTACGCTCTGGCCGGTGCTTCGGTCGAGGCTCGTCACGATTGGCTCTCTCTGTCGCTTTGGGGGGAGAATCTTACTTCGACCCGCTACACCGTGTTCAGCTTCAAGTCTATCGGCAACACTTTTGTGCAGCGTGGCAAGCCTCTGACATGGGGTGTGACGCTGCGAATGACTTTTGGTGCGAATTCTTTATGATGCCGAAACATTTTTGCGGCATGATGAGTTTTATGTAAAGTGTAATCAGACAAATTAATCAGATATGAAATATCCTTTCCTGCTCACAGCTCTCGCTTTAGGCGTGGTGATGACTTCGTGTGGAAGTGACGAAAAGACTGTTCATGACATCACCGAAGCTATCACAACCTCGTCATTCAGTTATGTGACAGATCAGAACGGAGTGGGCAGAGTGTTCTCGGGGCCGACCTACAGAGTGTCTTTCGACAATGATGAAAAGACCGCAGTCGTGAAAATGGAAAATGTGGTCTGGGCAGACGGCGCTCAGCCGGCCTCATATGTGTTTACTGGAGTGAGCTGGAAGTTCAATCCCGACAATAAGGCAAGGGTGATAAAATGTGACCGTCTGGCTCCGGACGGTGCTTCGGCGCCGGTGGTCACCGATCTGGAGATTACCATGTATGAGCCGGAGGAAATCAACGATCAGGTGGCATCAGGTTTGTCTGTGAGCTATACGGCTGACGGGAAGTATGATGTGACAAATGTGCCTTATCGCACGATATTCACCGGCGCCACTGAGACTGTGAACTCTACAGACAACACTGCTTTTGAGACCACGAAGACCACTTATGCCGTAGATATCGATCCGAAGTCTATGATTGGTGTGCTTAAGATTACCAATGCGGCATTTGCTGAAAATATGCCAAGTCTGAATATGGAATTTCCCGGGCTGGTGGTAATTGTGGAAGACGGAGGTTATCGTCTTCACTCTGATATGCTGATTCCCACTATAGCCGGAACCCCCTATCCGCGTTTTGCGATTTCAGACTTTGAAATGGATGTGGATCTTGACGGGGATTCGCATCTCGAATTCGGCTGCATGTCTATATATAAAGTCGAGGCTTTCTTTGAAGCAGCTTATTCTCCTGCTGACTGATTGGCGGGGGAGGGGAGTGTGTCTCCTCTACCGTTGACTGATATGATTCCGCGTTGCCTGTAGCTGACAGGTGGCGCGGATTTTTTTGCAGCAAGGCGCGGCGTGAAAAAATGAATGATATTCAAAAATATGTGAACTTTTTTTGACGCTCTGCAAAAAATTTTGTCTATATTTGCAACACGAAATATCGTATGCCATTGATAACACAGTGCCATAACCACGTTTTGATGTGGTTAATAAATTGGGTAGCAGGGTGTTGTTTGGCGTTCGGTCGTGCGTATTATTTTGAAGCGAATATATTAGACAAATCAATATTATGGTATTGTTAACGATTCAAAACTCAACGCTTGCCATAGCCGCTGCTCTTACGGGTATCGGACTGGTGGCTCTTGCGTTGTGGCTCGCGGGTCTGATTTCTCCGCGGTCATTCAATCCGCAGAAAGGCGAGGCCTATGAGTGTGGTATTCCCACCCGAGGCGAAAGTATGGCTCAGTTTAAGGTCGGCTATTATCTTTTTGCTATTCTGTTTCTGATGTTCGACGTTGAGTGTGTGTTCCTCTTCCCCTGGGCCGTGCGTGTCAAGGAGCTTGGAGGCGCAGGTCTGCTGAGCATCGCCATATTTTTCATTATCTTGGTGCTGGGTCTTGTGTATGCCTGGCGGAAAGGAGCTCTTGAATGGAAGTAACAACCAAAAGCATGCCCTACGAGGCATGGAAAGATAACGAGTATATCGAATCACTCGTCAAGGAACTTCAGGACAGCGGTGCGAATATCGTGGTCGGTTCGCTTGACAAACTCATCAACTGGGGGCGGTCTAACTCCATCTGGCCCCTCACTTTCGCAACCAGTTGCTGCGGCATTGAATTTGTGTCGCTTGGAGCCGCGCGTTATGACATGGCGCGTTTCGGATGGGAAGTGGCTCGCGCCTCGCCCCGTCAGGCCGACTTCATTATGGTGGCCGGCACTATTGTCCACCGTATGGCTCCGGTGCTCCGTCGTCTCTATGATCAGCTCGCAGAGCCAAAATATGTGATAGCCTGCGGCGCTTGCGCTGTGTCGGGCGGTCCGTTCAAGAAGTCTTACCATGTTGTGATGGGTGTAGACCAGATTATCCCTGTCGATGTGTATCTGCCCGGCTGTCCTCCGCGTCCCGAGGCCATGATATATGCCATCATGCAGCTTTCGCGCAAAATCAAGGTGGAGCGTTTCTTCGGCGGAGTCAACCGTCAGGAGAAGCAGCAGGAATTTCTCGCATCTCACCCCATCGAGGGAGTGAATGACTGACCCCTCCATTGTGACTCTTAATAAAGAAAAGTAAACTCAAGCAACCAATCATCAATATGGCAGAGATTCAGGAAACCATAGCACGGCTATTTCCCGAAGCTACTTTTGAGGAGGGCGATATCCTTACCGTCGGGATTGACGACGCGAAATGGCATGCGCTCGCCCGCACACTACGCGACGACGAGGCTCTCGGCTTCGACTATCTCATCACCATCGTAGGCATGGACTGGGTGGAGAAGATGGGATGCGTGTATTATCTTCAGAATACCCGCACTCAGGCCCGCATAGCAGTGAAAGTTGCCACTGCGGACCGTGAGAATCCGATGCTCCACAGCGTGTTTGACCTCTGGGCTATCGCCGGAATATACGAACGCGAAGTCTACGACTTTTTTGGAATAATATTTATCGGCAATCCCGATATGCGCCGTCTGTTCCTCAGCATTGACTGGAAGGGCTACCCCCTCCGGAAGGACTATGACGCAAATCCGGAGCTGAATCCCGCTTCAACAGACAACGAACGTCAGAGCGACTTTACCGACACTTATGTGGAGGAGTCTGACGGTAAGATTGTAAAGAAAGAGGAGCGTGTGTTCGAGCCCGATGATTTTGTGGTGAATATCGGCCCGCAGCACCCTGCCACTCATGGTGTGCTCCGTTTCCGCACGGCTGTAGATGGCGAGACAATCAAGAAAATCGACGTCTATATGGGCTATATCCATCGTGGTGTAGAGAAGATTTGTGAGAGCCTCACCTATCCGCAGACTCTCCATTTCATGGATCGTCTTGACTATTTCTCTGCTCATCCCTATCACCACTGCCTTTGCATGACTATCGAGAAGGCCGCCGGAATAGAGATTTCGAGAAGAGCCCAGGTGATTCGCGTGCTCATGGACGAGCTTTCGCGCATAGCATCCCACTGTCTGTTTATCGGCACATTCTGTATGGACCTCGGTGCTACGACCATGCTGTTCTATACTCTCCGCGTGCGTGAGCAGATTCTTGATATCATGGAAAAAACCTGCGGTGCCCGCATGACATTCAATTATGAATGTATCGGCGGTGTGATGCAGGATCTGGCTCCTGATTTCGTGAAAGATGTGAAAGCTCTGCTGGCTGTGCTTCCTGCCAATCTTAAGGAATATGATAAGATTTTCACCGGCAATGTGATTACCCGCAACCGTATGGAGGGTGTGGGCATGCTGTCTCATGACGATGCTATCTCTTGGTCTGTGACCGGTCCTTCCGGACGTGCATCGGGCTGGGCCTGCGATATCCGCAAGACGAATCCCTACAGCATTTATTCAGAGCTTGATTTCGAGGAGGTGGTGCGTCACGAAGGTGATTCTATGGCACGTTTCAAGGTGCGCATGGATGAGATTGTGCAGAGCGCCAAAATCATCGAGCAGCTCATAGACAATATCCCCGATGGGGAATATTGTGTGAAGGTGCCCAAGGTGCTTAAGCTTCCTGTAGGCCATTGGTTCCAGACTGTAGAGGGTTGCCGCGGCACATTCGGAGTGTATCTCGAGAGCGACGGCACTACAAATCCGTTCCGTCTGAAGCTCGTGCCTCCAAGCTTAACGGCTGCTGCTGTTGTGGATCACATCACACGTGGCAAAAAGATTGCCGACCTTATCACCATCGGTGGTTCGCTCGACTATATCGTGCCTGATATGGACCGCTGATAATACGATGTAAACGACAAATATCGAATAATACTTTTCTGAAAATCATAAATCATGTTTGATTTCTCATTACTAACCAACTGGATCCATAGCGCTCTCAGTTCTTTCATGCCCCAGTGGCTGACTGTTACTACCGAGTGCGTGCTTATCGGAGTGGTGCTTCTGCTCACCTATTCGGTGCTTGCTCTGTTCTATATCTGGTTTGAGCGTAAGGTTTGTGCCGCTTTCCAGTGTCGTCTCGGTCCTAACCGAGTGGGTCCGATGGGACTGCTCCAGAGTGTAGCGGATATGTTTAAGATTCTTATCAAGGAGCTTATTTCGCTCAATCACACTGATAAGTTTCTGTTTGCTCTCGCACCCTATCTGGTGATTCTCGCCTCGATGCTCGCTTTTGCAGTGCTTCCTTGGGGCAACGGTCTTCAGATTATCGATTTCAATATCGGTATATTCTTCCTGATTGCTGTATCGTCTATCGGAGTGCTCGGTATACTGCTTGCCGGATGGTCAAGTAACAATAAGTTTACTCTAATCGGCGCTCTCCGTTCGGGCGCACAGATGGTGAGCTATGAGCTTTCTATCGGTCTGTCAGTGCTCACAATGGTGTGCTTTGCCGGCACAATGTCGGTGGGTGGCATCGTTGAGCAACAGAAAGACCTGTGGTTCATCTTCTCCGGTCATATTCCGGCAATCATCGCATTTATCATCTATCTTATTGCCGGCACTGCTGAGACCAACCGTGGTCCGTTTGACTTGCCTGAAGCAGAAAGTGAGCTGACAGCCGGTTATCACACTGAGTATTCCGGCATTCATTTCGGATTCTTCTATCTTGCCGAATATCTCAATCTCTTCATTGTGTCTGGTGTGGCTACACTCCTCTTCTTCGGCGGATGGATGCCTCTCCACTTCCCCGGCTGGGACACCTTTAATATGATTATGGACTATATCCCGTCTGTAGTCTGGTTTATTGCCAAGGCTATCGCGATTTCGTTCATCATCATCTGGTTCAAGTGGACTTTCCCCCGTCTGCGAATCGACCAGATGCTTGCCCTCGAATGGAAATACCTTCTGCCCATCAATCTTTTCAATCTCGTGCTGATGGTGCTGATTGTGGTCTATGGCATCCACTTCTGATATCATTTCGAAAAACTGCAATTTCTAAGAATATATGAGCGATAAGTTCGGAAAAATAGCCCAGGTGATCGGTCCTGTGGTCGATGTCTCTTTTGAAGGAGAGGGCAATGAGCTCCCCCCTATCTATACCGCTCTCAAGGTAGATCGTCCAGATGGGTCGATGCTCATTCTTGAGGTGGAACAGCATATCGGTGAAAACACCGTGCGCTGTGTGGCCATGGAGAGTACTGACGGTCTGCAGCGTGGCGTGAAGGTTGATAATCTCGAAAGACCTATCGCCGTTCCTACCGGACAGCAGGTCAAAGGACGTCTTCTCAATGTGATTGGCGAGGCCATTGACCGTCTTCCGGCTCTCGACCGCGACAATCTGCGTCCTATTCATCAGCCGGCACCTGCGTTTGACGATCTTACTATCGGCACAGAGATTCTCTATACCGGTATCAAGGTTATCGATCTTCTGGAGCCTTACAGCAAGGGTGGTAAGATTGGTCTGTTCGGTGGCGCCGGTGTAGGCAAGACCGTGCTTATCATGGAGCTCATCAATAATATCGCTAAAGGCCACAACGGTTTCTCAGTGTTTACCGGCGTTGGTGAGCGTACCCGCGAGGGTAACGACCTGCTTCGTGAGATGATTGAGAGCGGTGTGATGAAATATGGCGACAAGTTTCGTGAAGGCATGGAGAAGGGCGAATGGAACCTTGAAGATGTCGACATGGAAAAGGTGAAGGAATCGCAGGCCACCCTCGTGTTCGGTCAGATGAACGAGCCGCCGGGCGCGCGTCTGCGTGTAGCGCTCTCCGGACTTACCGTTGCTGAGCAATTCCGTGATCAGGATGGAGGCGGTAAGGAGATATTGCTCTTTATAGACAATATCTTCCGTTTCACTCAGGCGGGTAGTGAAGTGTCGGCTCTTCTGGGACGTATGCCGTCGGCTGTGGGTTATCAGCCAACCCTTGCGTCTGAGATGGGTGCTCTTCAGGAGCGTATCACTTCCACCAAAAACGGTTCTATCACCTCGGTGCAGGCTATCTATGTGCCGGCTGATGACCTCACCGACCCCGCGCCGGCCACAACTTTCAGCTTCCTTGATGCCACAACAGTGCTTAGCCGTAAGATTGCTGAGCTCGGCATATATCCGGCGGTAGATCCTCTGGAATCGACCTCACGAATCCTTGACCCGAATATTATCGGCGAGGAGCATTACAACACCGCTCAGGCTGTGAAGCAGCTTCTGCAGAAATATAATGAGCTTCAGGATATTATTGCTATTCTCGGTGTCGACGAACTTTCAGACGAGGATAAACTCGTGGTGGCACGTGCGCGCAGAGCACAGCGCTTCCTGTCTCAGCCTTTCTTTGTGGCCGAACAGTTCACCGGGCTTCCCGGTGTGATGGTGCCTCTGAGCGAAACCATCCGCGGCTTCAAGATGATTCTCAGCGGCGAGATGGACGAATATCCTGAACAGGCCTTCCTTAATGTAGGCACAATCGACGAAGCGATTGAAAAAGGCAAGAAGATGCTTGCCGAAGTTGGCGCCTGAAACGAGTAATAATTATTTTTGATATTCACAATCCGCTTAATAGCATGACACTAAAGATAATTTCAGCCGAAGACGTGCTCTTTGAAGGTAAGGTCACAATGGTGGCTCTCCCCGGAGAGATGGGAGAGTTTACGGTGTTGCGCAATCACGCCTCTCTGGTGTCGGTGCTTGTTGCCGGCTCGATTCGCTACCGCGATGCTGACAGCGGCGTGGACGGAGAGATTCGTGTGGGGGGTGGAGTAGTGGATGTCAATGATAATGTAGTGTCTGTCTGTATTTATCCCTCTGAGTCATGAAGAGAATTCTGATGCTTTTGGTTCTGGCATTTGCCGCAGTCTGTGTGCCTGCACGGATATGCGCCGCTGTGTCGGATAATGGTGAGGAGAAAAAGGGATTTGACCCGAAAGAGACTATCTTCGAGCATCTCGGAGATGGCTATGGATGGGAGGTGCCTTTCAATCACCATAAGCGTATACCGCTACCGATTATAGTATGGGGAAAAGATGGACTGCACTGCTTTCTGTCGAGCCGGGTGGAGCATGGAAAGTCATACACCGACGGAAATGCGACCTTCCTCATTGCCGGAGCCGACAGCAAGTATAAAGGAAAGATTGTGGAGATTGTAGACGGTCAGGAGTATCGTCCGTGGGATATCTCGATTACGAAAAATGTGTGTGCGCTGTTCATCACGGTTCTGCTTGTGGTGTGGAGCATTCTGGCTGTGGCCCGCTGGCACAAGCGAATGGGCACGAAAGCTCCGCGTAAGATGGTCGGAGCTCTTGAATCGCTCATCACATTCATCTACGATGGCGTGATTAGACCCACTCTCAAAGACCGCGCCCCGAAGTTTGCGCCCTATCTCCTTTCAGTCTTCTTCTTTATCCTCTACATGAATCTCCTCGGACTAATCGTTGTGTTTCCGGGTGGAGCGAATCTCACGGGCAATATCGCTGTTACGCTCGTTCTTTCGATTATCACTTTCCTCTGCACGAATATCTTCGGCACCAAGCATTATTGGAAAGAGGTGCTTTGGCCTGATGTGCCCCTCTGGCTCAAGTTTCCGCTCCCGATTATGCCTGTGATTGAGATTTTCGGTATATTCACAAAACCGGCGGCTCTCACCGTGCGTCTGTTTGCCAACATGCTCGGAGGCCATATGATTGTGATTGTCCTTACGATTCTCATATTCGTATTCGCTTCGATGGGAGCGGTTGTGGCGGGTGCCACAACGGTGATGTCGGTGCTCTTCTCTGTGTTCATGCTCCTGATCGATGTGCTTGTAAGCTTCATTCAGGCCTATGTGTTCACCATGCTCTCCACGATATTTATCTCCTTTGGCCAGGAGCAGGGTCATGATTCGCATCATCCCGCCACACAAGCCACTGTAGTTGAAAACCAATAAAATAATAACCATAAAAAAACAAAAAGACTATGTTAGCAATGATCTTAGCCGCAATTAACGGTACACTCGGCATCGGCGCATGTATCGGCGCAGCAATCGCAGCAATCGGCGCAGGCCTCGGCATCGGTAAAATCGGTGCGGCTGCTATGGAAGCTATCGCACGTCAGCCCGAGTCGGCCGGCGACATCCGAAGCAACATGATCGTGATTGCCGCCCTCGTCGAAGGTGTGGCTCTCTTCGCTGTTATCGTTTGTATCCTCTCGCTGTTCCTCTAATCATCCTGTCCGGTCATGGAATTGTTCACACCTGATTTCGGCTTGATATTCTGGATGTTCTTTTCGTTTGCCATCCTGTTTGTGATTCTCTACAAATGGGGCTGGCCGGCGATAATGAAGGGAGTGGAAAGCCGTGCCGACCTTATCGACAAGGGTGTCGAGTATGCTCAGAATGCTAAGGAGCAGCTTGACAATGCCCGTGCCGAGGCCGAGAAATATATCGCCGAGGCTCGACGCCGACAGGCCGATATGCTTCGTGAGGCCGATAAGATGAAGACTCAGATTATCGACGAAGCCCGCGAGGCTGCCCAGAAAGAGGCAAAAAAGGTGATGGACGCTGCCGCTCTTTCTATCGAGCAGGAACGGAAGGAAGCACAGAGACAGATGCGCGACGAAGTCGGGGCGCTCGCACTGGAAATCGCCACGAAGGTGGTGAGAAACAGGATGACCGAGACAAAGGCTCAGGCTGAACTCGTTGACTCGCTTCTCGACGATATGGAGAAACAGAATTAAGAATAAGCCACACACAGACGCAAATGAATCAGGGACTCATTCCGCGGCGTTATGCCAAAGCTCTCTATGCCGTTGCTCTCGAAAAGGGCAAGGCAAAAGAGATTTATAATCTGATGTCGTGTCTTGTAACTTCGTTTGAGGATAACAGCGACCTTCAGCAGGCACTTGCCAATCCTTTTGTGCCCGAGGCAGACAAAATGACTCTTGTGCGCACAGCGGCCGGTGTGAAAACCGGAGACGACAGTGTGTTCGACGATTTTCTATGTCTTCTGGTACGAAACCGCAGGATTGATTTCACCCGTGGCATAGCTCTGGCTTATCTTGACATCTATCGTGAGGCCAACAGAATCTATGTGGTTAAGGTGGAAAGTGCGTCTCCTCTGAGCGAGGAGAACACTGAGCGCCTGAAAACTCTCGTAGGACGTCATCTCGGCGATGCCCGTATGGAGTTTTCCACCTCTGTCAATCCTTCTCTTATCGGCGGCTTCACCGTAACAGTCGGCAACGAACGGCTTGACGCGTCTATCAGCAATGAACTTAAACAATTGCGTCTGAATCTATTAAGCAAATAAAAACTTTCTCACTCTCATGATAAATCCCAGCGAGATTTCGGAAGTATTGAAACAGCAGCTCGAGAATGTCAACTCTAAAGTGTCGTTCGAAGAGACCGGTACCGTCCTTGAGGTCGGTGACGGAGTGGCTCACGTGTACGGACTTGACAATGTGTGTGCCAACGAGCTTGTGGAGTTTGAAAACGGTGTGACCGGTGTGGCCCTCAACCTCGAAGAGAGCAATGTAGGTGTCATCCTGCTCGATAATGTCGATAAAGTGACTGAAGGCATGTCGGTGCGTCGCACAGGGCAGATTGCTTCCATTCCGGTGGGAGAAGGTTTGCTCGGTCGTGTGATCAACGTTCTCGGCGAGCCTATCGATGGTCGTGGCCCAATCGACGGCGAGCTTCTGCGTCTGCCTCTTGAGCGCAAGGCTCCCGGAGTTATTTTCCGTCAGCCCGTCAATCAGCCTTTGCAGACCGGCATCAAGGCTGTCGACTCTATGGTGCCTATCGGACGCGGACAGCGTGAGCTCATCATCGGCGACCGTCAGATAGGTAAGACTGCCATAGCGATTGACACTATCATCAATCAACGTCAGAATTTCGAGGCCGGCAAGCCGGTTTATTGTATCTACGTGGCCATCGGTCAGAAGGCATCTTCTGTTGCAGCCACGGTTGAAACCCTCCGCAAGCATGGAGCCCTTGATTATACGGTGGTTGTTGCCGCAACCGCGTCAGACTCCGCTTCCATGCGCTATTATTCTCCTTTTGCCGGAGTGGCAATCGGAGAATATTTCCGCGACACCGGCCGCGATGCTCTCATTGTCTATGATGATCTCTCGAAGCAGGCGGTGGCCTATCGTGAAATTTCACTGATTCTTAAGCGTCCTTCCGGCCGCGAGGCATATCCCGGTGATATCTTCTATCTCCATTCACGTCTGCTGGAGCGTGCTGCCAAGATTATCGACAATCAGGAGGTGGCATCGCAGATGAATGACCTTCCCGAGCCGCTGAAACCCATCGTGAAGGGTGGCGGTTCGCTCACCGCACTGCCTGTCATTGAAACACAGGCCGGCGACGTGTCTGCTTACATTCCCACCAATGTGATTTCAATCACCGATGGTCAGATTTTCCTTGAGACAGCCCTCTTCAACCGTGGTATCCGCCCGGCTATCAATGTGGGTATTTCTGTGTCGCGTGTGGGTGGTAACGCTCAGATTAAATCAATGAAAAAGGTGGCCGGCACACTGAAGATTGACCAGGCTCAGTTCCGCGAACTTGAGTCGTTCACAAAATTCGGTGGCGATATAGACCCCGTAACTGCCCGAGTGATTGACAAAGGCCGTAAGAACGAGCGCCTGCTCATACAGCCTCAGTATCATCCTATGGCAGTGGAAGAGGAAGTGGCAGTGATTTTCTGTGGCACCCGCGGCCTCCTCGAAAATGTGCCCACCGACAAGGTGGCCGAATTTGAGAAACAATTCCTCCAGCTTCTCCATGCGTCTCATCAGGCCGATGTGCTCGACGTGATCCGCTCCGGCCAGCTCACCGACGATGTGGTGGAGAAACTTACCGCCGCCGCCAACGAAGTAACCCAGAGATTTCAGTAACAAGTCACCATCACCGCTAAAAGAGCACATCAACTCACATGGCTACACTACGTGAACTTAAAACCCGCATCGGCTCCGTGGCTTCATCTGAGAAGATCACCGGAGCAATGAAGATGATATCGTCGGCCAAGATGCACAAGGCGGAGCAGGCACTGCGCCGCTTGGCTCCGTTCCGGTCGCAGGTAGAGACTGTGATCGGCAATCTTCTTTCAGCCGACGCGGAGTTTTCCTCGCCTCTTCTTGAGCAGCGTGAGGTGCGTACTGTGGCTATTGTGGTTTTTGGTTCTGACGACGGTCTTTGCGGTGCCTACAATGTGAATATATTCAAGCAGCTGCTCTCTCGTCTCAACTCCCTGCGCAATCAGTTTGGCGAATCTGTCCGGTTTGTGATATTTCCTATCGGCAAGAAGATGCTCAAGGCTGTGCGCGCTGTGGCCGACTCCTCAATTAGCGTCCGCACTATGGAAGGTGTCGATTCTAAGACTTCAGGCGAGGGGGTGAGACTGTTTGTCGATACTCTCCGTCAGAATTTCGAGGCAGGGGAGTTTGACAGAGTAGACTGCCTTTATATGAATTTCAAGAGCGTCAGTCGGCAGATACCTCGCGCCGAACAGCTTCTGCCTGTGGTTCACGACACCTTTACATCCAACGGTGTCAGCGAAAACTGTCGCCCCTATATTTTCGAACCATCTCCCCAGGCTATATTCAGTTCTGTGCTGCCGATGTTTCTTCTTGCCGTGATGCACGATATCTTCACCGAAAACCGTGCGTCTGAACAGGCGGCGAGAGTGATGGCCATGCAGAGCGCCAACGATAATGCGAAGAAACTCCTCGATTCGCTCAGCCTCGAATACAATAAACTCCGTCAGCAAAGCATCACCACCGAACTCCTCGATATCCTTGGCGGACAAGTCAGATAAGACCAATTAACGGAAAAAGTAAAATAACATACAACATCAGACTATGGGTAGTGTAAAAGACTATTTTTCGTCATTAGGGTCGGGCATTGCAAGCCTTGTAAAAGGCATGCAGGTGACCGGAAAGGAATTTATCACCCCTAAGATTACGGAAAAGTATCCCGAAGACCGCGACACCGTAAAGGTGCCCGAGCGTTTCAGAGCCATACTCACTCTTAAGTATGACCAGGAGGGACGCCATAAGTGCATCGCTTGCGGCATCTGCGAGCGCAACTGTCCTAACGGTACAATCTCCCTCACCACCAAAATGGTGGATACACCCGACGGCAAGAAGAAGCGCAAGCTTGACAAGTATAGCTACGATCTCGGCAGCTGTACTTTCTGCCAGCTTTGTGTCACCTCGTGTCCGCAGGATGCTCTTGAGTTTTCCAATGATTTCGAGCAGGCAGTGTTTACCCGCGACAAGCTTGTGAAGAAGCTCAATTATCTCCCGGAGAAGGAAGAGCCCGCTCCCTCACCCGAACAGCTGGCCCGAATCCAGGCCGAGCGTGAAGCAAAAATAGCCGCTGCCAAGGCTGCCGCCGCCGCAAAGAAAGCCGCCGCTGCCGAAGCTAAGGCTATCGACGCTCAGGAGAAGAAGGAGGAGGATGCCTCAAAGGAGTCGGCCTCTGCTCCATCAAAAGATAATAATAACTAATCATCAGATATGGAATCAGTAGGAAGTATCATCATGTATCTGGTAATCGCTCTGTCGATTATCGTGTTTTCGGTACTGACTGTGACTACCCGCAAGATCCTGCGCTCGGCCACCTACCTTCTGTTTACCCTTTTTGCCACCGCCGCTCTTTATTTCAAGCTCGATTATGAGTTTCTCGGCGCTGTGCAGATTGCGGTCTATGCAGGAGGTATCGTAGTGCTGTTCGTATTCTCGATTTTGCTTACGTCGCATCCTGGCCATAGTTCCGAACGCCTCGTTTCTCGCAGACGTGTGCTCGGAATCATAGCCGCAGTTGCCACTTTCATAATTGCCGGCTACGCGCTGTTGAGCCGTTGCACAGCGATGTTTGCCTCACTCCCTGAAATGGAAAATCCCACCATGCATAAAATTGGTGAGACTCTCATGGGCACAGGCATCGGCCAGTATCTTCTGCCTTTTGAGGCAATCAGTGTGTTATTGCTCGCATGTATAATCGGTGGCGTGGCTGTCGCCCGTAAAAGATAACTGACGCTATGGATATTTCAATGATTTACTACATAGTGCCGTCGCTCATCATGTTCTGCTGCGGAATCTACGGTTTCGTGACCCGTAAAAACATGATTGCGATGCTCATATCCCTGGAGCTGATGCTCAATGCCGTGGATATCAACTTTGTGGTGTTCAACCGCTATCTTTTCCCCGGCCAGTTGGAGGGTATGTTCTTCACTCTCTTCGCTATCGCTATCGCTGCAGCAGAAACAGCGCTCGCCATCGCGATTATCATCAACCTCTTCCGCGGTTCGAAAAATATCGACGCAACTGAGATTAACAAATTAAAAGACTAAGAGGCAATGGATATTACGTTACCTATTCTCATACTGTCCATTCCGCTCTTCATGTTCCTGCTTCTCGGAT
Source organism: Bacteroides sp. (assembly GCA_014802045.1). GTDB lineage: Bacteria > Bacteroidota > Bacteroidia > Bacteroidales > Muribaculaceae > Paramuribaculum. The sequence continues at coordinate 64,883 of JAAVDA010000022.1, forward strand.
TGCTGGGCATGAAGATGAGCCATAAGCTCGCCGGCACTCTCGGCACACTCGGAATGGGCACGGTGCTCGTGCTGTCATATATCACAGCATTCACCTATTTCTTCAGCGGATCGCCGCAGTTTATCTCTGCCGCCGGCGAAAGACTTCAGGCTGTGATTTTCAATCAGACCTGGTTGCAGTTTTCCGACACTCTTGTGATTAAACTCGGTTTTCTGCTAGACCCCATCTCGGCAATGATGCTGGTGGTCATCCCCACCATTTCGTTTATGGTCCACCTCTATAGCCTCGGCTATATGCGCGACCATCACGGGGTGTATGAGCACGGATTCCAGCGTTTCTACGCTTTCCTGTCGCTCTTCAGCTTCTCTATGCTCGGTCTGGTTGTGGCCACCAACATCTTCCAGATGTATATATTCTGGGAACTCGTGGGCGCTTCGTCTTATCTGCTTATCGGTTTCTACTACAAGAAGCCCTCCGCAGTGTCTGCATCGAAAAAAGCATTTATCGTCACCCGTTTCGCCGACCTCGGCTTCCTTATCGGTATTCTGGTGCTGTCGTACTACACCGGCACTTTTGATTTCATGAGCCTCACCTCGGTGCCCGTAGACGGTATGGCCGATGTGTACCATGTGAGCGAAAATACCGCAGTGGCAGTCAAAGGCATTTTCCAGAGCAGTGCTGCTCCCATGTTTATGGGCGCGTCGGTTATGACATGGGCTCTGGTGCTCATCTTCATGGGCGGCATGGGTAAATCGGCTATGATGCCTCTCCATATCTGGCTCCCCGACGCCATGGAGGGTCCCACCCCTGTGTCGGCTCTCATCCATGCAGCCACAATGGTTGTGGCCGGTGTGTATCTCGTGGCCCGACTCTTCCCGCTCTATCTGATGGAGGAAGCCGCTCTCAACATTATCGTAGTGGTAGGCGCCCTCACCGCCTTTTATGCCGCAATGGTGGCCTGCACACAGATTGATATCAAGCGAGTGCTTGCATTCTCAACCATCTCTCAGATTGCATTCATGATGGTGTCGCTCGGTGTGGCTCGTCCTGAATTCCACCATGGCATCGGTTATATGGCCGGAATGTTCCATCTGTTCACCCACGCTATGTTCAAGGCGCTCCTCTTCCTCTGCGCCGGCGCTCTTATCCATGCAATCGGTTCCAACGACTATACTGCCATGCATGGTCTGCGCAAGTATATGCCCATCACTCATATCACATTCCTTATCGGCTGTCTTGCCATTGCCGGTATCATTCCGTTTGCCGGATTCTTCTCTAAGGATGAAATCCTCACAGCATGCTTCGGTCATTCAATCGTATGGTATGTGTGGATGTCGGTTGTGGCAGGTCTCACAGCTTTCTATATGTTCCGCCTCTACTACCTAATCTTCTGGTGGAAGGAACATCACGTTCACGAAGGCCATCATGCACCCCATGACCAGCCCATGACCATGACCCTCCCGCTCATCATTCTCGCCGCTGTGTCGTGTGTGGCCGGTTTCGTTCCTTTCGGCAACCTTGTCACCTGGAACGGCAAGCCGATGTATGATTCGATGGGATTCTTCACCAATCTTCAGCATCTTGACTGGAGCGTAGCCGCTATCTCGCTCGCTGTCGCCATTATTGCCATCGCAATAGCCACAGTGATGTATCGCAAGGAGAACCCCCTCCCCGACAAGATGGCCAATATGTTTCCCCGCCTCTGGGACTGGTGTTATCACCGTTTCTACTGGGACGAACTCTACATGTTCATCACCCACAAGATTATATTTGGCTGCATCTCCCGTCCGATCGCATGGTTTGACCGCCATATAATCGACGGCACAATGGACTCCCTCGCCACGATTACCAATAAGGCTTCTTATGCAATCCGTGGCCTCCAGAGCGGCAAGGTGCAGATGTATGTGTGGATTTATCTTGCCGGTGCACTACTGCTCGGCGCAATCACGGCAATCTGCCTGATGTGATAGAGACTGACACACAATGGTGCAATAAGAAAAAGTATAGTAATTATGTTTTCCAATCCTTTGATTTATTTCGTGGTGATTCCGCTGATTATGCTTGGCGGTCTTGCCCTCTGCCGAAATATTAAGCAGATCCGTGCCGTTGCGGTCACAGGCTCTCTGGCTCTGACTGCACTCTCGGTGTGGCTGCTGCTCGACTACCTCGGTCTACGCGCCGCTGGTGCCGATGCCCCCATGCTTTATACCGGTACATGGAGTTGGTTTACTCCGCTCAACATCAATCTCTCCGTTGGTGTCGACGGTATTTCCATCGCCATGCTCATCCTATCTTCAATCATTCTTCTCACAGGCAGCTTTGCTTCCTGGAAGATTGAGCCTCACACCAAAGATTTCTTCCTCTGGCTGATTCTGCTCTCCACAGGTGTGTATGGATTCTTTATCTCGATTGACCTCTTCACGATGTTCATGTTCTATGAGGTCGCACTTATCCCGATGTATCTTCTTATCGGTGTGTGGGGCAGCGGCAACAAGAACTATTCGGCCATGAAGCTCACCCTGATGCTCATGGGCGGCTCAGCATTCCTGATGCTCGGTCTTATCGGCATCTACTATCATTCGGCTCCTGCCGGTCAGCCTCTCACCTGGAATCTCCTTGAGATCGCTTCCAATGCCTCTATCGAAAAGGGCTGGCAGTATTTCCTCTTCCCGATGACCTTTGTTGGTTTCGGTGTGCTTGGCGCAATGTTCCCCTTCCACACATGGAGCCCTGACGGTCATGCTTCCGCTCCCACAGCGGTGTCCATGCTCCATGCCGGTGTGCTTATGAAACTTGGTGGCTACGGATGCTTCCGCGTGTCTATCTACCTTATGCCTCAGGCTGCCGAAGACCTCGCATGGATATTCCTCATCCTTACCGGTATCTCCGTGGTCTATGGTGCTTTCAGCGCTTGCGTGCAGACAGACCTCAAGTATATCAACGCCTACTCCTCAGTGAGCCACTGCGGTCTGGTGCTATTCGCCATCCTCATGCTCAACACCACCGCGATGACCGGCGCAATCATGCAGATGCTTTCGCATGGTCTCATGACAGCTCTCTTCTTTGCCCTCATCGGTATGATCTACGGACGCACACACACACGTGATATCCGTCTGATGGGTGGTCTGATGAAGATTCTTCCTTTCCTTGCAGTCTGCTATGTGATTGCCGGTATGGCCTCTCTCGGTCTGCCCGGTCTGAGCGGATTTGTGGCTGAAATGACCATCTTCGTCGGATCGTTTGAAGCCGGTATGGCCGACTATCTCTCGGGTGCAGGTTCGCTTCGCCTTGTGTTCACCATTATTGCATGCTGCTCGATTGTGATTACTGCGGTCTATATCCTCCGCGTTGTCGGCAAGCTGCTTCTCGGTCCGGTGTACGACGAGCATCATCTCACCCTCACCGATGCCACATGGTGGGAACGCACTTCCACCGCCACTCTCATTCTCTGCGTGGCAGCAATCGGATGTTTCCCCAATTTCTTTGAGGAACTCATCAAATTCACATTCAGTCCCTCCATCTATGCCGTTATTGGCATGAACTAATTAGATAGATACAGACATGGATTATTCTCAGTTTTTAGTGATGAAGCAGGAAATCGGTCTGCTGGCCGTATTCCTCCTGGTCTTCCTCTTCGACACGTTCATGCCCCGCGGCCGTCAGGGCGCCGTAGGAATGGTTGGATGCATACTCTTCGCTATCTTCACCGCCTTCGGGTTCTGTCCGTCATTCACCTGTGGCGTGACAGATGCATTCTCCGGAATGTATAATTCTTCCGCAGCTGTTGTCAATATCAAGAATATTCTCAATATCGGCGCGCTGATTGTGATGATTCAGGCTCTCCGCTGGGCCGATCAGGAAATGACCCGCATACGCCGCGGTGAGTTCTACGAGCTTCTGCTTGTCACTCTCTTCGGCATGTATCTCATGATTTCTGCCCGCCATTTCCTTCTCTTCGTTATCGGTCTCGAGACAGCGTCGCTGCCCCTCGCAGCCATGGTGGCTTTCGACAAGCACCGCTACGAGAGTCGTGAAGCTGCAGTGAAATATGTGCTCACTGCTGTGTTCTCCTCCGCAATCTTCCTGATGGGTCTCTCGTTTGTCTACGGTCTTGCCGGAACGCTTTATTTCGACGGTATCGCGCTTGCCCTCTGGGGTGAGGGAGTCAACACTCTCCTTATCGTAGCTCTTGCGTTTGTAATTGCCGGTATCGGTTTCAAGCTCTCGCTTGTGCCGTTCCATCTCTGGACAGCCGATGTCTACCAGGGCGCTCCCACACCTGTCACCTCATATCTCTCGGTGATATCTAAAGGCGCCGCCGCATTTGCATTTCTCGTGATTCTCTGGCAGGCTTTCGGTCAGGTATATTCTCAGGCATGGGAATGGATGCTCTATGCACTCATTATCCTTACCATCACTGTGGGCAACCTCTTTGCCATGCGCCAGCGCAACATCAAGCGTTTCCTCGCTTTCTCGTCTATCTCTCAGGCCGGCTACATAGTGCTCGGCGTGATAGCCATGAATCCGATGGGCATGTCGGCGCTGATGTACTACGTGCTCGTCTACATCTTCTCCAATCTTGCCGCATTCGGTGTGATAGGAGCAATCGAGAACAATTCCGGCAAGCTCTGGATCGATGACTATAAAGGACTCTACAAGACCAACCCTCGCCTCGCATTCACCATGATGCTGGCCATGTTCTCTCTTGCAGGTATTCCTCCCTTTGCAGGATTCTTCAGCAAATTCTTCATCTTTACCAGTGCCATCAATCAGGGAAGCATCGCAATCTATGTGCTTGTGCTTATAGCCCTGATTAATACGATTATCTCGCTCTATTATTATCTCCTCGTGGTGAAAGCAATGTTCATAAGCCAGGATGACTGCGTGATACCCAATTTCCGCAGCGCTTGCTCCGAGCGCCTCGCCCTCTGGGTGTGTGTGGCCGGCATAATCTTCCTCGGTATTGTGAGCTGTGTCTACAACCACCTTCTTCAGGTGGCTGCCTGATTCAACAGTTTATTCCCTTCCCAGAATATTTTTCAGTATGATGGAATCCTCGCACCGCTCTTGTGGCGATGCGGGGATTTTCCGTAACTAATGAGGCAACCCACTCATAAAAATCAAACCGGAAAAGTGATGAAAACTGGTAAAAATCAGCGCGGGAGTTGCGCAGATAAAACTTTTTGATTAAATTTGCACTCCGAATTCAGCTTTGAATTAAACGATAACACTATACGGCAATGAAAAGAACATTTCAACCTTCTAACAGAAAGAGAGTTAACAAGCACGGTTTCCGTGAAAGAATGTCAACCCCCGATGGCCGTAAGGTGCTTGCACGCCGCCGCGCCAAGGGCCGCAAGCGTCTTACCGTGAGCGATTCTATCGCCGGCAAGTAAGCCACGAGCCTTTTTTTGACGTCACTTTCTTTCGGGCCACGCCCGTTAATGGCATCAGGCCGGGATTGTCGCTCAGCGGCTTTTCCGGCTTCTGTCTTTTTAAGACCGGCAGGGGAGTGAATAGGTTACGATATGGTTACGGCTTATTTTATTCAATCTCCCGCAGCCTTACTTTTGAAAAATTACGCTTATCTTTGCAGGTCATAAATCCCTTTCGTTTAATTTCATTCTGACAATCTATGAATGAGGACGCTCTGAGCCATCTGTATCTAAAGGACACTGCATTTCAAGACCTGATGCAGAAACGCATATTCAATGTGCTTCTTGTTGCTTCGCCCTACGATGCCTTTATGATGGAAGAGGACGGACGCATTGAAGAGCAGCTCTATTTCGAATACGTGGCTCTCAACCTCAGCTCCCCTCCGCGCATCACCCAGGTGGCCGATGCCAAAGAGGCTCTGGCTGCAATGAAAACCAAACATTTTGACCTGGCCATAATGATGCCCGGCAATGAGTTGAGCGAGACTTTTTCAGGCGCACGCGCCATCAAGAATCAGCGTCCGGATATGCCGATTGTGGTGCTCACTCCTTTCTCAAAAGAGGTGTCGCGCCGTCTTGCCAATGAAGACCTCTCGGCTGTTGACTATGTGTTCAGCTGGCTCGGTAATGTGGATTTGCTGCTTGCAATCATCAAGCTGCTTGAAGACCGTCTGAATGCCGACAGAGATATCAACGAGGTTGGAGTTCAGATGATCATGCTCGTGGAAGATTCTGTGAGATTCTACTCCTCTGTGCTTCCGACTGTATATAAGAACCTGCTTAAGCAGTCTTTCGAATCGTCTACCGAAGCGCTCAACAAGCATGAACAGATGCTCCGTATGCGCGGCCGCCCCAAGGTTATGCTTGCCCGAGATTACGAAGAAGCAATGGATCTCTACCGACGCTATGGCGACAATATGCTCGGTGTGATATCCGACGTGTCGTTCAAGCGTGAGGGTGTCAAAGACCCGCATGCAGGTCTGCGTCTTGCCAATTTCCTGCGCAAGACCAATCCCAATCTGCCGATTATCATCGAATCGTCAGAGATAAAGAATGCCGACCATGCTCTTCAGATAGGGTGTGTGTTTCTCGACAAAAATTCAAAGAAACTTCCCGTAGACCTCGGTAACGCCATTAAAGACCGCTTCGGGTTCGGCGACCTCGTGCTGACCGATCCCACCACCGGCAAGCAGGTGCGCATCACCTCGCTCAAAGACCTTCAGTATCGCATGGCCGACATCCCTTCGGAGTCGCTGCTCCATCATGCTTCAACCGACGATATTTCACGCTGGCTCTATTCGCGTGCGCTTTTCCCCCTTGCAGAGGTTATTAAAGAGCATCGTTTCTACAATCTCGAAGAGGTGCCCGCTGTCAGGAAACTCTTCTTTGATCTGATTGTCAAATATCGCAAGATGAAAAACAGGGGAGTGGTGGCCGTGTTCCGCAAGGACCGTTTCGACCACTATTCCAATTTCGCCCGAATTGGCGAAGGCTCTCTCGGAGGCAAAGGTCGCGGTCTGGCTTTTATTGACCAGATTATCAAGAAGCATCCGGAGTGTGACAATTTCCACGGCATAGCCATCAGCATACCGCGCACTGTGGTGCTCTGCACTGATATATTCGACGAATTCATGGCCAGCAACAATCTCTATCCGCTGGCACTGAGCGACGCGCCCGACGAGACTATTCTGAAATTTTTCCTTCAGGCACGCCTCCCCGAGCGCCTTATCGAAGATTTCTTTGCCCTTTTCGAAGTGGTCGACAAGCCTCTTGCCATCCGTTCGTCGAGTCTGCTTGAAGACTCCCACTATCAGCCTTTCGCCGGCATCTATTCCACCTATATGATTCCGAGGCTCTCAGACCGCTATGAGATGCTGAAGCTGCTGAGCGATGCCATCAAGGGTGTATATGCCTCGGTGTTCTATGCCGATTCGAAAGCCTATATGACGGCCACCAGCAATGTCATCGACCAGGAAAAAATGGCCGTGATCATTCAGGAGGTGGTTGGCGACGAACATGGCGGTTACTATTTCCCGTCTATGTCGGGTGTGGGCCGTTCGCTCAATTATTATCCTATCGGTCACGAAAAGCCCGAAGACGGTGTGGCCGAAGTGGCCGTAGGGCTTGGAAAATATATCGTTGACGGCGGCATGGGCCTGCGCTTTTCGCCACGCCATCCTGAAAGTGTGCTCCAGACCTCTGAACTCACTCTTGCGCTGCGCGACACCCAGACCCGCATGTATGTGCTTGATATGGCCAAGGCTCATGAAGAGTTTAGAGTGGACGACGGGTTCAATATTCTCAAAAAGTCGGTGCAGGATATTGCTCCAACCGGAGCACTGCGCTACATGACCTCCGTGTTCGACTACCGCGACAATGTGCTCCGCGACAATGATTTCGGCGAGGGGCGCCGTGTGGTGACCTTCAATAATATCCTCAAACACCACGTTTTTCCGCTTCCTGAAGCCGTCAATTTCATGCTCACCACCGGCCAGAAAGAGATGTCGCGTCCGGTAGAGATAGAGTTTGCCGGCATGATTAAGCCGGAGGGAGATTTGAAGGGTCATATCTACTGGCTTCAGATTCGCCCGATTGTAGACCGCAAGGAGCTTGTAGACGAGCATCTGCTTGAGCTTCCAGATTCAGACCTAATAATGCGCAGTGACACCGCTCTGGGTCATGGCACGATTGAGGGTGTGCGTCGTGTGGTTTATGTGCGTCCGGAATCATTCTCCTTTTCAAACAATTCACTCATAGCCCGTGAGGTCGAAAAGATTAACCGCGCGATGGCCGATGCCGGTGAAAACTACATTCTTGTCGGTCCCGGACGCTGGGGTTCGAGCGACACCGCCCTCGGCATCCCTGTGAAGTGGCCCCAGATTTCAGCCGCCCGCCTTATAGTGGAATCGGCGGTGGGAAGCTATCGCATAGAGCCTTCGCAGGGCACCCATTTCTTCCAGAATCTTACCTCTTTCGGGGTTGGATATTTCACCGTCGATTCAACTGCCGGACAGGGATTTTTCGACGTAGATTTCCTCAACGCCCAGCCGGCCGAGAAAGAGACCGAATTCATAAGGGTGGTGACTTTCCCGTCGCCTCTTGCCATAGGTATCAATGGCAAAAAAGGCATAGGAGTAGTAGCCAAGCCCGGAGCCGCCACAGCGTCGGCCTCCGTTGACCCCTCATTAATCCCAGATTTCTGATTGCTCCGAATCAATATGTCAATGTTTTCAACCCTTAAGCGTGCTCTCGGATTTGGCAATGAGGATTTCGATCAGGAAATCGAAACCTCATCCGCTTCAGATTCGTCAGAAAGCGAGGCCCAGCCTACGAGCAATAACTTGGAGACTGCCATCTCACCATCTCCGTCTCCGGCAACCGACGACCCCTTGCCGGCCGATATTCTTGATGGAGTAGTGAATCTTTTCAACTCCATTCAGCCTGAATTCGTAAAAAAGTGTATCGACACGGAAGCTCAGAAACGTTATCTTCTTGAATCGATCGATTCGGCTCTCCGTTCGCGCATAGAGGCTGCCATAGAGAGAGGCCACGACCTTGGCAAGCAGCAATGGGAGGAGGAGAGGCAGTCTGTGGCAGATGAAATCACCGAACTCCGCAATCAAAAAAAAGTTCTTGAGCAGAAACGCGACGAGTCGAAAAATGCCAGACTTAGCGCCGAACGCCAGAAGCGTGCGCTCAACGACCGTGTGCACGATCTCGAAAATCAGGTGCTCACCCTTGAGGCTGAAAAGGAGCAGTTGCAGCTTGAAAACCGCAGCATGCTCAATAAATTCCGTGTGGCCGGTATCACAGGAATGCTTTCCGACGACGACTCCCGAGCCGAACGTATGCTTGAAGAGGTGGAGAGCCTCCGCCAGGAGAAAAGCCGACTTGAGGCAGACCTGGCTGAAGCGCATTCGACTGTAGACACTCTGGCCGCTAAAATAGACACTCTCACCTCGCGCCTTGCCGCATCGGAGATTGACTCGGCTGAAATAGCCAGGCTCCGCAGCCGCAATGATGACCTCACCGCTTCCGCCGACAAATCTGCATCGCTTGCCGAGGCTCTGCGCACCGATCTGGAGGCCGCGCGTCAGGAGATAGAGTCGCTTCGAGCCACCATCGAGTCTAATCTCAAGGCTAATGCCGCTCTGCTTGAGGCTGTGTCGGCATCAGAATCGTCGCCGGTGTTTGATGTGCCTCTCCATATTGGAATTCCCCCGATCAAACCTGAAAAAACGGCTGAAAAGCCTGCTAAGAAAAAGAAAAGGGCTCCGTCGCGAAAAAAAGAGAAACCGCGCATCTCTGCCATAGATGAGCTTATGGACAGCACCGACTGGCTTGTGGCTCCTCAGCCCGAGCCGCCGAAAGAAACACCCAAGGAAGATGATTTCGGCTATCAGGAGCCGGCTCCGAAGAAGAATCCGGCTGCCGATGATGACCGTCAGCTCTCCCTCTGGTAATTAAGTCATTGAAATCAGGTAATGCAACTCTACTCGCAGTAAAAGAATTAAGCATCCTCCCTACGAAAAATCATTATCACTCATGAATATATTCAAATCACTGGCACTATCAGCCACAGTAATCCTATCGGCTGCCGCCGGCGCGGCCGCCGGAATCGCAGACTATCCCGACATGGACCGCTATCTCGGAGCCGGACGCTATGCAGCTGCTCCCAAGGCTTTCACCTATATGCCCGACGGAGCATTCTATATGCAACTGTCGCCGCAGGCAGACAAGGTGGTGAAATACGACACCCGTACCGCCAAGGAGGTAGAAACCATTCTTGACCTGTCGCACACCCGCGAAACCACCCTCGACCATATTCAGGGCTTCCGCATGAGCCCCGACGGGTCGAAACTGCTCGTGTGGCGCAACGCACGCTCCATCTACCGCCGCTCTTTTGAAGCGGAATATTATGTGTATGAGCTCCGTACACGTATTCTCAAACCTCTGTCTGAGGAACGCACCAGTCAGCAGGCTCCGATTTTTTCTCCTGACGGACGCATGGTGGCTTATGTGTCGGCCAACAACATCTATCTCAAGAAACTTGATTTCGGCACAGAGGTGGCCGTGACCACCGACGGTGAGAAAAACCGCATAATCAACGGTGTGCCAGACTGGACCTATGAGGAGGAGTTCACCACATCTATGTCCATGGCCTGGGCTCCCGACAACTCAACCCTCTGCTATCTCAAATATAATGAGTCGCAGGTGCCTCTGTTCACCTTCCCCATCTATGAAGGCTATTGCAATCCGGATCCCGCCTATGCTCTCTATCCCGGTTCGTTCACCTATAAATATCCTGTAGCAGGTCAGCCCAACTCTGTTGTGTCTATCCATTCATATGATGTGGACACCCGAAAGACCAAAGATATCACTCTTCCAGATTCGAAGATTGAATATATACCCCGCATAAACTATGCTTTCAGTGCAGACAGACTGATTGTAACCACCCTCAACCGTGCGCAGAACCGCATGGAACTCTACACCGTCAATCCCAAGTCGACTGTTGTCAGCTCTCTTCTTGTAGAGCAATATGACAAAGCCTGGCTTGCCGAGGCCACCTATGAAGATATCCACTATTATCCCGACTTCTTTGTAGTCACTTCATCGCGCACCGGCTTCAATCACCTCTATCAGTATTCCTATTCCGGAGCTCTCATGCAGGCCATCACCTCCGGCGACTACGACGTGACAGCCTACTATGGATATGATGCCAAGCGCGAATGCCATTACTATCAGTCTACATCAACCGGAGCCATCAACCGAATGGTGAGCCGTATAGACCGAAAAGGCAAAATCACGGATCTAACCCCCGCTTCCGGCACAGCTTCGGCCACATTCAGCCCCGACATGGCTTTCTACACCATCCGTTTCACCGACACCCACACTCCGGCCGTTTATACACTCTACACCGCCGAAGGCAAGCAGGTGAAAGTGCTTGAAGACAACGCAGCTCTCAAAGCACGCTATGCCGACCTTCCCGGACGCGAATTCTTTACCATGCAGAGCGACGGTGTGACTCTCAACGGCTATATCGTGAAGGCTCCCAGTTTTGATGCTTCAGTGAAGCATCCGGTAGTAATGTTCCAGTATAGCGGACCCGGTTCGCAGCAGGTGCTCAATCAGTGGTCTGTCGGCTGGATGGAATGGTATGCATCTCAGGGCTACGTGATAGTGTGTGTAGATGGTCGTGGCACCGGAGGTCGCGGACGTGCGTTTATGGATGTGGTCTATAAGAATCTCGGCCACTACGAGTCGATAGACCAGGTTGCTGCCGCCCGCTATGCCGCAAGTCTGCCTTATGTCGATGCCTCCCGTATCGGTATTCATGGCTGGAGCTACGGAGGCTATGAGACACTCATGGCCGCTTCGATGCCCGATGCTCCCTATGCAGCCGCAGTGTCGGTGGCTCCCGTCACCGACTGGCGCTACTATGACACCGTCTATGCCGAGCGCTATATGCTCACCCCTCAGGAGAATGAAGATGGCTACCGTCAGTCTGCTCCGCTTAATAAAGTGACCGAAGTGAAGTGTCCGCTTCTTGTCATGTCGGGCACCGCCGACGACAACGTGCATTTCTCCAACACGGTTGAATATGTGGGTCGCATGGAGGGCGCAGGCCGCTGGTGTGACGTGCTGTTCTTCCCCAATATGGACCACTCCATCAATGGATGCGGAGCGCAGAAGGTGGTTTATGCCCGTATGCTCGACTACTTCAACCGCAATATGCGCTAACCGCTCATTTTTCATGGGAAACGCCCGGAAGTAAGCATTTTTAATCGTCACTTAACCTTTAGAGTGCAAACAAATCTTCCTTTAGGGCGTTTTCCCCTAAAAGTGTAAACCCATATTCAATGCATCCTGCCGAAAAGAATAAAAAAAGCGTAATTCAGCTCTGGCTCAACTGGGTCATGGTTGTGGGCGCGTTATCGCTGCTCGTAATCATGTCGCTCTGGTTGAGTCCGGTCCTTGTGACACTTCTCGCTTTTGCGATGCAGACGGGTTTTTATTTCCTTGTAAAGTCCAATGCACGAAGCAAAATTCCGGTGTGCTTTCTATTGCCCCACCTTGCCTCGGTAATCTTGTTTTTCACCGGTCTGATCACTCTGCTGGTCAATTTTCTCTACTCTCGGTGGATGATTTATCGGGTGTTTGATATGGGTACCATCAATGAGGAGATTCCATTTATTGTCGTGCTGATAATCTCTCCGGTCACTTTCATTGTGACCGGCTATGCGGCCTGGCGAGGCACATCGCTCGGTTTCTGCGAAGAGTGTAAAGCCCGCTTCGGTACCCCCGGAGAGCGTGGCTTTCTCGGCAATATTTTCAGCCAGGAAGGCAAATACCAGGTGAGGATTCTCTGTAATCTCTCCGCGCTGCTCACTCTGGCTTCGTGGGTGTATTATGCGGTTGAATATGTGAATGTCAATCTCAATTCACCCGACAGATTCGTATTCTTCTGGGCGCCGATAGCTCTTTTTGTCTGTTCGATTGTCTATATGGGTCTTCGATATGGCGGGTTGTGGAATTATTATTCTCAGGATATGACAGTGAAATCCGGAGCCATCCACCGTTCCACCTTGCTCCGCTATCTTATATTCTGGGACAATTATCTCTGTGTGCTTCCGCCACAGGATAATCCGGATATGATTATGCACCCAGGCCATCCGAGATATGACAGTCCTGGCAATCTGCGGCTACCTTTCCGCGAAAGGATGCCTCTGCATGAAGCGAAAGATTATTTCAGCACCCTGGCCCACATGCAGGATGTAGACATGAGATTAATGTATGAGAATCTGATCGGAAACACTGAGTCAAATGTGTTTCATTATCTGGTGTTTCTCACCGATGAGCAGAAAGAGACTCTATTGTCTAACCACCCGTCATATCAGTTTATACCTTTGAGCGAGATAGACCGTTTGCTCAACAGCGGCCAGTTTGACACCCTGCTGAGTGCAGAAATAGTGCGGCTCCACACAATAGCGATGGCATGGAAAACCTATGACAGTGACGGGCGCCGCCTATATAGGATAAAGCACTATGTGCCTACTTTCAGGCTCCGCGACATAAAGAAATGGGATGTGGACTATAACGATTCCCGCTGGCTTACTATCTCACGCATAAATGAAGACAAACCTTTCTTCCGACTCCGCCGCTGGTGGAACAAATTTGCCCGAACCGTCTGATATGCCTCTCCGTCCTATCGCAATAACCGGCCCTACCGCCTCGGGCAAGACTGCAAGAGCCGTGGCAGTGGCTGCTGCCATTGGCGGAGAGATTGTCAGTGCAGATTCGCGTCAGGTGTATACCGGCATGGATATAGGCACAGGCAAAGACCTTGCAGAGTATGGGGCTGTGGCGTTTCATCTCATAGATGTGGCTCCGGCAGGATATAAATATAATCTTTACGAGTATCTCCGCGACGCCCGGGCGGCATGTGCCGACATAGAGCGGAGAGGACATCTTCCGGTGATTTGCGGTGGTACGGGTCTCTATCTCGAATCGCTGCTAAGGGGCGTGGCCATGCCCGAAGTGCCGGCCAATCCGCTTCTTAGAGAACAATTGGAGGGCAAGACTCTTGAGGAGCTTACGGCAATTCTCGCTTCAATGAAGCAGCTCCACAACTACACGGATGTTGACACTGTGAAGCGGGCCGTGCGAGCCATAGAGATTCAGACCTGTTATCAAGACCATCCCGAACTTGAGGGTGGAGAGGCTGTGGCGCCCATTGATGCGGCCATAATATGTGTGGATATTCCGCGCGATGAGCGGAGAATCCGGATTGAGCGGAGGCTTCATGCCCGACTCGATGGGGGGATGGTAGATGAGGTCCGCAGGCTCCTCGACTCCGGAATCCCTGCCGACGACCTGATATATTACGGTCTGGAATATAAGTTTATCACTCTTTATCTCACCGGCAGACTCACCTATGATGAAATGGTGTCGCAACTGCTTATTGCCATCCATCAGTTTGCCAAGCGCCAGATGACATGGTTTCGCGGCATGGAGCGNCGGGGCTTCACTCTCCATATGCTCCCTTTCGACATGCCTCATGATGAGTTTGTGGAGGCCACCCTCTCAATTGCCCGTAAGCCATGAGATTTTATCGNTCTCTCCTCTTTATTATTGCCGGTNTNCTCACTCTGACTCATTTGNCGGGCCAAGCCGTGGAAGTGCGCACCTATCACGATAGCATAACCTCTCTCACCGACACGGTAAGGCTGNTCCAGCCGNATCCATCTGCCACNGNGCTCACTCTTGAGATTCGTTTCACTATGCCGGGGAAAAATCACTCCCGGAGCCGAGCGGTGTCGCTNCTATGGAATGTGGCAGACTCAATCAATTATTCAGCTCTGACTCTTACCTATGGGAGCGACGGATTTGACACGACGTTTGACAAAAAGTATGCCCTCCTTTCCTACCATAAGGTGGTGGAAGCACGCGATTCGNTGATTTTTTCAGAGCGCGTAGAGTCGCCNTATGCCGTTCCTGCGGCTGAAAATGCCATAGCTGTCACTCTTGATGCGGCAGGAAGCGTGGGNTTTCTTTTCGGTCATCCTCTTCCCGANGAGATAGCNTCTATAGCCGGTGATTTCAATCCGGCTCTACCNGTGGGGATTTCAGCGGNCGGCACNGTCAGCCTTTCGCTCGTGGTCACAGACATGACTTTTCCTGCCGAAGAGGGTATATCAGACATTATCTATTCATCCTCACAGATNGAGCAGCTNATTGGCTCGGCAGCCGCCTCCGTTTCAGGCNCGCCTGTGGGGATATGGGAATATCTTGACCGCGACACAGACAATGTGCGCGCACGCTCCGGCGGTCGCTACCGGCTGGCGGTCGTACCTTCAGTTTCTTCGTCAGGCTATGATATAGTCTATCTNGGAGGAGCCGAGGTCAATCCTTCTGCATGGCGGCCGGGCATGATAAAGGGTCGGCTGATTCCGACTCCGTTTGCCGGACATTTTGACCTCCGGTGGGTGGATTCGTCGCTTACCCCTATCCGTGAGGATGTCCATGCTTCGCTCGACTCCTCAAACGCNATTCTGACCCTGTCATTTCCCCTCCTCGGCTCCACGATACGCCTTTACCGTCCGTAAAAAAAGTTAAATCCATNAAGACCTTGTTCTGAGTCGTGAGATAAATTACCTTTNTGGAAAATTATATAAGTATTATGATCACAAATCATCATTGTAATAGATTGCTTCTGAATCTTAGTCTCGGTATGNCTGTAGCGGCTGCGGGGTGTTCTACCGGTAGTAGAGGAGGGTCAGAGGCAGATTCCTCACCTTTGGCCNTGTGGGACACNATCGAGGTGGCTTCCTCACAAGAGTGGTTCAGCCTGCCGTCTTATATGACCTCGCAGCAGATTGTCAATTCCGAGGGTGACACTACAGTGCTGGCCCTCAACTACCGCACTAACAGTTTTGACCGGATAAATCTCACTCATAATAGATTTGNTGCCCCCATCGTGCTCAACCGCGAGGGNCCTGACGGTATCACTGGAGAGATAATTTGGTTTGACGCTTTTGCTCCCGACTCAATCGTGGCCTATGATGAGGTAAAGGTATATCTGCTCGACACCGTGGGNCGTGTGATNGATTCATGGCAGTTGCCTGGAGAACCGATTCCCTTCGTNACCCGCAATGCGCAGCTCCACACAGNCGAGATGCATTTNATCCCATCTGAGCGGTCTNTTCTCTATCCTGCTCGCAAGGAGGAGCAGATGGTGATAGAGCGGCTTGATCTATCGACCGGCGAAACGGACGAATATATGATGGTGCCGGGCTGGACCGGCGAACGCCGCGGATTTATGGTCTATCCCAATCTGACGTTTGCCGAGNCAGATGTGATTACCGCTTTCCCTTATCAGGCTNCCGTAAGCAGGATTTCAGCNNNCGGAGATGTGANCTCACAGACCGCACCGATGAAACTCATGANGGCCGAGTGTGGAGAGTGTGCTCCCGACCCGAATGAGCTGATGTGGCACAGTCTTGAAAATCCTCATTTCGGCGAGGTAGTGTGGCTCCCGGAGGCAGGTCTGTATGCTCAGATTGTGCTTGGCCCGACTAATCTCGAGGGACGGGAAGACCCGCAGAAGGCATCGTTTGACAGAAATTTCTATCTTAGAGTGTTTGACCGCAATCTGAATACGGTGATGGAGACCGATNTNGGTGCAGGTAGGTTCAGTCCGTATGGCGGATGGTTTTTCACTCNCGNCGGGATATGCTTCTACGGTGACAATCCTCTCACCGATACCTCCACTGACGAGAATGCCCCCACGATTATCTATAGGCTCACTCTTCAATCCGCCGACTGATACTTAGAAACGAAAATTCCCGCTCAGGATGTATCTCCTAAGCGGGAATTTTTATTTGTTAGCAGACTCCGNAGAGCTATTCACTCAGCGAGTATCTGAGCGGCGTGGTTGGAGGTCTTCACCTCTTTAGGGCCGATAATGCGGGTGATGGTGCCNTCGGGGGTGATGATAAATGTGGTGCGGAACGTGCCCATATATTTACGCCCATACATGGATTTCTCTCCCCACACACCAAACTCTTCCACAAGCTTATGGTCAGTGTCGGCAATAAGAGGGAAGGGAAGCGAATTTTTGGNTATGAACTTCTGATGCTGCGATGCAGGGTCGACACTCACGCCAATCACCTGAATGCCCTTGTCGAGCAGTTCGGTGTAGTTGTCGCGCAGATTGCAGGCCTGAGCCGTACATCCGCTGGTGAGGTCTTTGGGGTAGAAATAGAGAGCTATAGTCTTTCCGGGAAAATCACTGCGCTTTATCTCTTTGCCGTCTTGATCGGTTCCCAACAGGTCGGGAGCCTTATCTCCAACTGTCAGACTCATTTCTCCTTGTTAAGAATATCCTTGATTTTCTCGGATGCCTTGATTACGATGTTCTGAAGCTTGAGAATCTCCTCCTTGCGGATGCGGTTTTCCTGAAGCTCCACGAGGTCTGCCACAAGCTGCTTGATTTCATGCATGGAGAGGGCATTGAAATCCACCTCTTCCTTAGCGAGTACGCGTTCAACGAGCGACTTTTCTTTTTTCTGTCGTGCCATATATTCTGGTGTTTTTATTATTATTCTTTCTTTACAACAGACTGTCATCATGTTTTGTTCATGTCCGGGCAATCTGAGAATAGTTTTCGGCAAAAAAATACCGGCTTACTAAAAGCGAGCCGGCATTTTTTTTGGATAAAAGTATGGATTAGAGAGGATATGTGGTGCGGATGGGGTCGTCATATTTCTCCTGAGCGGCTTTCATGCGCTCCTTCATGCGTGCTGTCACCTCTTCCATGCCGGGCTTGCCGTAGAGATTGTTCATTTCATGCGGGTCTTCCTGCAGGTCATAGAGCTCCCATTTGTCTATGTCGTTATAGAAATGGATGAGCTTATAGCGGTCGTCGCGCACACCATAGTGGCGTTTCACGGCGTGTTCGGCAGGATATTCATAGTAGTGATAGTAGAGGTCGTCGCGCCAATCTTCGGGATGCTGGCCACGGAGCAGAGGCATGAGCGAAACACCCTGGATGTCTTCGGGCACTTCCACACCCGCAATTTCGAGGAATGTGGGGGCATAGTCGATGTTCTGCACCATTTCGGTCACATCACCGCGACGGTCGTAGCCGGCGGGAAGACGCATCACGAGGGGAGTGCGGAACGACTCTTCATACATGAAGCGCTTGTCAAACCATCCGTGTTCGCCCATATAGAAACCTTGGTCGGAGGTGTAGACCACGAGGGTGTTGTCGAGCAGGTCGTTTTCTTCGAGATAGTCGAGCACACGGCCCACATTGTCATCAAGGCTTTTGAGGGTCTTGAGATAGTCGCGCATATAGCGGGTATATTTCCACTGGGCCAGCTCCTTGCCCTGAAGGTTTTTCGAATAGAAATCCTCGATGATGGGGTTGTAGAAGGCGTCCCATTTAGCCCGCTGGGCAGAGTCCATGCGCGAATAGAAAGCCTCGTAGGTGCCTTTCAGATATGAGGTCTTGTCGTCGCGGTTCATCTTCAGGTCGTAGATATTGTCCATGTGGTCGAAGATGCGCATCTCGGCAGTGGAGGCGGCTTCGCGTCCCTCATAGTTGTCGAAGAAATTTTCGGGAAGTTCGAAATCCTGGTCTTCGTAGAGCTCGAGATTGCAGGTATCGGCCATCCAGTTGCGATGCTGGGCTTTATGATGGATGAGTATGCAGAAGGGCTTGTTCTTGTCGCGTCCGTTCTCAAGCCAGTCGAGACTCATGTCGGTTATGACGTTGGTGAGATATCCCGGTCGCACGATGGTGTCGCCGTTCATCTGGATGAAGCGGGGATTATAATAGTCGCCCTGTCCGGGCACTATTTCCCATTTGTCAAAACCGGTGGGAAGGGTCTCCAGATGCCATTTTCCAATGAGGGCGGTCTCATAGCCGGCTTTCTGGAGATATTTGGGAAATGTGGGCTGGGTGCCGTCAAACACGCTCTGCTCATTGCTGAGAAATCCGTTCTTGTGGCTGTGTTTGCCTGTGAGCATGCACGCTCTTGAGGGGCCGCTTAGTGAATTTGCCACGAAGCTGTTGGTGAATCTCACCCCGTCGGCGGCAATACGGTCGAGATTGGGTGTGTTGGCAAACCGTGTGTCATAGCAGCTCATCATCTGGGCTGTATGGTCATCGGTCATTATATACACGATGTTGAGAGGTTTCTCCTGTGGGGTGTCGGCAGTTTTGCCAGACTGACACGAAGCAAGCGGAGCAAGAGCAGCAAGCGCTAAAGCCGGTGTTACGGCTGCCGATGCCCCGAGAGGGCTGTGTGATAAACTCATGGTTGCTTTGGTAAAATGGTGTTGTGTAAGTTTTTTGCAAATATAGCTATAATTTCGTAGATTTGCATAGTCGTTTTCTCGTTCACAGTCAATTTCAAATTAAAAAAGAATTTTTCACGACCTATTTATCCGCTCACATTATGAAATTTCGCAGCATGGCAATATCGGCTCTGATGTGTGGTTTATCATTCACAGCCGTTTCGCAAGATGTTTTCAGTCCGAGATCGGCTCTTGTGCCTCTTCCGGCTGAAGTGGTTGTCTCTTCAGGACCGGGTGCTGATTTCCGAGGAGGATATTCAATCCTTTCTGCCGATTCGTCGCTTGCCGGTGAGGCAGCCGAGCTTGGCCGGATTCTTTATCTGCGTCTTGGAGCCGAGAGAAATGAAGCGGAAGAGGGGAGTGTGAGAGTAAGTCTGGCTGTAGACCCCTCTATGGGGCGTGAGGCATATCAACTTGTGTGTGCCGGCGGCACTCTTGATATCAAGGGCGGTTCGGCCGCAGGTGTGTGGAACGGCCTTATGACGCTTGACCAGATTCTGATCGGTGATGTGCCCTCCACTGCTGCCAGAAGTATAGCCGCTGTGAAGATTACAGACTCACCACGCTTCGGCTATCGTGCGTTGATGCTTGACCCGGCCCGCAATTTTCTGCCGGTCGAAGATGTGAAGCGCTACATTGACCGGATGGCCCGCTATAAATATAATGTGCTGCAACTGCATCTCACCGACGACGAAGGTTGGCGCATGGAGATAAAAAGTCATCCGGAGCTCACAGATGTTGGTGCCTTCCGTAATAAAAAGGATGGAGCAGGCGCTCCCCACAATGGTTTCTATACCCACGATGATCTCCGCGACATCATAGCATATGCGGCCGAGAGACATATAGAGGTTGTGCCGGAACTCGATATTCCGGGCCACACTGCCGCACTTCTCGCCGCGCATCCGGAAATGCGGTGTCTCAACTCCGATACGGCATCTGTGGCGGTAGGCGAGTCGCACAATCTGATGCTGTGTGCATCAGTCGATGAGGTTTATACTCTCTACGGTGATATTATCCGCGAGGTGGCCGAGGTGTTTCCCTCACGGTATATTCATCTGGGGGGTGATGAGTCTGTGATTGAGCGCAACTGGGGAGAGTGTGAGCGCGATTCGGTGTTGATGGCTCAGAAGGGTATCTCAAGCGCGTCGCAGATTATGAACCATTTTTTCGCCCGCATACTCGACAGCGTGCGCTCCAACGGAAAGAAAGCGATTCTCTGGTGTGAGCTGGACAATATCTATCCTCCCGCCAACGACTATCTCTTCGATTATCCGTCAGACGTGACTCTTGTTACGTGGCGTTATGGCCTCACACCCAAATGTATCGAACTGACCCGCAAGCATGGTAATCCTCTCATAATGGCTCCCGGCGAATATGCCTATCTCGACTATCCGCAGCTCAAAGGCGACCTGCCGGAATGGAACAACTGGGGGATGCCGGTGACCCCACTGCGCAAGTCTTATGAATTTGACCCCGGATATGGGCTCCCGGCCGACGAGCAAGCACATATCACAGGAGTGATGGCCACTCTCTGGGGAGAAGCAATCAGCGATGTAAATCGTGCGAGCTACATGACCTATCCTCGCGGGCTTGCCATAGCCGAGGCGGCCTGGACACCCGTGGAACTCCGTTCGTGGGATGATTTCCGCAGCCGGATGTGGCCCAACATATCGGCAATGATGCGTGAAGGTAGTGCGGTCAGGGCTCCCTATGAGGCTGCCTCAGCGGAGTGAATCGAGCGCTTTTATCATCTCCTGAAGCCGTGATCTGATCGATTGCAGCCGCATCACTGCGGCATGCTGTCGCGACACCCCGGTGGGATTGCGCCTTATCTGTTCCTGAGCCGCGTCGAGCTTAAGGCCGCGCTGCTTCACCAGATAGTGAATCATAGATATCTTGTCGATATCCTCGGGAGTGTAGAAGCGGATGCCTTTCGCGTTGCGACGCGGTGAAATGACGGTGAATCTGTCTTCCCAAAACCGGAGTGTGGTGGCGGGAATATCGAGCAACTCCGCCACCTCGCTAATCTTGTAGAATTTCTTATTAAGCTCTTGCATCTCTCTCAGATGAGTCCATTTTGTTGCAAATATACAAAATAAGCGGTAATTTTGCATCTGCTTTCGGGCTAATTGCGCCCCGACCCAATATCCAGATAAAAAGTAAAGATAAAGATATGCTCACAGCAAAGGAAATCAGAGAGTCTTTCAAAGACTTTTTCCGTGAGAAAGGCCATAAGATTGTGCCTTCAGCTCCGATGGTTATCAAAGATGACCCCACACTGATGTTTACCAACGCCGGAATGAACCAGTTCAAGGATATCATTCTCGGCAACGCCCCGGCCAAAAATAAGCGTGTGGCCGACTCTCAGAAGTGTCTCCGCGTAAGCGGCAAGCATAATGACCTTGAAGAGGTGGGTATGGACACTTATCACCACACTATGTTCGAGATGCTCGGCAACTGGTCGTTTGGCGACTATTTCAAGCAGGAAGCCATCGACTGGGCATGGGAATATCTCGTGGATGTGCTCAAGCTTGACCCCTCACGTCTTTATGCCACAGTGTTCGAGGGTTCTCCCGAAGAGGGTCTGTCGCGCGATGATGAGGCTGCCGCTATATGGGAAAAACATCTCCCGAAGTCGCACATCATCAATGGCAACAAGCACGACAATTTCTGGGAAATGGGCGATACCGGTCCTTGTGGCCCCTGCTCGGAAATCCACATTGATCTCCGTAGCGAAGAGGAACGCAAGGCTGTGGCTGGTGCCGAACTCGTGAACCACGACCATCCTCAGGTTATCGAGATATGGAATCTCGTGTTCATGCAGTATAACCGTAAGGCCGACGGCTCTCTCGAACCGCTTCCCGCCAAGGTGATTGACACCGGCATGGGATTCGAACGTCTCTGCATGGCTCTTCAGGGCAAGACGTCTAATTACGACACAGATGTGTTCACACCCCTCATAGCTAAGATTGCTTCTCTTGCCGGACTTCGCTATGGTGATGATGCGAAGGTGGATATTGCCATGCGAGTTATAGCAGACCATGTGCGCACAATCGCATTCTCTATTGCCGACTCGCAGCTCCCCGGAAATGCAAAGGCGGGATATGTGATTCGCCGCATACTCCGCCGCGCGGTGCGCTATGCCTACACTTTCCTCAACCAGAAGCAGGCGTTTATCTACAAGCTCGTCGACACTCTGATAGACAGCATGGGAGAAGCCTATCCCGAAATCAAGAGTCAGCGTGAGCTCATCATGAAAGTGATTAAAGAGGAGGAGGATGCTTTCCTCCGCACTCTCGAAAACGGCATCCGTATGCTCGATACTGCCATCAATGCTGCGAAAGCAGCCGGCAAGACCGAAATATCCGGTAAGGAAGCATTTGTGCTTTACGACACATATGGCTTCCCCCTCGACCTCACTGAGCTGATTCTCAAAGAAAACGGAATGACTCTCGACCATAAGGAGTTTGACACCGAAATGGCTGCTCAGAAAGCGCGCGCCCGCAATGCGGCCGCTGTAGAAGCTGCCGACTGGGTGGTGGTGAACGAGGGTGAGCCTGAGTTTGTGGGCTATGACACAACAAAGACCTCCACCCGTATACTCCGCTATCGCAAGGTGAAGCAGAAGAAGGGCGAATATTATCAGATAGTGCTTGCCACAAGTCCGTTCTATGCCGAAATGGGTGGTCAGACTGGCGACCGTGGCACTCTGACCGATGCTTCCGGCCGCGTGACAGAGATTTATGACACCAAGCGCGAGAACGGTATGGCTGTGCATCTCGTGCATAAACTGCCGGAAGATGTGGAGGGTGAGTTTGTCGCTGAAATCGACTCCGAAGCCCGCAGAGCCACATCGTGCAACCACACTGCTACCCATCTTCTTCACTATGCTCTTCGCCAGGTGCTGGGCACACACGTGGAGCAGAAGGGTTCGTTCGTGTCGCCCGAGATACTCCGTTTTGACTTCTCCCATTTCCAGAAAGTGACTCCTGAAGAGCTCACCAAGGCAGAGCGTCTGGCCAACCGTATGGTTCGTGAGGCGATAGCCCGCGACGAGCACCGCAATGTGCCTATTGCCGAGGCTCAGGCCATGGGAGCTATGGCGCTTTTCGGTGAGAAATATGGAGATGAAGTGCGTGTGATACGCTATGGCGACTCTGTGGAGCTATGTGGCGGAACCCATGTGGACAATACAGGCAATATCGGTATGATCCGAATCGTGTCTGAGAGCAGTGTGGCTGCGGGTATACGCCGCATCGAGGCTATCACCGGCACCGCTGTCGAAGATGCCCTTGATGATATGAAGCGTACGGTTGGCGAAATCTCCGGCATGCTCAATAATGCCCCCGATGTGGTGGCCGCGCTCAAGCGCTCCATTGCCGAGAATGCCGACCTGCATAAGCAGGTGGAGGAATACTTCAGCGAAAGAGCCGCCTCTCTTACTGCCGAAGCAATCGGCAAGGCTCAGAACATAGCCGGAATCAAGGTTGTGTCGCTCCGCGGTGTGCGCACTCCCGAGATGGCCAAGTCTGTGGCATTCGGCGTGAGGGCATCTTCGCCGGAGTCTACAATGTTTATCGGTGCAACAGTCGACGTGTCGGGCAAGCCGCTTCTCACCGTGATGATTACGGAAGATCTCGTTGGCCGCGGATTCAATGCATCAAAGATGGTGCGTGAGGCAGCCAAGGCTATCAACGGCGGCGGTGGCGGTCAGCCTGGTTTCGCTCAGGCCGGTGGCAAGAATAAGGATGGCATCAACGAGGCCTACGATATTCTGCTTGCAAATGTGAAATAACTACGGTTGCAGCCAACCGCAGTCAGTACCTGAAGCCGGGCATCCGTAGCTAATCTGCGGATGCCCGGTCTATAGATGCTGAAGGCTGCGTATGAGTGGCTAAAGATAATGTGTGTCGGTGACTCTCAGACGGTCGTCGGTGGTGAAAACCCAAGGGCTGCCGGTAGGAATCTCCAGTTTGGTGACATCGGTAGCGGTGAGGTGGAGCAGCATCATTGCCAGCCCGCGCAGCGAATTTCCATGAGCGGCTATCAGCACGGTGCCTGTCTGCTGCACACGTGGTGCTATCACTTCTTCCCAGCAGCAGCGCACACGGGCAATGGTGTTCTGAAGTGATTCTGCCAAAGGAAGCTCGTCGGCTGTAAGTGAGGCATACCGAGGGTCATTTCCGGGAAATCTCGGGTCGTCGGGGGTGAGTAGCGGCGGCATAGCGTCAAAACCTCTACGCCATTCGCGCACCTGCTCGTCGCCATATTTGGCAGCCGTATCAACTTTATTCAGCCCCTGAAGCGCTCCGTAGTGGCGCTCATTGAGATGCCAGTCTTTAATCACCGGCACCCAGTCGCGTTCCATTTCAGCGGCGGCAATCTCAAGAGTGTGGATAGCCCTCCGCAGATAAGAGGTGAAATAAAACTCCGGCTGCAACCCGGCTTCGGCTATTTTGCGTCCGGCCTCGCGGGCTTCTTCGCGCCCTTTATCCGACAGTTCCACATCGGTCCATCCGGTGAATCTGTTTTCCAGATTCCATTGGCTCTGGCCGTGTCTGAGAAGAATAATCCGTTTCATGTTTCAGTTGTTATATAATAATAGATGTGTAGGATAAATCCCGACATCTTTCTATCACTATAACAAATGTAATCCTCCATAGGTTATGACAAAACAAGATATTATAACCGCTCTGTCAGAGCGGATGCACATAGAGAGGCTCCGCCCGATGCAGACCGAGCTGCTCGACACCGATGCTTCATCTGTGGCTCTTGCGGCTCCCACGGGCTCTGGTAAGACAATAGCATTTACGGCCTATCTGCTCCGGCGCACAGGCAAGCCTGAGGGAGCGGTTCAGGGCGTGGTCATGGTGCCGTCGCGCGAGCTGGCTCTGCAGGTGCGCGATGTGGTGCGTACTCTCGCTTCAGGTCTCAAAGTTGTGGCTCTATATGGCGGCCACTCCATGGACGACGAGAAGAAGAGTCTCACCCCCTCTCCTGATATCATTGTGGCCACTCCCGGACGCCTGCTTGACCATCTGCAGCGCAAGCAACTTTCGCTTGAGGCAGTGAAGGTGGTGGTGCTCGATGAATATGACAAGTGTCTCGAACTCGGTTTTGAAGATGATATGCGGCGCATACGCCGCTTCATTCCTCATCTGAGAGATATCGTGCTCACATCCGCCACCCCAATGGCTGAGATTCCTGAATGGCTCGGGGCGGGGACGCCGGAAGTGCATGACCACTCCACATCTCATGCCGCAGCTGCCCTTCAGATTGTGGGCATCGAGAGTCCGTCGCGCGATAAGGCCGCAGTGTTGATAGATCTTCTTCACGCCATCCATGCCGGGAAGACCATCGTGTTTGTGAATCATCGCGAGAGTGCCGACCGCTTGTGTGGGATTTTGCGTAAGGCCGGTATAGATGCGGCTCTCTATCATGGCGGGCTCGACCAGCACGGCAGAGAGACAGCGGTGGCTATGCTTGCCAATGGCACGGCTCCGGTGCTTGTGGCTACTGATCTCGCTTCGCGCGGCCTTGATATCACGGGTGTGGATGCCGTGGTTCACTACCATATTCCTCCTACTCCCGAGTCTTGGACACATCGGAATGGACGTACGGCTCGCAATGGTGCAGACGGAACGGTCTACGTGATTACTTCCGAGGCCGATTCAATGCCTGATTTCATCACGATATCCAGACCGTGGACTCCTCCGGCCCACGATGAGGATGCGGTGGTGCGCGGAAATATGGCCACTCTTCATTTCAATGCGGGTAGGAAAGAGAAGGTGTCGCGCGGTGATATAGCCGGATTTCTCATTGCCCGCGGTGGGCTTGACCCGGCTGAGGTGGGGCGTATCGTGGTGGCCGATCATGAAGCAATCGCTGCGGTGCCTCGCTCTAAGGCGCGTGCGGTGATAGAGGCCGTGGCTCCCTACAAGCTTAAAAACAAAAAAGTTAGAGTTACACGGATGAAACTTTGACCGACCGATTTCGACTGTTGGCACACTCGACCGCTGAATGTGCCATAGGTTAAGGTTGTGAAAAAGCTATCCTGCTTAGATTATTTTGATTATTTTTGTGCAAAATATTTTAAGTAAATAAATATTTCTTTACTTACACCACTCACTTAGGAGACTTCAGGATATATTATGTCAAAAGTTAAAGGAGCCGTGGATATCAACGCCGAGCGCTGCAAAGGGTGCGATCTTTGCGTGGTGGCCTGTCCGTGCAATGTGCTCTCCTTGCAGCCCAAGGAGGTGAACAACCGCGGATATCACTATGCGTTTGCATCAGACTCCGAAGCGTGTATCGGATGTGCTGCCTGTGCCACCGTCTGTCCTGACGGATGTATCACGGTCTATCGTGTCATGCTTTCCGATGACAGCCGTTAGCACACCGGCGGCAAAGAAGATTTTTAGCACTGTAAATTGAATTCAACCCTCCCCACATGGAAGAAGAAATAAAACTGATGAAAGGCAACGAGGCTATAGCCCACGCAGCGGTGCGCTATGGTGTCGACGGCTATTTCGGCTATCCTATCACCCCGCAGAGCGAGGTGCTCGAAACCCTTGAGGCTCTCATGCCGTGGAACACCACAGGCATGGTCGTGCTTCAGGCCGAGAGTGAGGTGGCTGCCATAAACATGGTGTATGGCGGTGCCTCTACCGGCAAGGCGGTCATGACCTCATCGTCGAGCCCCGGCGTGAGCCTGATGCAGGAAGGTCTCTCATATATTGCCGCAGGCGAGCTGCCGGCACTCATAGTCAATGTGATGCGCGGAGGCCCCGGGCTCGGCACCATCCATCCCTCGCAGGCCGATTATTTTCAGGCCACCAAAGGGGGAGGCCACGGCGACTACCACTTTATTGTTCTTGCTCCGGCCACTGTGCAGGAAATGGCCGATTTCGTGGGTCTCGGTTTTGACCTTGCGTTCAAATACCGCACTCCGGCCATGATTCTTGCCGACGGTATTGTCGGACAGATGATGGAGAAGGTGAAGCTGCCCCCGGCACGTCCGCGCCGCACAGAGCGTGAGATTGCCGAGCAGTGTCCGTGGGCGGTTACCGGCAAGCCCGAATGGCGTAAGCCCAATGTGCTCACCACTCTCGAACTCGACAGCTATAAGATGGAGGAAAACAACCTCCGCTATCAGCGCACTTATCGTGCGATTGAAGAAAATGAGGTGCGCTATGAGGAGTATCACACCGACGATGCCGAATATCTGTTCGTGGCCTTCGGATCAATAGCCCGTATCTGCCTCAAGGCTATTGAAGATGCCAGAGAGCGCGGAATAAAAATCGGCTTGATTCGTCCCATCACCTTGTGGCCTTTCCCCACTCAGGCCATAGCCGAGGCCGCCAAGGGTGTGAAAGGAATCATGGTGGTGGAGCTAAATGCCGGTCAGATGATAGAAGATGTGCGCATGGCGGTGGAGGGGAGAGTGCCTGTGCGTCATTTCGGACGTCTCGGCGGTATTGTCCCCAACCCTCAGGAGGTGATAGATGCCTTTGAGGCAGAGTTCGTCAGCCAATCCCAAAAATGAGTCTCACGATGAATGCTGAAGATATAAAGAAACCTGAGAATATCGTGAGCGCAAAGCCGCGTCTTCTCAACGACAACAATATGCACTATTGCCCCGGATGCTCCCATGGAGTAGTCCATAAGCTCGTGGCCGAGGTGATAGAGGAGATGGGTATAGAGCACACCACTATCGGAATTGCTCCGGTGGGATGTGCGGTGTTTGCCTACAATTATGTGGATATCGACTGGATAGAGGCCGCCCACGGACGTGCGCCCGCAGTGGCCACGGCTGTCAAGAGACTCAATCCGGACCGCATGGTCTTTACCTATCAGGGCGACGGCGACCTCGCCGCTATCGGCACAGCCGAAACCATCCATGCCGCCAACCGCGGGGAGAATATCGCCATAATTTTTATAAACAATGCCATTTATGGCATGACGGGTGGCCAGATGGCTCCGACCACCCTTGAGGGAATGACCACATCTACCACCCCCTACGGACGCAGGGTGGATCTCAACGGCTATCCTCTGAAGATCACCGAGATTCTCGCGCAGCTGCCGGGCACATGCTATGTCACACGTCAGAGTGTCCACACCCCTGCCACAGTGAAAAAAGCCAAAGCCGCCATTAAAAAGGCATTTGCCAACAGTCTTGCCGGCAAAGGCACATCGGTGGTGGAGATAGTGAGCACCTGCAACAGCGGCTGGAAAATGTCGCCCGCGAAGGCCAATGAATGGATGGTCGACAATATGTTCCCGGCATATCCTCCCGGCGATCTGAAAAATATCTGATTAATATCTGGAAATCCTCACCGATTTTAGCTTATGAAAGAAGAGATAATTATAGCCGGATTCGGAGGACAGGGAGTCCTGTCGATGGGTAAGATTCTCGCATATGCAGGCCTCATGGATAATCTTGAGGTCACATGGATGCCCTCCTATGGTCCGGAGCAGAGAGGCGGCACGGCCAACGTGACCGTGATTCTCAGCGATGCCCCGATCAGCTCACCCGTGCTCGACACTTACGACACAGCCGTAATACTCAATCAGCAGAGCCTTGACAAGTTTGAGAGCAAGGTGAAGCCTGGCGGAACTCTCATCTACGACTCCTACGGCATACACCGTCCGCCCACCCGTAAGGATATCACCATACGCCGGATAGACGCGATGGAGGCCACTTTCGACATGAAATCGGCTAAAACCTACAATATGATTGTGCTTGGAGCGCTTCTCGGAGTGCGTCATCTCGTGCCTCTCGAGAGTGTGATGACCGGACTCAAAAAAGCCCTTCCGGAGCGTCACCATCATCTGCTCGGAGTGAACCGCGAGGCCATTGTGAAAGGCATGCAACTCGCGGGCGATTGCTGAGACCCGAAGATTTTTAACAGATACTTGGCTAAAAATTGTTGTGCAAAATGTAGGCTGTTTCAAAGAAAACGCCTACATTTGCATTGTAAAATGTCATTTTGTAAAATATCCAATAATTAAAAAACTATGGCTTACGTAATTACAGACAAATGCGTCGCTTGCGGCACTTGCCTCCCCGTTTGCCCCGTAGAGGCTATCTCTGAGGGCGATATCTACCACATCGATCCCGACACCTGCATCGAATGCGGTTCTTGCGCTGAGGTTTGTCCCAGCGAGGCTATCATCCCCGGAGAGTAATCAAAGGGATATGACAGCCGTTTTCGGCTGACGCCTTAAAGAAACATCAGCCCCGCCGGAATTTCCGGCGGGGCTGACTGATTTATATCGGAAAGATTGAAGTGGTTTATTTGTTGAGGATGGCCTTAACACGAGCCCCAACTACATCGGCCTGACGCTGCGCTCCGAGATCGGAGGGATGCACGTAGTCTACCCATGCATCGGGAGAGTAGTTGAGCTCGCCACGGGTTATATAGTAGAGATTACTTGTGCCTTCGGCCTGCAGCTTGTCGAAAGCCCTGCGCTGCGAAGCGTTGAGCCGCGAGTAGGTTTTCTTCTGATGGGCGTTGGTCTCGCCGTTGCTGTAGCCGGCATGCTCCACGAGCAGGATGGGAGCATTGCTCTTGGCTCTGAGCTGATGCACAGCGTCGGTCACGAGTTTTTCAACGGTCTCATCGGGAGTGGTGGTGAGATTAGGCATGCAGTCGAGCACATAGAGTTCGGCGTCAATCTCTGAAATCAGGCTCAGCATTTCCGGCTCAAGGCGACCGTTGCCTGAAAAACCGAGGTTCACCACAGGCATATCCAGATTGCGGCGCATTATATTGATCCATCCCATGCCGGGGCGCGACGAGCAGGCTCCCTGGGCTATCGAGGTGCCGTAGACCACCACGGGCTTTTCCTCGGCTCTTGGCAGGAATTCGAAAGATGCTCCATCGGGAGTGCCGATTTCCATCCATGTCACGGTATTATAGAGCGGCAGATTCAGATGGTATTCTGCCACCCGGTCTCCCGGCACTGAGAAACTGAATGAAACAGTATCGGCGAATGAGTAGCCGCTGAAACAGAAATCTTCCTCTCCGTTATCTCCCACGCGGTAAAGATCAACACCCGTCACACCGGTAGCAGGCATGTGGGGCATACTGTGGGGACCGTCTACGGTGTAACGCACCTTTATATTCGGAGCATCGGTCTTGAAGTTGAGTGCAAGCCCGGCTGAGTTTCTCGACAGATCCCACAGTGGCTTGCGCACCATGCTTTCAGCACGGTCGGGAAGGCGTGCGTAGCTATGGCCGATTTCATCAGGCCAAGCCTGATTCTGCACTACATAAAAACCCGCGTCCATCGGGTTGTGCCATTGTGTCTGAGCCGACATGGCCAATGCCATGACAGCTGCACCGGCCAGAATAAAACTCCTTTTCATTATAAGTAGATTTAGGCGAGTGAATAAAATTATTTTTATGCAAAAATACAATCCGGCGGCTTAATAGCCAAATAAATCCGCCATTTTCACAATAAAATCTGGCGCAGAAGGTGAGGAGATTTCAGCGCGCAGAATCGCCGCTGAAACGCCCTGCAAAATTTTGCCGTGCGAGTAAATATAAGTATATTTGTACTCTCATAGACACTTTAAGCTATTTATTCATGAAACGACTTTTAGCGATGGGCGCACTGACCGCTGTTTTTGCCGTCAGTGCTCAGGAAGATATTCCGTTTGCCAACACTATCAGAATCAATCCGGGCGACTCTCATGAGCTTATTATAGAGAAGGCGGCTCATGTGGTTCCCAACGAGCGCCAGATGGATGCGCTCGAAAACGAATTTATCGCATTTATTCATTTCGGACCCAACACATTCAGCCGTCGCGAATGGGGCACCGGTTTTGAAGATCCGAAACTCTTCAAGCCGTCGGGTCTCGACACCGACCAGTGGGTGAAATCTATGAAGGATGCCGGGATGAAGATGGTTGTAATCACAGCCAAACACCACGATGGCTATGTTATCTGGCAGAGTCGCTACACAGACCATGGAATAATGTCGTCAGACTTCATGGACGGCAAGGGAGATGTGCTCCGCGATCTTGCAGCCTCTTGCAAGAAATATGGTATGAAGCTCGGAGTGTATCTCTCTCCCGCAGACCTCTACCAGATAGAGAACGCCGACGGACTTTACGGTAATCTGAGCAAAAAGACTCTGCGTACTATTCCGAGGAAGGTAGATGGCCGCCCGTTTGCCAACGATACGAAATTTGAGTTTGTGGTCGATGACTACAATGAGTATTTCCTCAATCAGCTCTTCGAGCTTCTCACAGAATATGGCCCCATCCATGAGGTGTGGTTTGACGGTGCTCACCCCAAACGGAAAGGGGGTCAGACCTACGACTACGCTTCGTGGAAGAAGCTCATCCACACTCTGGCTCCCGAAGCGGTAGTTTTCGGCCGCGAAGATGTGAGATGGTGCGGTAACGAGGCTGGGGCAACCCGTCCTACGGAGTGGAACGTGATAACCTATCAGGCCAATCCTGACACCCTCAATAATTTCTACGACATGACCGATGAAGACCTCGGCAGCCGGGAGCGTTTATATGAGGGAGGTTATCTGCATTATCAGCAGGCTGAAACCAATACCTCAATCCGTGAGGGGTGGTTCTATCGCGATGACGACAAGCAAGGTGTGCGCTCGGCCGACGATGTGTTCGACATGTATGAACGTGCGGTAGGCGGCAACTCCACCTTCATGCTCAATATCCCCCCGAATAGAGAGGGGCGCTTCTCACCCCGCGACTCATCCGTTCTCGCCGAGGTGGGTCGCCGTATCCGCGACACCTATTCGACCAATCTTCTCCTGGGGGCCGATGCTCCGGCTGCTCTTCTTGACGGCGACAACCGTTCGGGTGTGGAGATAGACGGTTCGATAGTGATAACCCTCCCGAAGAGTGTCACAATCAACCGCCTGATGCTTCAGGAGCCGGTGGCTGTCAATGGCGAGCATATTGAGGAGCATGCGGTCGATGCGTGGGTAGACGGTGGTTGGAAACAGATAGCCAACGCCACCAATATCGGCTATAAGCGCATTCTCCGTTTTCCTGA
Source organism: Bacteroides sp. (assembly GCA_014802045.1). Classification (GTDB taxonomy): domain Bacteria; phylum Bacteroidota; class Bacteroidia; order Bacteroidales; family Muribaculaceae; genus Paramuribaculum. The sequence goes on from JAAVDA010000022.1 coordinate 97,218, forward strand.
TGTGACCACCGACCGTCTGCGCATCCGCATCGGTTCGGCGCGTCTCACTCCCTCTCTGAGCGGCATCGGAGCCTACTATTATCATTCACACGCTCCGGAGGTTGTTGCTTCAAGAGATTTCGACGGAATGGTGACTATATCACCTGCACGAAGTGATTTCGGCTGGAAGCGAAGCGGAGATAATCCGTCGGAGAATCTCAACGGCGGCTTCGTGATTCACTACACTGTTGACGGTACCACCCCCACCTCTGCATCGCCGGTCTACACCACTCCTTTCAAGGCAGAGTGTGCCACAGTGAGCGCCATCTCTGTGCTCAACGGTGAGGAGAGCCCGGTAAGCAGCTCCAGCTTCGGCTATATAAAGAACGGCTGGCGTGTGGCCGGTGAGAGTGGTGGCTTGAAAGATAGTGATGCCGCAAAGGCTTTCGACGGCAATGCCGGCAGCTTTTGGATTAGCGCGGCTCCCGGCGCATGGATAGCAGTGGATCTGGGCCGCAAGGAGACCCTCAGAGGTTTCGGCTACACCCCTCAGACCCACCTTCCCGGGCAGGGAATGATAGAAAAGGGCGAAATTCAGGTAAGCGACGACGGTAAGAAATGGCAGACGGTCGAACAGTTTGAGTTCGGCAATCTGATCAACGACCCTACTCCCCGCACCGTCACCTTCAAGCGTCCTGTCGATGCTCGCTATGTCAAGATTGTGCCGGTGAGCATAGCCGGTGGCAACGACAAAGCTGCAATTGCTGAGATAGACCTCTTCTGACAGGAATCCGATAAATAGATACCGCGGGGGCGCTATCACCTGAATGGTGAAGGCGCCCCCGCGTCGTATATTACATAGATAATAGATAAAGGTGTCTCAGTCTTTTATCTTTGAGGCGAGATTGTGGGCGGCGTTTGCGCCTGATTCGAGTGCATCGGCAGCCATCTCTTTGAGCTTTTCAGCGAAACCTGAGAATTTCTCTGAGGCCTGTTCCTTAATATCATTGAATTTATCGGAAGCGGCGTCTGTAAAATCGTTAATCTTGTCAGAAGCTTGATCGGAGAAAGAGTTGATTTTGTCGGCAGCCTGACCGGCAAGGTCGCTCACCTTGCTCTGGGCTGATGCAAACTGTTCGGAAGCTTGTTCTTTCACATTCTGAAAAGTCTGGCTGGCCTGTTCCTTTATGCCTGTTGCTTCTTCCTTGGCTGCAACTTCGGCAGCTGCGGCACTCACCTGTGCGGCGGTTTTCGAAACCTGTGCGGCGGCGTCTGCCATCATTTGATTCTTGTTTTCCATAAGTCGGTCTGTTTTTATTGGGGGGTGAGTAATTAGAGATTGTCTTTCTGGAGAGTAGTGAGTTTGCCAATAAAACACGTAAAAGTGACGGATTGTTCGCAAATAGTTGTCTCACATTTGTGTGTGGTAGGGATTATGTGTAATTTTGTAGCATATAATATTAATGCTTATTAGAAACTTAAGAAATGACAGAAACCGTAAGGGAGGCTCTCAATGACAAAGCATGGGCGCGCTGGCTCGCGCTTGTGCTCATAGCCTCGATGATGTTTTTCGCCTACATGTTTGTCGACGTAATGTCGCCCCTGCAGGCTCTTGTGGAAAAAGCGCCGCTCAATTGGTCGGCAAGTGCGTTTGGCAATTATGCCGGTGCAGAGTATATGCTCAATGTGTTCGGCTTCCTTATAGTGGCCGGTATCATCCTCGATAAGATGGGTGTGCGCTTCACAGGCACTCTCTCTGCCTCGGTGATGGTGATAGGAGCTGTGATAAAGCTCTATGCGGTGAGCAATCTTTTTGTAGGCACCGCTTTCGACCATTGGCTCAGCTCATGGTGGGTGGCAATGCCCGGTAGCGCCAAGCTTGCCGCTCTTGGCTTCATGATATTCGGTTGCGGATGCGAGATGGCCGGAATCACTGTGAGCAAAGCTATAGCCAAATGGTTTGACGGCAAAGAGATGGCTCTGGCCATGGGCTTTGAGATGGCTATAGCCCGTCTGGGTGTGTTTGCAGTGCTGTCCATATCTCCCCGTCTGGCCGACTGGTGGGGAGCCGACAATCCTTCGGTTGTTCCTCCGGTGGCCTTCTGTGCGGCTCTTCTGCTCATTGGCCTCATAAACTACATAGTGTTTACATTCATGGATACCCGCCTCGACAGGCAGCTCGGTGCGGGCAAATCAGCCGAAAGCGGCGAAGAAGAGTTCAAACTCAGCGATGTGGGCGGTCTTTTCACAAGCAAGCTCTTCTGGATTATTGCTCTCCTGTGTGTGCTCTACTATTCTGCAATCTTCCCCTTCCAGCGTTTCGGCACCAATATGCTCCAGTGCAATCTCGGCATCAGCGACGTAGCAGCAGCTGATATTCTCCGCTGGTTTCCCATAGGCGCCCTGGTGCTCACCCCTCCTCTGGGCTATTTTCTCGACAAGGTGGGTCGCGGTGCCACGATGCTTATAATTGGCTCCATACTGCTCATCTGCTGCCACCTCGTGTTTGCACTCGTGCTTCCCTCCTGCCCGAGCACCGGCCTGGCGCTTGCCACAATCATAGTGCTTGGTGTGTCATTCTCTCTTGTGCCTGCCGCCCTCTGGCCTTCAGTGCCCAAGGTTATGGATGCCCGCTATCTCGGCAGCGCATATTCGCTCATCTTCTGGGTGCAGAATATCGGCCTGTTCGGTGTGCCTATCCTGTTCGGAAAGATTCTTGTGGCCTCCAACGAAGGAGTTACAGACCCCACCCAATATGACTATACCAATCCGATGCTTATGTTTGCGGGTTTCGGTGTTGCAGCCCTAATTTTTGCCCTATGGCTTAAGGTGCTCAATTCGCGTCACTCATATGGACTCGAAGCACCCAATATCAAGTCTGACGCGCTTGCCGAAGAGGCAGAGGTGCTTTCAGCCGAAGAATAAATATATTCATCCCCCACATAAAGTCACCTCCGTCTTCCATTCCGGAAGGCGGAGGTGTAAATTATAGACACATTGCTTTCCTATTCATGAAACTACTTGTTAGCATGGCCGCTCTGACAGCCTCTCTTGCCGTCAGTGCTCAGGAAGAGATTCCTTTTGCCAATACAATCAAAATCAATCCCGGCGACTCTCGTGAGCTGATTATTGAGAAAGCAGCCCACATAGTGCCAAACGACCGTCAGATGGATGCGTTGGAAAACGAATTTGCCGGATTCATCTCATATGGTCCCAACACTTTCAGCCGACGTGAATGGGGCACAGGTTTTGAAGATCCGAAGCTCTTCAATCCTTCAGGTCTTGACACCGACCAGTGGGTAAGGTCGATGAAAGACGCGGGTATGAAGATGGTTGTAATCACCGCCAAGCACCACGACGGGTATGTGATATGGCAGAGCCGCTACACCGACCACGGTATCATGTCGTCAGACTTCATGGACGGACATGGCGATGTGCTGCGCGAGCTCGCCGCGTCGTGTAAGAAATACGGCATGAAGCTGGGTGTCTATCTCTCTCCTGCCGACCTCTACCAGATCGAGAATCCGGGCGGTCTCTACGGCAATCTGAGCAAGAAAACTCAGCGTACAATTCCCCGCGATGTGGAAGGCCGTCCGTTTGTCAACGATACAAAATTTGAGTTTGTGGTCGACGACTACAACGAATATTTCCTCAACCAGCTCTTCGAGCTCCTCACTGAGTATGGTCCCATCCACGAGGTATGGTTTGACGGTGCCCACCCCAAACGCAAGGGTGGCCAGACCTATGACTACGCATCGTGGAAGAAACTGATCCACACCCTGGCTCCCGAGGCAGTGATTTTCGGTCGTGAGGATGTTAGGTGGTGCGGTAACGAGGCGGGTGGTACTCGTCCGACCGAATGGAACGTCATCACCTATCAGGCAGATCCAGACACCCTCAATAATTTCCATGACATGACAGATGATGACCTGGGCAGCCGCGAACGCCTGTATGAAGGTGGTTATCTCCACTACCAGCAGGCTGAGACCAACACCTCCATCCGCGAGGGGTGGTTCTATCGCGATGACGATAACCAGAGAGTACGCACAGCCGACGACGTGTTCGACATGTATGAGCGTGCCGTTGGTGGCAACTCGACCCTTATGCTCAATATCCCTCCCAACCGTGAAGGCCGCTTCTCTCCCCGCGACTCCTCTGTTCTGGCGGAAGTGGGTCGTCGTATCCGCGACACCTATACAGACAATCTTCTTCTTGGCTCTGATGCACCGGTGTCTCTTCTTGACGGCGACAACCGTTCGGGTGTAGAGTTCGATGGGTCAATAGTGATAACCCTCCCGGAGTCCGAGACCTTCAACCGTGTGATTCTTCAGGAGCCGGTGGCCGTGAGCGGCGAACGTGTGGAGGAGCATNCAGTCGATGCGTGGGTTGATGGTGGCTGGAAGCAGATAGCCAACGGCACCAATATCGGTTATAAGCGTATTCTCCGTTTCCCGGATGTGACCACCGACCGTGTGCGGATCCGCATTGGTTCGTCCCGTCTGACCCCGTCTCTGAGCAGTGTCGGCGCTTACCGTTATCATTCGCATGCTCCCGAGGTAGTGTCCTCGCGCGATGTTGACGGCATGGTTACGATATCTCCGGCCCGNAGTGATTTCGGTTGGAAGCGAAGCGGCGATAATNCGTCGGAGAATNTCAACGGCGGNTTCGTGATTCATTACACNNNNGACGGNA
>JAAVDA010000022.1:101893-136122 GCA_014802045.1 Bacteroides sp.
CCCACNTCNNCGTCNCCGGTNTANANCNNTCCNTTCAAGNCNGAGTGTGCCACGGTGAGTGCTATCTCGTTTCTCAACGGTGAGGCGAGCCCCGTGAGCACCTCCCGTTTCGGGTATATAAAGAAAGGTTGGGTTTCTGCCGGCGATAGCGGGAGTGTTAAAGANATCCCGGTCTCATCGGCTTTTGACGGTGATGGGAGTACCTTCTGGATGAGCGAGTCGATGCCCGGTGTATGGATGGNCGTAGACCTGGGCAGGAAGGAGACNCTTNGCGGTTTCGGCTACACTCCCCAGACACGTCTACCGGGCCGTGGAATGATAGAGAAAGGTGAAATCCAGATAAGCGACGACGGAGAGATGTGGGAGACCGTGGAGCAATTCGAGTTCGGCAATCTGATCAATGATCCGACTCCCCGCNCCATCANTTTCAAGCGTCCGGTCAATGCACGTTATGTCAAGATTGTTGCTTTGGAGATCGCCGGAGGNGATGACAAGGCGGCAATAGCTGAGATTGACCTCTTCTGATAGGACAGAAATCATCTTTACAAATAAAGTCACCGCCGCTTTCCTGAATGGAAGGCGACGGTGATATTTTTTGNGGACAGCCAATCAGCGTGAGGCGAAAAGCACGGTAGAGGCGGTCTGTGTGTAGGCCATCACACCNGCTTCNGAAAGNTCNACNANNGTNGTNGAGCCGTCGGGGCAGGGGAGCTGCACATGAGTATCGTCTACAAAAGTCATNAGCGGCATNGTGACATCNTTGGCGGTAACNCTCCANGANCGGTCTGCCTCGTTGAAATCCATGCGNACCACGCTTCCGTCGTTTTCAGAAGTGATGGTATAGCCTTTGCCGTCGCACTCCACGAGATAGCGGCCATCGCGACCATCTATCTGCTTCTTGCCTTTTGCCACGGGATTGGTGCCGCTCCAGAATTCGATGCTGTTGAGCACGAGTACATCGGCCAGGGCCGAAACTTCATATACGGGAAGAATCCAGAAGGCGAAAAACACGAGTTCGTTGACAAACTTATTGCCGACCTGGCGGTTCCAGCTAAGAAGCTTGCCTGTGAGAGAGAAGCTGCCTATGCACGACGACAGCATCATGGAGCCGGCCAGAGTGATGGCGAGGGCTACTGTGAGATAAGTCTTTCTCATTGTAAGAATATTTATTGGTTATTGTGATGTTTATGCGGGAATCAGGCTTTTAACGCGGTCGTAGAAAGAATAGACTGTGTTGACATATTCGGTGGTCTGACGTCCGCGGAAGTAGCCGTATTTACACACCGGGTCGTTGTAATATTCGGGTTTTGATTTCATGAGCAATGCTTTTTCCACATTGTCATCCCAGATACTGGGGTTNATNCCATATTTCTCTGCAANAGCGATAGCATCGAGTATGTGAGCGAGGCCGGAGTTGTAGGCGGCCACTACGAATTTCTGCCTTTCNAGTGGGTCGGGCACTTTTCTGGCGAGNGANTTNTCNAGTGAGCCGANAATCTTGACAGCTGTTGAAATACTNGCATCGTTATGGCTCATGCGGTCGTCGGTGAGACCGTAGGCACGCGCNGTGCGGGGCATTATCTGCATCACCCCGCGNGCGCCGGCCCATGAAACCTGGGTTGAATCAAACCGNCTCTCTGCAAATCCCTGAGAAGCGAGAAGCCGCCAGTCCCATCCGATTTCAGAGGCATATCTCTTGAAGAGNTTGTCAAACGGCGATATGTGGCCCTTGGACAAATCCACGCTGAACAAACCTGACGAGGCTTCGGTTTTGCTCTTCTCGAAATACCGTTTCAGCAACCATGCTTGCTCTCTCTTGGGTNTCTCTCCTGCAAACCAGGCNTTGATGGNGNCGGCAAGCCACTCGTGGCCGGGAGCCACTCCCCATGCAGCCCTTTGTGGGAAACTGACCTCAAGGGTGATGTCNAGATCGTTGTAGTAGGTCTTGTTGAGCTGTGCGATATCGCTGTCCACTATGGTGAGAGGTATCTCTCCTTTGCTCACCATCGTGATCAAGTCTTCCGTAATCAGAGTGTCGCGGTCTATGGCCTTGACAATTATNCCTCCTCCGAGCTCTTCGTTGAGATGGTCGATGCGCGAATGATATTTGCTGCCTTTCTCTACATAGACTTCTCTTCCAACGAGTTCGGTGACATCCGATATGCGTTTTTCCGATTTAGGCTGCACGAGCACCTGGTGGGTCACCGTCTCTATGCCGCAGGCCACCACCTTCGATCGATATTCACCCGTGACAGGCACTTCGTAGGCCACGAGATCAATCAATCCGGAGTCGAGCATCTCGATTACGCGCCCGAGGCTTGGAGCAACCTCAAGTTTCAGCACCATCCCTTTGTCGGCCGCCAGACGTGTGGCGAGGTCATAGTCATAGCCCATCGGCTCCTCCTGATAGATGAAATAGGAGGTCGGACTATAGAGTGTGCCGACCCGGAGAGTGTCGGGAAGAGCATGACTCATTGTGTCGTGCCCTTCCGGAGAACCACCCCGGCCGGAGTGTCCGCATGATGTCAGCATCAGGGCGGCAGCAACCGCCAAAGGGGAGAGGAGTCTCATGATGCCGGAGATGAGGATTAATATTCGAAGGTGCCGAATTCAGACTTTATGGTGAGGCGGTTTGTTGCGGCTTCCTCAACTCGTCCGATAATCCGAGCCTCTATGCCAAACTCTGAGGCAATCTCCATCACTCGCTGTGCGTGCTCCGGACGAAGGTAGATTTCCATGCGGTGACCCATATTGAACACCTTGTACATCTCCTGCCAGTCGGTGCCCGACTGTTCGCGAATCAGACGGAAAAGCGGAGGAACCGGAAACAGATTGTCTTTAATCACATGCTTGCCCTCCACAAAGTGCATCACTTTTGTCTGCGCTCCGCCGGAGCAGTGCACCATGCCGTGGATATCCTTGCGCATCTCCGAGAGGATGCGTTTAATCACCGGAGCATATGTGCGGGTGGGTGAAAGCACCAGTTTGCCGGCGCATAGCGGAGATCCCTCCACAGGGTCTGTAAGGCCAACCTGGCCGGAATAGACGAGTTCTGACGGCACGGCAGAGTCAAATGTCTCCGGATAGCGATCTGCTACTGCCTTGCTGAACACATCGTGGCGTGCAGAGGTGAGTCCGTTGCTGCCCATACCGCCATTATATTCTTTCTCATAAGTGGCCTTACCATAGGAAGCGAGGCCCACAATCACATCTCCGGCAGCGATATTAGCATTGTCAATCACTTCATCGCGACGCATGCGGCAAGTCACCGTGCTGTCGACAATGATGGTTCTGACGAGGTCGCCCACATCGGCAGTCTCGCCGCCGGTGGCATACACTCCCACCCCCATATCGCGGAGTTCGCTGAGGAGTTCCTCTGTGCCGTTTATAATGGCTGCGATAACTTCGCCGGGAATGAGGAGTTTGTTTCGCCCGATGGTGCTGCTCACGAGAATATTGTCGGTGGCTCCTACACAGAGCAGGTCGTCGATGTTCATTATCAGCGCGTCCTGAGCGATCCCTTTCCACACGCTCAGGTCGCCGGTCTCACGCCAATATGCATAGGCAAGCGATGATTTTGTGCCTGCGCCGTCAGCGTGCATTATGTTACACCAATCCGGATCGCCGCCGAGTATATCGGGAATGATTTTGCAGAATGCCTTGGGGTAGAGTCCTTTGTCGATATTCTTGATGGCGTTGTGCACATCTTCTTTCGATGCGCTCACTCCGCGGAGGTTATAGCGTTTGTCGGTCATATTCGGGAGTTACTTATATATGAAGCGTTGGGTTAAATATACATTAGAATTACGATGAAACAGAGAGTTGCGGGAGCTACGAAAAGCAGCGAGTCAATGCGGTCGAGTATGCCGCCGTGGCCGGGCATCATGCGGCCGCTGTCTTTCACTCCGAGTGTGCGTTTTATGAGCGACTCAACAAGGTCGCCCCATGTGGCGAACACACAGACTACTATCGCATAGACCACCATTGCCCACAAGCTCATGCCGGGAGCATAGGTGCCCATGCAACACTTAATGACTATTGCTGCGATGATGCAGAATGTCATCCCGCCGAAAAACCCTTCCCACGACTTTTTGGGAGAGATGCGTTCGAAGAGCCTTCGGCGCCCGATGCGCGACCCCACGAGATAGGCTCCGGTGTCGTTGAGCCATATCATGATAAACATGGTGAGGATTATGCCGGGGCCGGAAATCAGATAGACGAGCGATGCGAGCGAGAGCGGAAACGCTATGTAGAGCAGGCCGCCAAGCGATGCGGTCCACGACACGAGCGGCGACACCGAACGGATGTATAGCTGCATTGTGAGCCTCGCGAGCAGACAGGCTGTAAATGCCCCGAGCATCAGGGCGCCGATGTTGAAAGCCGATGCCGCAGGGTTGCCGGCCGCGTGGAGAATCAATGCCGGCGATGCAGCGATAATCAGCGCACCGATGGTGTCGGTGACAATGATAGCCGAAGGTGACGAACCCTGCGAATTGCAGAGATGGCTGAATTCGATTGTAGCAAGAATGGCAAACAGGCAGCACAATGCGGGAAATCCCCATCCTCCGCCAAATATGATAGAGCAAACTATCAGAGCCACATACACGGTGCCTGTCATGGCACGCAACAGCATATTGTTCATTGTCTGTCGGAATATATGCCGTGAATGCTCACGGCCGATGTTGAAACTATGTTACAAAGGTAGTGATTATAATTGAAAAAAGAGTGCTAAAATGAGAAATGAAATATGAGAAATGAAAAATGAAGCGCCGCATGGTGGCATATTTTCTGTGTGTGGTCGTGATGGAAAGGTTATTTCCAATTTCTACCAGCGAATATGGAGATAAATGCCTAAATTTGCACGCGAAATGAAGTCGATACGATTATTCCTCACATTATGTTTGCTTCCGGTGGCCATGCTCTCTGCCTTCGGAAGAGAACCATACGCCAATCCCGGAGATGTCCCCGATTCGCTTGGAAAGAAAAATATAGTGTCGCGAATCATAGCTTATTTTGAAGACACCAATAAACCGAAGACCAACAAGCGGTTTGATATCAGTTTTATCGGTGGACCGCATTTCTCTTCCGATACCAAACTTGGTCTCGGCCTTATGGCTGCCGGCACATATCGCCATGACAAGACTGATACTATAGTCAATCCTTCAAACGTGTCGCTCTATGGCGATGTGTCGACGGTGGGCTTTTATTTAATAGGTATTAAGGGCACTCATATATTTCCGCACGACCGCTATCGTCTGAACTACAATCTATATTTTTATTCCTTTCCTACCAATTTCTGGGGGATAGGGTATGATATGGGTAAATACAGCTCCAATAAGACCAGCTTCAAGCAATTTTATTTCAAGGGGGCTGTGTCGGCTCTTATGCGTGTGGGGGGGCATATGTATGTCGGTCCGGCCATGGAGTTTGACCGTATAGATGCACGAAAGGTCGAGAACCCGTCCTTGTGGCTGGGGCAGAAATTGTCTACGACGACTGTCGGCGCGGGAATAGAGATGCAGCTCGACACTCGCGACAGCCGCACCGAACCTCATTCGGGGTGGTTTGTGAGCGTGGAGCAGAAATTCTGTCCGTCATGGTTGGGCAACACCTACGGATTCAGTTTCACTTCCCTAAAAGCCAGCCACTACCGTGAGGTTTGGAAGGGTGGTGTGGTGGCCGGCATGGTGAGCGGACGGTTCACATATGGCGATGTGCCTTGGGGCATGCTTTCCACATTTGGCGGAAGCGGCACGATGAGAGGCTACTATGAGGGCCGCTATCGCGATAAATGTGGGCTTGACGCCACGCTTGAACTTCGTCAGCACATATGGCGGCGCAGTGGAGCGGCGGTGTGGGCCGGAGCCGCAACGGTCACTCCGAGTCTGGGAGATCTTTCATGGCGCAAGGTGTTGCCTTGTTTCGGTGTTGGCTACAGATGGGAATTCAAGCAGCGCACCAATATCCGTCTTGACTTCGGTGTGGGCCGCGGTGAGACAGCATTTATTTTCAATATCAATGAAGCATTCTGAAAACCCGCCGACATCAAACAGACTGTCGGTATCACTTTTTGTCTGGGCGCTGATTGTTTGCGCGCTCCCCAATTTCATTCTTGCGTTTACGGAGCAGATGACTCTTTTCCAGAGGCTCACCAATGCACTTCTCCCGGTGGGGATATGGTGGATGCTTCTGTCGCTGTCGCGCAAAGTGGGCAGGAGTGTGTTGTGGATGTTTCCGGTGATGTTTTTCGCGGCTTTTCAGATTGTGCTGGTATATCTCTACGGACGGTCTGTGATAGCTGTCGATATGTTTCTCAACCTTGTCACGACAAATCCGGGTGAGGTGGGTGAGCTGCTTGGCAATCTCGGGCCGATTATAGTGACGGTGATAGTGCTTTATCTTCCCCCCATCACGGCCGGTGTGATAGCATGCGTGAGAAGATGGAGATTGCCGGAGAGATTTGTTGCCGCAAACCGTAAGCTCGGTATGATTCTCACAGCGGCAGGAGCATTGTGTCTGGTGGTCGGATTGTTTTCATCCCGGCCCTATCGTCCGCTGAAAGATTTGTATCCTCTAAATGTGATGTGCAATGTAGGTATCGCAATAGACCGCACTGCCCGTATGGCAGACTATGCTCATACCTCGGAGGCCTACACGTTTGCATCGCGCATGGATGTGCAGCCCGACTCTCTTCGCCGCATCGTGGTGCTCGTGGTGGGAGAGACCACCCGCTCCGACCACTGGCAGATAAACGGATACGAACGACCCACCTCGCCGGAACTGATGGGCGATTCCGCTTTCATCTCATTTCACAAGGCTCTCTCTGAGTCAAACACCACCCATAAGAGTGTGCCGATGCTGCTGTCGCATCTCAGCGCCGATTCTTTTGCCGATTCGATTTACAATGTAAAGAGCGTGGTCACTGCTTTCGGAGAGGCCGGTTATCGCACGGCATTTTTCTCAAATCAGCGCTATAATCATTCGTTTATAGACAGTTTCGGTTTCGAGGCAGACACCACCGTATTTATAAAGGAGCTTGACGGGAAAGACCATTTCGACCACGAGCTTGCGGGGCTGCTTGCCAGTGAGGTGGAGCGGGGCGACAGTCTGCTTCTGGTTGTGCTCCACACTTACGGCTCTCATTTCAGTTATGCCGACCGTTATCCCGGTGATGCGGCACGCTTTGTGCCCGACGGCCCTCTTGAGGCCACCGGAGCAAACAGAGATGTGCTTGTCAACGCGTTTGACAACACGGTGGCCTACACTTCCGCGCTTCTTGATTCGGTGGCGGAGATTCTTTCGCGCAGCGAGGCTGTGGCATCGATGATTTATGCGAGCGATCACGGCGAGGATATTTTCGACGACTCCAGAGGGCTGTTTCTCCACGCCTCGCCAGCTCCGAGTGCTTATCAGATTCATGTGCCGGTGATTATGTGGTTCTCGCAGCCGTTTGCCGGCAGATATCCTGAACTAATTGATGCAGCCCGAAGCAATGCCGGTAAAAACGTGAGCTCATCGCAATCATTTTTCCACACGGCTCTTCAGCTCGGTGGATTAGTGACTGCTGTGTCAGACTCTACTCTGTCGCTCGTTTCAACCGGATATGCCGAACCCTCGCGCCGCTATCTCAACGACCACAACGAGGGGGTGGATTTGGGCGAATCTGGTTTCCAGGCTCAGGATTTCGAAAGACTCGATTCTCTCGGCATCAGCCGATAGGAGTCACATAGAGCTGGGCGTTTTCGTGGCGCACCACTTTTACGGTCGTACCGGCTTCGATATAGCCCATCAGCGATACGGCATCGAGCATCTCGCCATCAATCTCTATTTTTCCCGATGGATGGAGGTCGGTGATGGCTTTTGCTCTATGACCTATGTAGGCGCTTACGGAGGTGTCTACTCCGATGTAGCCGTCTTCCACCTTTTGCGAGAGGGTGAGTTCAGAGGGAATGGCAAGCCATTTAGGAGCAAATTTTGACGACAGATAAGCTATAGCGGCTGCCCCCAGAGCAATTCCGGAGATTAAAGTGGCGAGTGCCCGCCAGAGGCTTCCCATGTCTATGTGTCCGGGATGGAAACTGAAATTCTCAAGCAGTCCGATGAATATCGCGGCCACCATCAGACCGATTCCTGAAAATCCGGCTATTCCGAAGCCGGGGATTACAAACAATTCGAGAAGTAGCAATATTAGGCCTCCAAGAAACATCAGTACGACCCAACTGCTCACGATTCCGGTGAGATATAATGGCAGAAAATAGAGAGCGGCGGCAGTAATGGCGGCCACTGATGGAAATCCCATGCCGGGGGTCTGGAGCTCGAAATATATCCCGCCGATGATTATCATGATAAGAAATGCCTGCACGGCAGGATTCGTGAAAAATCCCATCAGGGAGTCAATCCATGTGGGGTGGAATGTGGCGGTGCTATAGTCGTCAATGCCGAGTTTTCGAACCACATCGTCAATGCTTTCCGCTTTTCCGTCAGCATAACCCCACTTCATAGCTTCGTCGGGAGTGAAGGTCAGCACTCTCGATGAATCGATTAGTCCGGGCACAACCACACGGTGGTCTACCATGGCTTCGGCAATCAAGGGGTCTCTACGCCACCGCCATGTTGAGTCAGATGCGCGGTATTTGCCATGTCGCTCGGCTGTGGCCCGCATCATAGCCCGCATGTATGACTGATATTTATCCGGCATAGCCTGCCCGTCGTTGCCGTTTACCACGGTTGCCGCACCCATGCTGCCGTCAGGACGCATATAAACCGTGTCGCATGCGAGAGCTATAAGCGCTCCGGCAGATGCGGCGTTGTTGTCAACAAAAGCCACCACAGGCATCTTGCAATGGAGCAGGGCAGTGCGTATGGAGTCGGCATGCACCACAGCTCCGCCGTAGGTGTTGAGGTGCACGAGGAGTATATCAGCCTTCATCCTGTCCGCCTCTTCTATGGCCCGGCGGGTATGCAGCCATGTGGTAGACCCGATTTCGTCATCAATCGGTAGCACATAAATGAGTTGGGTGGCTGCCCCCCATAGGGAGGCAAGCATGATTGCCAATAGAGTAAGAGTCTGTTTCATTGTTTATGATGGTTGCGCACTCCCTGTTTCACCCATGAGGGAATCATCAGAGCGCCGGTGGCGAGATAGACATAATAGGTGATGATGCGCCAGCATATGGCTATGACAAGCGCTACGGAGGCATCTGAGATGAGGTCGCCGTAGTAAGCCGTAAAGAGCCATTCGCTCACTCCGCTTCCGCCCGGAGTGGGGCTCACGGTGAGCAGTGTCCACACCACAAACTGGCGGGCGAACACCACCAGCTGTGAGGCGCCAGTGGCAAAGGCTACGAAGAGGGCATTGACCACAAGATAGCGCGACACCCAGGAGGTGACTGTTGCAGCAATCGCTTCAGTCCACCATTTCCATGACCGTGTCTTTATCTCTTCAGATGTTGTGACCATGCTATGGGCTATCCCGGCAATATCTTTTTCCCATCTTCTGAGCCACTTCAAGCGAAACAGGCGTGTGAGCCATTCCCCCACTTTATGCGGCCTGAGGAAGATTCCCGCGAAAAGCAGCAGTGTCCAGAGCACAATCCCGCAATACACAGCCCAGAATGCCCAGCGGATACCGCTCCCCACGCTTCCGGTGTCAAAACCAAACAACACAGACGATGGAACAAGAAGAAATATTACAGGACACATCACTACGAAAAACGCTTCGTCAAGAAACAGTGTACACATCATCAGTGTCGTGGCTCTGCCTCCTGAAATTCCCTCACGGTTCATGAACACCATGCTCAGGGCGCTCCCGCCTGCAGTTGTTGGAGTGATGGCTGAAGTGAATTCGCAGAGCATAGTCACCTTTATGGCTTGTTTCCATGAAAGGTCGCGGTCGGTCATGCAGCGGAAACGCCATGCCAGTCCGGCTTCACGGCCTGCCATGAAGAGCCAGGCGGCTCCGATGGCAAGAATAGTATGCAGATTCCATGGTATGCGTTTCCAGTCGGCTATATCAAATTCAGATGCGAAAAGCCACACTACCACGGCCAGGCCGATAGCCACCGGCAGGAGGGTCTTTAATAGCAGACTGTTGGCTTTATTCATTTGGAGGGTTGTTGATGATGATTTTACTTCCGGATATGCACCGGGCCCAGGGGAGAGACAGATAAAGGGCAGTGCGGGCAATTGCTGTGGCAGTGTCCGGCAATACCGGCTCATCTGCAATACAGATTGTATTGAAAGTGAGGATAGGAGCTTCTGCCGTAATTACAGGGACTGAACTCTCTTTATCGGCTATGCTGATCACTCTAAGGCCATATGAGTTTGGAAGAGGCAATTTTTTGCGTGCGTCTGATATAGCGGCGATTATATTTTCGATTCCGGCGCAAAAGCTATATCCGATATTATTAAAGATGAGGATATCCACATCGTGCCACACCTTAAGCAAGCTTTCGATTGCTTTTGGAGAAGAGAGGCTGATTATGCGTATGCCGCTGTAGAGTGCGCACAGTTCGTGTGTTTCACATTCTGTGAGCAACGCCACCCGGCATCCCGATTCTGAGTAAATCTTCAGCAAGGCTGCGGTGAGTGGGGAGGGTGATCCAATCACGGCCACACGTTTTTCGGGCATGCCGCAATCAAGCGCATTGCGCTTTCTGGTGGCACCTGCGGGTCGCATTGCTGTGGCCCGGTGTTCTACCATTTTGTTTTCAAGGTATCCGTCTGCCATAGTATTTGCAAAGTTAATAAATCTTTTGTAAGCGCTCTTGCTCTCCGTTTCTTTATTTTGGAGGATCCGCACACTCCGGCGCACGATGTCTGATCATTGTCTGATTCTTGCGTGGCAGGAAAAGAATCTTTGTAGGCTGAGAGTGATGCTTTCGTTTATTTTGACTAATTTTGCAGTCAATAGAATTATATGACACCATCAGTTTTTTTCTCCATAGATTTATCGGCAGAAGCATGGGCTGCAATAGGGCTCACAATGCTGTCGGCTCTTTATCTTCTCTGTTTTCTTCTGCCCCGGCTCAGAAGAGTCAGCAACACTTCTGCCGGGCAGAGTGAGGATTTGGGCGAGATGAATGATGATAGTTTTCCTCCGGTCTCGGTGATTGTTTATTCGCAGAATGATGCTTCAGGACTAAAGGAGCTGATACCTGAGATTTTCGCACAAGACTATCCTGCGGAGATAGAGGTGATAGTGGTGAACGATGAGGGCAGCGAGGCTACCGAGGATGCCGTGAAGGAACTCCGGCTTAATTACCCCGACCTCTACCTCACCTTTTCTCCTTCGCTTTCCCGCAATCTAAGCCGCAGAAAGCTGGCTATTACAATCGGTATGAAGGCTGCTCATCACGATGCGGTGGTGTTCACCTGTGGCAACTGTCGGCTCAATTCAAGCCTCTGGCTTCGTGCGATGGCACGCCATTTTGCAATGGGCAAGGAGGTGGTGCTGGGCTATGGTGTGATAGTAGGCAAGAATGGAGAAGATGAAGACAATGGTGGGTGCCGGAGAGCATTTGATAAGGTGTTCACCTCCGTGAGATGGATTTCATCTGCTCTATCCGGAAAGCCTGTCATGGGGATGTATTTCAATCTGGCCTACACTCGCCGGCTGTTTTTCAGCCATAAGGGTTTCTCCAAATCACTGAGTCTGTTTTACGGTGACGACGACATATTCATCAACGAAATCGCCGATGCCGACAACTGTGCGGTTGAAATCTCGGAAGAGGCGAGGGTGGAATTCCGCGACACTATGCCGGCCTACATTCATAAAATGGAGAGTGTGCGTAGGGCATTCACATCACGTTTCATACCGCGCGGAGGCTACAGGCTGTTCGGCAGTTTTAGCCTCGCCACATGGATTTGGCTGCTCTCATCTGCTGCCGCTTGCTTCCTGGCTCTTCCGTCGTTGGTGGGGTGTATGGCTGTGGTAGTGATAGCAGTGGGGCTCTGGTGGCCTCTTATGGCTGCATGGCGCAGGGTCTGCGGTGCTCTGGGTGTACGCAGGCTTCTGTTTGCGGTGCCGTTTCTTTCGCTTTGGCACCCGTTTTATGCCGCAAAGTTCAAGCTTAAGGCTTTGAAAAAGAAAAATCTCAATTATACCTGGGGAACGCTCCGCTGATTCTGTTACCACTCCACCATACAGGCCACTTCGGCGAGCTGAACTCCACATGGAGGGCAGAGTTTCGCCACTTTTATCCAGCCCCCTTCTATTTTCGGGAATCTCTTTATGAGAGCTTCTCTGATTCTGCCGGCCACATGCTCGATGAGATCCGAAGGCACGGCCATCTCGCTTTTTACGGTTTCTATCACTTCGGCATAATTCAGAGTGTCGGCCACATTGTCTGAAGATAAGGCTTCCTGAGCGGGATAGCGCAGACGCAGGCTGATTTCGAAACGGTTACCCACAACACGCTCCTGCATAGCCACACCGTGATGGCCATACAGGAGCAGTCGTGAAATCTCGATAGTGGTTGTGAGCATCAATGCTTTCGGCTACGGGTTTTCTGACGTTGGTTTCCGCCGTTGTTGCGCCGTTTCTGCGACTGCTTAGACAGAGCCTGGCGTACGCTGACAGTCTTTCCGGCCGTATCTTCATCTCCACGGCGCGTGCGGTCGTCGAGCAACACGAAGTCGAGCTGCCGCTTCTCGAGACTCGCACGGGCTACCTGAACCTTAACATTGTCGCCAAGACGATAGCGCACATTGTTGCGGCGCCCCACGAGGCAATAGTTTTTCTCGTCGAAATCATAATAGTCATCGGCAAGATCGCGCACCGGCACCAGACCCTCACACATATTGTCGGTGAGCTCAACATAAAGTCCCCATTCTGTCACGCCGGATATCACACCGTCATACACCTCTCCCATATGGTCGCCCATATACTCCACCTGCTTATATTTGATAGAGCTTCGTTCGGCGGTGGCGGCAAGCTGCTCCATATTGCTGTCGTGCTTGCATTGCTCTTCGAGTTTTTCAGCGTTGACACTCCGGCCACCATGCAGATAGCGTTCGAGCAGACGATGCACGAGCATATCGGGATATCTGCGTATAGGCGATGTGAAGTGGGTGTAGAAGTCAAAACCAAGACCGTAGTGGCCAACATTTTCTGTGGTGTAGATGGCCTTGGCCATAGAGCGGATGGCGAGAGTAGACAGGAAGTTTTCCTCGCCCTTGCCCTTCACGTCGGCCAGCATTTTGTTGATGGAACGGTTCACTTCTTTAGGCGAGCCGGTCTCCTTTATTTTATAGCCGAATGTGCGGGCCACTTTGGCGAGCTCGGCAAGCTTTGTGGGGTCTGGCATATCATGCACACGGTAGACGAATGCCTTGGGCTTCTTTTTAGCCGCGGGTTTGCCTATGGCTGTGGCCACGGTTTTGTTGGCGAGAAGCATGAATTCTTCGATGAGCTTGTTGGCGTCTTTTGATTCCTTGAAATAGACATCAACCGGATGGCCGGTCTCGTCGATATCGAAGCGCACTTCCGCACGGTCAAATTCCACTGAGCCCTCTTCATAACGCTTCTTTCGCAGTATCTTGGCCAGGCGGTCGAGGGTGAGGATTTCGTCGGCATAGTCACCCTTGCCTGTCTCTATCACATCCTGCGCCTCCTCATAGGTGAACCGGCGGTTGCTGCGGGTCACGGTGCGCACAATATCTTTGCGCACCACGTTGGCGTCGTTGTCCATCTCGAATACGCATGAGAATGTGAGCTTGTCTTCGTCGGGACGAAGAGAGCAGATGCCGTTGCTGAGATGCTCGGGAAGCATGGGCACCACGCGGTCAACGAGATAGACAGAGGTGGCACGTTTCTGAGCTTCCTTGTCGATGATACTGTCGGGCTTCACGTAGTGGGTCACATCGGCAATATGCACCCCCACCTCATAGTTGCCGTTGGGCAGGAGGCGGAAAGAGAGAGCGTCGTCAAAATCCTTTGCATCTTTCGGGTCGATGGTAAAGGTGGTCACATCACGCATGTCTCTGCGCTGGGCCACAACCTCGTCGGTTATGCCCGGGCCGATATGTGAGGCGGCTTTCTCCACACTCTCCGGATAGCGGTAGGGGAGTCCGTATTCGGCAAGGATGGCGTGCATTTCGGTGGTGTTTTCGCCGGTGCGTCCGAGTATGTCGAGAATCTCTCCTTTGGGATTCTTCTCCTCGTCGTCCCACGAAGTGATGCGGGCCATTGCCTTGTCGCCGGTTTTGCCACCCTTGAGTTTGCCTTTGGGAATGATGATGTCTGTGGCGAGAAATTTGGAGTCGGTCACCAATATGCCATATTGTTTCTCCACACGGAGGGTGCCGATAAAGGTCTGTTCTTTCTTTTCGATTATTTCAAGCACTTCGGCTTCGGCTTCCATGCCTTTGCGGCGGGCGGCCACGATGATTTTCACCTTGTCGCCATTGAGTGCGTGCATCGAATTGCGTTCGGCCACAAAAATCGTTTCGCCGTCTTCGTCGGTCACCACACTGTTCTTCCCGTTGCTTCTTCTTACGAATGTGCCGGTGGTGACATTGCTGCGTTGCGGAGCCTTGTATTTGCCGGGCGACACTTCAATCAGGTCGCCGTCAAAAGCGAGTTCGGCAAGCTGCAGAGCTATGATCTTATGGGCGGCCGGGGTGTCTGCACCGATGGCAAAGGCCACCTGCTTATAGTTGAATGTATTGTTTTTCTGTTCGCTAATATATTGAAGCACTCGTGAGCGGAGTTCCTTGGCCGAGGGCTTGGCGGAATTGGTATCTGTTGAACGTGCCATTTTGGTTATTTTATTAAATGGGGAGCCGAACTGTTGAAAGTCCGGCTCCCCGGTTGTGATGCATCAGTTTTCTATATTAACGCCCTGATGTAGGGATATGTTCCTCTCGGATAAGGTTTGGCCTCGATTTTAGGCGTCGATTGTGGCGTATTTAGCGTTTTCTTCAATGAAATCGCGGCGGGGTGCCACCTCCTCGCCCATGAGCATGGAGAATATGCGGTCGGCTTCGGCCCCATCCTTTATGGTCACTTGCTTGAGAATGCGGTGTTCGGGCGACATTGTGGTGTCGCGGAGCTCCTGGGCATTCATCTCGCCGAGACCTTTGAATCGCTGCACCTTCACCTTGTCGCCATATTTCATGATGAAGCTCTGCACCTGGGCCTGCGTCCAGCAATATTCCTCGGTCTTGCCGCGTGAGCATTTGTAGAGCGGGGGAGTGGCGAGGTAAAGATAGCCCTGTTCAATGACGGGACGCATCTGGCGGAAGAAGAAGGTCATCAGCAGAGTGGCGATATGGCTACCGTCTACATCGGCATCGGTCATGATTATGATCTTATGGTAGGCAATGCGCGAAATGTCTGGCTGGGCTGAATCGTCGTCGGCGTTGTCCTTGCGTTCGGCTGCGGGGGTCACACGCAGAGCGCGGAAAAGGTTGGTGATTTCCTGACTGTCGAATATCTTGTGCTCGGCGGCTTTCTCCACATTCAGGATTTTGCCACGCAGAGGAAGAATAGCCTGATACTGGCGGTCGCGGCCCTGCTTGGCTGTGCCGCCTGCCGAGTCACCCTCGACGAGGAAGAGCTCACACTCCTCGGCAATACGGCTTGAGCAGTCGGCGAGTTTGCCGGGGAGTCCGCCTCCGGCAAGAGGGGTCTTGCGGAGCACCTTTGCTCGGGCATCGAGCATGGCTTTGCGTGCCTGGGCGGCGAGAATCACTTTATTGACAATCGCGCGGGCTTCATTGGGATGCTCTTCGAGAAAGTCGCGGAGAGCTTCGCTCACAGCCACCTGCACCGCACCCATCACCTCGTTGTTGCCGAGCTTGGTTTTGGTCTGACCTTCAAACTGCGGCTCCATCACCTTGACCGAGATAACGGCTGTGAGGCCCTGAGTGAATTCGCCGGCCGACACGTCTTTGCTCTCGATTTTAGCTTTCTCAAACATCTTGTTGTCGTCGGCATATTTCTTGAGCGTTGTCGACAGTCCGCGCAGGAATCCGGTGCGGTGTGTGCCGCCTTCTATAGTGTTGATGTTGTTCACATAGGAATACACACTCTCGTTGAAGGTGGTGTTGTAGGTGAGTGCCACCTCCACAGGTATGCCCTGACGCTCCGTGTTGAGATGAATCACACTCGGAATGAGGGGCTCTTTGTTTGAGTCGATATATTTCACGAACTCAAGCAGACCCTCGCGAGAGAAGAAAGTGTCTTTGCGGGGTTCTCCTTTTTCGTTGCGGTCGCGCAGGTCGGTGAGAGTGAGGGTGATGCCGGCATTCAGGAATGCGAGGTCGCGCAGACGGTTTGACAGGGTGGAGTAGTCGTAGGTGGTGACGGTAAAGATCGAGCCGTCCGGCTTGAAGGTGATGCTGGTGCCGGTGTGGGTGCTCTCACCGGTAATCATAAGTTCGGTAGTGGGCTTTCCACACGAATATTCCTGCACATAGCATTTGCCGTTGCGGTGCACCTCGGCCCGGAGATAGGTGGAGAGCGCGTTGACACACGACACACCCACACCGTGGAGACCGCCCGACACCTTGTAGCTGCCTTTGTCAAACTTACCGCCGGCATGAAGCACCGTGAGCACCACTTCGAGAGCGCTCTTATGCTCCTTCTCATGCATGTCAACCGGTATGCCGCGGCCGTTGTCTATCACGGTGATTGAGTTGTCCTCGTTGATTGTCACGTCGATATGGTCGGCAAATCCTGCGAGAGCCTCGTCGATGGAGTTGTCCACAACCTCGTAGACAAGGTGGTGGAGTCCCTTCTCGCTGATATCGCCTATATACATGGCCGGACGCTTACGCACGGCCTCAAGTCCTTCGAGCACCTGAATATTACTGGCGCTGTATTCTTCCTGTTTTTCTGCCATTTTATATTATGAGTCGGAAAATCTTAAGCTAATGATTGGTCGATTGCCTCTGCTCAGGCAGGATAGGCAACCCCTCTCTTAGGGCATACAAAATTAATGCTTTTTCGGCGGATGGCAAAATTTTTGACCCTCTTATATTAATTAAGGTATGCCGGTTTGAAGGCATTTCCGGGTGGTGGGGGCTCACGGCGTAGTGGTGTTATTTTCTGTAAATTTAAGGGGTTATTTTATACCCATGTATGTTTACTAATGCTCGTAATAGGGCTGATTTATTGAAAAACGCAACTAAATAGCAAAAATAAGTGAAATTTTTATCGAAACACTTGCATGTTTCAAAAATTCCCCCTAACTTTGCATCGCTTTTGAAACCTAATCGGGGTGTAGCTCAGTTGGTTAGAGTACGCGTCTGGGGGGCGTGAGGTCGCTAGTTCGAGTCTAGTCACCCCGACTAAAGCAAAAGCAGTTCAGGCTCTTAAGCACCGCTTAAGAGCCTGAATACTTATATCGGACACCGTTCCCACACCCGGCCCTCTCCGCGCCACGACCTGGCAGCCACGCCAAGTCTGGGTCATTAGGGGTCAGCTGCAAAAGCCGGTTGAATTGTTAAAAAACTACCCGAGTGTAAGATTGTTTTCAGTAGCAAAAGTCTACGGTGCTCCTTGATACGCTTCGGAGAAGCGTAAATAGTTGGAAACCCGACATGTAGCGTAGCGGAATGTGGGGATAGGGAAGACGGGTAAATTATTGAGCGTCGGAGATGCGACGTTCTCCATCAGAAGTCATCCATCATATCATAGTCATCCTGCTCCTCGTGAAAATCGTCGTAGGCAGGAGAATCACATTCATCATCCAAGCCAATTGATGATGAATAAGACGAGCTGTCATAATCCGTATCGTCCGTTGTGCCCCACGAGACAGAACTGCTATAGCTACCGCAATCAGACTCAGAGTAAGGATTGTCAGCTTCCTTTTCCTCTTCCCAATAATATGTCCGACTCCTTCGGCTTAGCCTGTTGAATAACCACCTAACAAGCAAAAACTCACCAACGCAACTCCAAAACCTCATATCCGTCTCATTTTACAGTATCACTTTACAGTATCACTTACGTCCATTGTGATACTGTAAAAATGCAGCTCTAATTTCAGATGCAAATCACTCATACATTACTGCCAGAGAGTAATCGTCAAGAGCCAATAGTCCTTTCTCTTGTAGAGAGCCAAGCCATTTCTTATAATAGTGCTTATCGTATACGGCCTTCCGCAGTCTGTCAATCACCTCTTTTTCAAATTTGAAGGTTTGCAGACTCATACCTTTTTTTATTATGTTGCTATTTTTTGATGCTGCTGATACCGCATCATATAGTTCTGACGCATATTCATTTTGCATGGAAAGTTCATACATCATCAGAATATAATGAGACAAAGCATCACTTGCCACGAATACAAAGGATTCATTGGTCATTCTGAACTCGTCGCACTTGAATCCTGAAAGATTCAGCTCGTCCTTGCAGTTTATCAAGTGAGGAGGCCGGTTGAAATCAGCCAAAGCGGTAAATGAATGGCTTAATCTTTTAGTCTTGTAATTGTAGTGAAAAACGACGCTGTCACCATATGTCATCCATCGGCAGATGCCATCCGGTAATCTCCAGACTGCCGCAAGGGTGGCAAATGATCCTTCGTCATAAAACTTGTCAAGCGCCATGCCTCCAAGTTTCTTTGCCGACTGCTCAGCCTTTGCGTAATATGCTTCCCATATCCGTCCTATCCACTCATCAAGCTGTTCTGCCGACGTAATCGGTTCTGTCGGAAGATTATGCAAAAGATATTTTGACCATCTGTCGGCAAAAAGTCCTCCTCCGCCGGCTCCATCCGACACTGCAATCATATTTCTACGGGCCTCTGCCGCATCTTCATTTAGTGCGTTCCTCTCCGGTTTTCTGATGGTAATGCATCTGGTCTTTATCATTTTGAGGCACTGATATTTGTGGGGGTTCCTATATCCATGAGTTTTATGAGGGTAGACATATCCGCGTTGACAGCCATGGCGCTATGCCTTACCGTAGCATCTGTGGCCTTGAGTTTGCAGATCTCCTCATTATAGCGAAGCGGCAGCAGGCTTGAGATGTCAAACAGGTCCATGGCATACGAGTTGCCCTGCAGCTCTTCTCTCGATTTCGGGAAAGTCAGGCCGCCATTGTTATTGGCAGTGATGTGGATGTTGAACAGCAAAACATTGCCGTCGTTTGTAAACATCGATTTCAGCTCATTGGCTTTCTGCTGTATCTCTTCCTTTGTAGCGCCGTTATACACTCCGTCCGTTATGTGGATTATGGTCGGCGGATAGCAGTCCTTGTCGTGGTGTTTTTCCATCCACTGCTCAAGTAGCCTCTTGGCATGGTCAAAAGCCTTGTGGAAATGAGTCCATGACCCTGAGTGGGTCGGGTCAATCCACTGCACCTTTTCCACCTCCTTAAGCTCCACTCCCTTGCGTGTGCGTTTCTCTTCTTTGACTGTAATCCGTTTATAGGGGTTGTCGCGCAGCTCCTGCGGCGAAACGAAATCACGTCCTTTGAGGTTCCCCTCCCAGGCGCTGTAAGAGCTGTCGCCATAGCCCACAACGGCGATATCGAAGTAGTGTCTCACCTCATTAGCCTTTATGCAGCGGAGCACGAGCTCATTTATCTGGCGGTTGACAATCCTTGCCACAGCCTCCGACATTGCCATCGTCTCTCCCATGAGCGTGGTCTGCTGCCTCATGCTCACCGAATGGTCAAGCAGAAATATGAATGCCGTTGGAGTGGAGCGTGTGATCTGCGCTGTGTAGGGCACCTTGCTTTGAATCTGCCGGCTGACAGAGGGAATCGTAATTCCGAAATTACCGATATTGAGAATCCTTTCGAGAGGGATGAAATTTTTCACGAGTACCTCCGCCTGATAAAACTGCTGTTCGTCGGCATCGAGGTCAAAATGTTTTCTAACCTTGAGAGATGCGAAGTGTATCTTTTTGAAGTCTTCAATCGTCCCTCCTACATTAGCGCCGTTGCGCGTGGCGTTGCGGTCGGCAAACTTAGTCTCCTGCTCAAAGATTACCTCCGGGTCTATTTCAAGAATCACCGGGTTTGTGATGCGCCCGTCGTTCATGGCCACATACATCATCGGATGCTCGGTGACAAAGCTCACCCTCACATAGTTTTGCAGATTGTCTCTTCTGTCGAGCGACTTGGAGAGATCACCCCCTCCGGGCTTGGGAATCTGTATTCCCTTTGCCTGGCAGTCTGCCCACGAGTAAAGGCCGCCGTTGTCAATGATAGATTTCAGATTGTCGCGGTCGGTGAAATGGTAGAGTCTCTTGATATTATGCTTGTCAATCAGCTCCTTGAATTTCTGGAAATCATTGCGTTTTGCCATGGCTGTGAATGTTTAGTCGTCAAAAGGGAGAGTCAGCTCTTCTGCCTCGGTTTTTGTTTTGTTCTCAGATTCGTAGGGGTATATCCCTTCCACGTAGGCCTTGATGAGATAGGCGTGCGAGAGAGGTTTGGTCGGGCTGTCTACCTCGCAACATGTATTGTAGTCGAGGAGCACTATGGTCTTATCTTTAGCAGCTATTCTTAGCCGCTCTATTATGTCGGCAACCTTATTCTCCAGCACCCATCTGAATGTCGGTATATAGATTTGATGCTTGGCCTCTACATAGCCTAATATCTCTCTGCCGGCTATCCCTTTCTGATGTCCCAGGACTTTTCCATGTTTTCTCACAGTGCGCTTCAGGTTTTTCATCGTCCCGTTTCTCAGCATGGTCGGATCGATGCCTTCGGTTTCAAACACCTTCAGCGCTTGCCATATCCCCTCTACGCACTCGGCAGTCGCTCCGTCGCTGAACGGCACCGGAATGCCACCGTGAGGATAAAACGGACTCAATTTCACCAGGCCATCCTTGGCGTTGCTTGTCACATCCGCAATAATCGCCTCCGGATACTTCTTGAGAATATTCTCTATTTTCTTACGTTTCGATTCAATCACTATCATAAATCCATCTCGCAAAATTAATACCTCACAATTAAAACTCCATCCGGAAACGCACGTTCACCTATATGTTTGATTGATTTTGGAATATTCACGCTTTGCAGTGACTTGCAATCACTAAAAGCGTAATCACCAATAGTCGTCACAGAGTCAGCTATTGTTATGCTCCGTAGTGCTGAGCACTTACTAAAAGCGCAGGCTCCTATAGTCGTCACAGAATTAGGTATTACCACGTTCTGCAGTGCCGAGCAGTCCTCAAAAGCCCCGTAATCGATAGTAGTCACAGAGTTGGGAATAGTTAAGTTCTGCAGCGACTCGCATTTGTAAAAAGCGTGGTCACCTATAGTCGTTACCGAGTCGGGAATTATAATTTTTTTAGACTTACCTATATAGGCAATAAGTAACCCGTTTGAGTCAGTCAAGAAATTGTTAGATACTAATTTGTAACTAGATTTCGGACTCAGGGAAATACATATATTGGAACAGCCTGCGAATGGATGTATGCCGATAGTCGTTACTGAATCTGGTATTGTCACGCTCTGCAACGACGAGCACATCTGAAAAGCACCGTCTCCGATAGTCGTCACAGAGTTGGGTATAGTCACGTTCTGCAATTTGCAGCAGTAAAAAGCCTCGCTTCCTATAGTTATCACAGAGTTGGGTATAGTCACGTTCTGCAGCGACTTGCAGCACGTAAAAGTATTGTATCCGATGGTCATCACAGAGTTGGGTATAGTGACGTTCAGCAGCGACGAGCACCAAGAAAAAGCACTGTTACCTATAGTAGTCACTGAGTTGGGAATTGTCACACTCTGTAGCGACGAGCACGAAGAAAAAGCAGATTTCCCGATAGTAGTTACTGAGTCAGGAATCGTTACGCTCTGTAGCGACTGGCACGAAGAAAAAGCACTGTCACTGATAGTCGTTACTGAGTTAGGAATTGTTACGTTCCGCAGCGACGAGCACCAATAAAAAGCACTGTTACTGATAGTCTTCACGGAATTAGGTATTACCACGTTCTGCAACGACTTGCAGGAATAAAAAGCGTGGTTACCTATAGTCATCACAGTGTCTGGGATTATAATTTTTTTAGACTTACCTATATAGGCAATAAGTAGTCCATTAGAATCAATCAAGAAATTATTAGAGACTAATTTATAACTTGATTTTGGGCTTAGGGAAATACAGATATTGGAACAACCTTCGAATGGATTTATGCCGATATGTGTTACTGAGTCTGGTATAGTGACTTTCAGCAATGACGTGCAGTTTCTAAAAGCGTTGTCACCGATACTTATCACTGAATTTGGAATTGTTACGCCCTGCAAAGCCGTACATTCGTCAAAAACTCTGTCTCCTACAGTAGTCACAGAGTTGGGAATCGTTACGTTCTGCAGAGACTCGCACGAATAAAAAGCAGATTTCCCGATAGTAGTTACTGAGTCAGGAATCGTTACGTTCTGCAGAGACTTGCACGAATAAAAAGCAGATTCCCCGATAGTAGTTACTGAGTCAGGAATCGTTACGTTCTGCAGAGACTTGCACAAATAAAAAGCAGATTCCTCGATAGTAGTTACTGAGTCAGGAATTGTCACACTCTGCAGTGACGAGCATGAAGAAAAAGCACTGTCACTGATAGTCTTCACGGAATTAGGTATTACCACGTTCTGCAACGACTTGCAGGAATGAAAAGCGTGGTTACCTATAGTCGTTACCGAGTCGGGAATTATAATTTTTTTAGACTTACCTATATAGGCAATAAGTAGCCCATTAGAATCAATCAAGAAATTATTAGAGACTAATTTATAATTTGATTTTGGGCTTAGGGAAATACAGATATTGGAACAGCCTGCGAATGGATTTATGCCGATATGTGTTACTGAGTCTGATATCGTCACGTTTTTCAGCCCCGAGCAATTTCTAAAAATAGTATCACCGATAGTAGTCACCGAGTCTGGTAAAGTGACTTTCAGCAACGACGTGCAGTTTCTAAAAGCGTTGTCACCGATACTTATGACTGAATTGGGAATTGTTACGCTCTGCAGTGCTGAGGACTCAAAAGCACTATTTCCGATGGCAGTTACTGATTTGGGTAGCGTAACATTTTCACGTTTACCTATATAGGCAATAAGTAGTCCATTAGAGTCAGTCAAGAAATTATTAGATACTAATTTGAAATTTGATTTAGCGCTTAGAGAAATACTGATTCCGAAACATCCGGCGAAAGGATTTATTCCAATAGTAGTCACAGAGTTTGGAATTGTAACACTCTGCAGAAAATAGCAATAACTAAAAGCGCCGTTTCCGATAGTTGTTACTGAGTCAGGTATTGTAACGCTCTGCAGTGCTGAGCACTCAAAAGCACTGTCACCGATAGTGGTCACTGAGTTGGGTATTGTCACGCTCAGTAACGCAGTGCAATATTGAAAAGATCTGTCACAGATAATCTGTGTGCCGAATTTGATAGAATATTTTCTTGAAGAGCTCCAATCCGGGTAATAAAGGAGGCGCTTGCCGTCGGGGCTGTAGATTACGCCATATTCATCAGCGACGCCGGCTTTGATGTCTTCTTCTGTGCAGGTGGTGTCTATTTTTTCGGGAGGGGTGGAGGCGACTCTTTTGTGTGCTGCCGGCTGTTTGGGCTTAGCAGTCATGAAGAGCCGGAATGAGAGGGAAGCGAGGCTGTTCTGAGAGAGGGCGATGTAGAAGATGCCTGAGAGAAGATCCAACTCCGTGTCGTTGGTGAGTTTCTGTATCTCCCTGAGCATGGCAGAATCAGCGGGAGAGCGGAAATCGTCGGCTGAGAGGAGCATGGTGTCACCGGTGGCGGCGGATTTGAGCTGCGGGTCAAGGGCAATCGCTTTGAGTGAGAGCGCAATCACGGCAATCGTGAAGTCGTCGATATGCTCGTTGAAGTCGGAGTCTGTGCGCAGTGGATGGCGATAGTCGGGGCTGCCGATCTCTCTGGCCCGCTCCTCTTTCATGGTGGGCACAAACATACCGTCGTAGTCAACCAGCGCGAGAGAGCCATCCTTGCGCACAAGGATGTTGTCGGGCTTCAGGTCGCCGTGGGCAAACGGCTGGGCGAGCAGCCACGCCGCCATGCGGTTGAACCGATAGCTAAGCATCCCGAGCTCATATTTATCGGTCAGATGGCGCTTCAGGTAGGCGTCAAGTGTCTCACCCTCTACCCACTCCATCACCACAACAGGGAATTCCTCGCGGGTGCATTGGGCGGAGTCGACAAACAGTTCGTTTTCGAGATACCGAAGCGGCAGAATGTAGGCCGACGATATCACCTCCAGCTCATCGGCAATCTTCCGGTAGCTCTCATCGCGTCCTTTCTGGTCTTTGATGAAGCATTTCACCGCGTAGAGTTTGCCGTCGGTCTCATCTTTCATCTTGAAGACAACTGCAAAATTGCCGCTTGACATCACGGGGTCACCGTGGCTGTCGAGCACGGGGCGGAGTGAGGTGAGTTCACTGAAATTGTCTTCAGCGGAAAGAATCGCCTCGCGATATTCCGAAATCAAAGGGTATTCCATTTTTCAGCGCTACTATATATGCAAAGGTAGTGATTTTTTTGAGATTGTACTTATAAAAAGAGGGGAGGCTGCGCCATCGGGATGATGGGCAGCCTCCATGCGGGGATTTCTTATATTGCCTCCTTGTGGGGAGGGACGGGTCAGTCGGCAAACTCGATGAGGGGGGCGTCGGCGGCGAAGCGGTCGCCGGGCTTCACGAAGATACGTTTCACCACAGCGTCGTGTTCGGCCTCAACGTCGTTTTCCATCTTCATCGACTCGTAGACAAGGAGTTTCTGGCCTTTCTTCACGGCGTCGCCGGGAGCCACGTCGATTTCAAGGATTGTGCCGGGCATCGGTCCTGAGAGCACTTCGCCGGTGATGGGCTCCATCTTCTCTTCCACAACCTCCTCTGCCGGAGCGGCGGCCTTTTCGGCGGCCTGACGGGCGTTGAATTCGGCCTCGCGCTGCTTGCGCAGGAATCCGTTGGCCACGGAGGGGAGGAGCTCAAGCAGCAGGTATTCCTCATTGTTGGAGGCGAGTTTC
Organism: Bacteroides sp.; assembly: GCA_014802045.1. GTDB lineage: Bacteria > Bacteroidota > Bacteroidia > Bacteroidales > Muribaculaceae > Paramuribaculum. Next base: position 126,834 of record JAAVDA010000022.1, read on the forward strand.
ACACCGCCAAACTCTTCGAGCACGGGATTCTCGGGCTTCTTGTAGGCCGTGACGTCATAAGGCTTCTCGGTGGGATCGCCGGTGATCTGGCGGCGGAACTCGGGGTCGATGGCCACTGGTGTCTTGCCATATTCACCCTTGATGAGCGAGATAAACTGGTTGGAGGTGTTGGAGTAGTCGGGATTACCTTTCTTGCGGTCGAGCGCGAGGAACACAGCCTGGCTACCTACAATCTGGCTGGTGGGGGTAACGAGGGGCACGAGGCCGGCATCGCGACGCACCTTGGGGATGAGAGCCATGGCTTCGTCAAGCACATCCTCGGCTTGCAGAGCCTTGAGCTGAGCCACCATGTTGGAGTACATGCCACCGGGCACCTCGGCGTTTTTCACGAGCTCGTTGGGCTTCGGGAAGTGGAAATACTCTTCGATGGCGTGGCATGCGCGGAGCATTCCCTCCTCGTCTTCGCGTCGACCACACTCGATGGCTTCGTCGAAGAGACGGCTGATGTTGTCGGGCAGGGTGTCGGTGAGCGGGTCAAACTCGATAGGCATCTCCTTGACGAGGTCGAATGCGGCGAGCTCCTTGCGGGCACCGAGCAATTCGGCACGGATTTTGCCCACGGCCTCCATGTTGACGTCTACCTCAATGCCCATGCGCTTGGCAAACACATAGATGAGCTCTATGGCCGGGGCTGCCGATCCGCCGCCAAACCACCAGATGTTGGTGTCGAGGATGTCTACGCCGTGGAGCATAGCCATTACGGACGATGCGAGTCCGTAGCCGGGAGTGCAGTGGGTGTGGAAGTCAACATCTACCTTCAGGCAGCTCTTGAGCTTGGAGATGATAGATGCGGCGCGGAGTGGATTGACGAGTCCGGCCATATCCTTCAGGGTGATTATCTTGGCGCCGAGGGCTTCCATCTCGAGGGCTTTCTCCACGAAATAGTCGTCGGTGAATATCTTTTCGGGGGCTTTCTGTCCGCCGAATATAGATTTGAGCTTGGCGCCGAAGCCTTTCTTTTCTTCGGTGGCGTCTTTGGGGTCTACGGTGTAGCACACGGCTCCGTCGGCAATTCCGCCGAGGTGGTTGATCATGCCGATGGAGTCTCTCACGTTGTCGATATCATTGAGTGCGTCGAAAATACGCATCACGTTGAGGCCGTTGTCTATGGCTTCTTTATAGAAACCTTCGAGCACGCTGTTGGGATAGGGCACGTAGCCGAACAGGTTGCGGCCTCTCGACAGGGCTGAGAGGAGCGATTTGCCCTTCATAGCCTCGCTGCAACGGCGCAGGCGGTTCCAGGGCGATTCGCCGAGATAGCGCATCACTGAGTCGGGCACAGCGCCGCCCCACACTTCCATTATGTAATAGCCTGCGTTCTCATACAGCGGAAGCAGTCGGTCGATGGTCTGCTGGCTCATACGGGTGGCAAACAGCGACTGCTGGCCGTCGCGGAGAGTCAAGTCTCTGATTTTGAGTTTTCGAGGTTCCATACTTGTTTGGTTGTTTGTGAGTAAGTGTTGGAATTAACTGCCGCAAAGGTAGTATATTTTCAGCAATTAAAGAAAAAATTCCGTAATTTCCTTTGCCGGAAGTCACGGAAATGTTGCGGATGTCAGAATCCGAAGCCTACATTGTCTACGTAAAGTGTTAATCCTTCGGTGCCTACATAAGGCTCGCCATTGCCTGCGCTAAGCATCACGATTGCGTGAGTAGGGGTGGCATCGGCAGAGTCCCAGCCCTCCTCTTCCACTTTCACGAGCTTTCCTTTCGAGTTGCGGGCATAATAGGCATTGTCGCCTGTGCGCAGCGGCAACCAGTTGAGCTTAGGGTCGGCCGACACGTTGCCATATGTAATAGGTATATGCTGGGCGTTGAGCCAGGGGCTTCCTTGGGTGAACAGCTGACCTCCGGTGCCCACGCGCTTGGCATGAATATTACCCTCGGCGTCTTCCCACCTGCGCTGCAGCAGCACGAATACCACTGCCTGGTCTCTGCCGGGCAACACTTTCTTACTGCCGAATCCGGTGGACTTCACGCGGGTGTCGGTCATGGGCATGTCTACCTTATAATCGAGCACAAGAGATTTGGGGCGCTTGGTATAGGGTATGCCCATCTCCATCTTGCCATATGGATTTTTGGTGTTGGATATAGGCTCTACCATCTCTCCGAGAAACATCGAGCCTGCCACCATCACATTCATGTTTATCAGTCCGAGCACCTTGATATTGTCCATCTGGGTGCAGAGTTTCACGCATTTGTTGCCGGGGCGGCGTGTGTGGGGATAGACAGCGTTTGAAGCCTTCGTGACTCCCGACACTTTTGCATAGACGTTGCTCGTAGCCCAGGGGGAGCCGCCGAGGTTGTGATAAGGTATGTTTTCGTCTATTATAGCTGTAGGTCCAACCTCATAGAGAGTCTTCTGATGACCACCGATCACAACTGATTCTGTGATATGTCGGGTGACCCACTGCTCGAAATCGCCGAATTTTATCGGCTCTACCTGCTGGGCTGATAAGGTTGGTGAGCCAGCGGCCAGAACGGCGGCGAGGAGAGTGGTGAATATTGTGGGGCGTTGAAACATGATGCGATATCTTTTTATGATGGTGAGAAATTTAAGAAGAGATTAGGAGTTTTTAGCATGCAAAGTTAGCTAATTATTCTCAGAGAGGAGTGGTCGGGAGGGTGTCAAAAGTTGTAGCAGATGGAAAAACCGGCTTCCATACCTCTCTTTCCAGGCATCATCCATGTGTGGCCTGAGAATCCTTCGCCGGCACGGCGCGATTTCATGTAGCGCTTGGCACTCCGCTGATAGCCGCGGAAGTAGCCAATGGTTTCGTTGACAGGGTCGCAAAGCCAAGCCACGGCATAACCCAGCACAGGTGAGCCAAACAGGCGGTAGCCATTGTCAACTATATGACGCTTTATCAGGTAGAATCCTTCGCCCATGAGCGAGCCTACCACGGGGGTGATCACGAGGTCTTGCACCGATGGAATTTCGTTGAAAGCCTCAAAGCCATATTCCCAGAAAAATGTCGAGATGCAGAAACTATAGAGGAAAGAGCCCCAGCAGTTGAACCCGCAGCTGCGCGCGCTCATATAGTAGGCGGCTCCGGCATAGGGATGGAGCACGTAGTTGAATATAAACTTATCGCCGTCCCACACCGGCCCCTCTTTCACATGGCGGAGCCAGCGTTTGAAAAGGGGAGTCTTGGAATTTTCGGCACGGTTCCATGCGGTTGATTCCTCCGGGAGAGCTTCGAGAATCACCATCGTGGTGATTCCGCCGGCCATAAGCACGGCGGTATTGCCCCAGAGACGCCCCCAGTTGGGCACACTCAGTGTGCGCGAATAGGGCAGGTCGTAGATATTGAGTGTCACAGCCGGCTTGAAATTCTTTGACATCGGAATCTCTTCGGCAATCTCCCTGACAGCCGGAAGAGCCGGCGATTTCAGTTTGAGCTCTGTCTTCTCGAGGGGGAGTAAGGTGAGCGGTTCAACACCCTCTGTGGCGTTGATTCTCGTAAGGTTTCCAGCTAAAATAATAGCTGCTAATATAGCTGTAATGTGTGTGATGGCTTTCATAATAGTTGACGTGTTTGTATCATTGTAACACATTTGTAATAGATTTGTATCTGGATTTTCATATTTTTTCTCACGAATTTGGCAAATCGTATGATTTTAGAGTGACTACAAGTGTTAAAATCCTCCTTAAAAGCCTGTCAGTGTTTGGCGCATCGGAGCGAAATGCTTAATTTTGCATACCCTGTGAGTTTAGAATTCATGCTCACGGTAGAAGCAATAAATCTTTCTATTAACTGCAAATCATTATCGCCTATCGAAACATCGCTACTCTAAAACGTTAAATATTAGAATAGTTATGCGTGATTTGACTTCTCTGCCAGATGAGATTCTGGTAGCGGAATATGCAAACGGACGGAATGAAGCTTTTGATGTGTTGCTCAAGCGCCATCAGCAGCGTGTGTTTTCATATATCTACTCTGTTGTGCGCGATAATGATGTGGCCGACGATATTTTTCAGGAAACTTTCGTAAAGGTCATAATGACCATAAGGCAGGGGCGCTACAGCGAGAGCGGCCGTTTTGGCGCATGGTTGTCGAGAATTGCCCACAATCTGATTATCGATTATTTCCGTCAGCAGAAATCGGAAAACACTGTTTCGGCCGACAATGAGGAGGTGGATGTGCTCAATCGCCGCGAGCTTTGCGACGGCACGGTAGAAGATTTCCTGTGCAACATCCAGATAGAAGACGATGTGCGCCGTATCGTGGCAGCTCTTCCCGAGAGTCAGCGCGAAGTGCTTGAGATGCGTTTCTATAAAGATATGTCGTTCAAGGAGATAGCCGAGGTGACTAATGTGAGCATCAACACCGCTCTGGGCCGCATGCGTTATGCTATCCTCAATATGCGCCGCCTTGCCGAAAAGCACAACATCGCTCTGGCCGTCTGATTCTCCCCCTCCGCAGATAGGGATATTTATGCTGCGGAAGAGCTATAATGCGTGGTTTGGATATAGGTTGCCATCTTTGGTCTGAATGCTGTTGCGCCATTTCTCATAATAGTCGATGCACTCATCGAGCACTTTCTTTATATCGGCCTCAGATAGGCCTTTTGAGGGGTCAATCAGTGAGGTCTCAAAACTACATCTGCCGGTGAGGGCTTCAATGTCCTGAAGCCGTTGGTTGTTGTCATACATGTCGGTATATCCCCAGTGCTGTAGTCGGAATTCATATCCACGATATTCTATGAAGAAATTTTCGGCTCTGGAATATAACTGACCATTCTGTGGGGGTGATACTTTTATTTCAGTGGAGTTGGCAAATTGTTCTGTCAGAGCTGTGATGGCGGTTAGACGGTCGGAGGCAAGAAAGTAGGTGTCGCCTTTTCTACTGCGCAGGTATAAGCACATGCCCGAATCATACCATCTGATAAAATATCGGTCTCTATAAGCGGTGTTTATGGAGCTGAGATAGCCTCCTTTTATAAGAATGTAATGAGAGTTTTGACGATATGGGTCGGTGTCGGTCAGGGATATGGGAGAGGGAGCGAAGGAATTGGTGAGCAGCAACTGATGAAGCGGTTCGGTATAAGCAGGGTCGAGAAGAATTTCACGCCATTTTGTTGCGGAATGAGAAAATAGATAGATTTCTTTTTCTATCTGGTGTGACCAGTGGCGGCAATGTGATATTAGCTTTCTGGCCGCCTCATCTTTATTCTTAGCCTCTTCAGTGAGGCCTTCCCGGCAGAACAGTTGCCTGGCGGTGTTAAATTTCTGATTAAACGTGCTCCAATCAACCTCTTCCTTGCTGTTTAAGAAGAGGAAACGGATTGCGCCATTGAAAAATGCAAAGTTTTCGGCTTCGATTATTTGCTTTTCGAAACTGTTGTCTTCCAGTATCTGAGCGGCTTTGTGGCGTTCTTCGAGCAGAACTTGTTCTAAAGCTGATTTCGGCATATAATCCGAATGGATTTTTGCAACAAGAGTAGAATGAATGTCATCACAGTCATGCAATGCAAATTCTCTGATTTTTTCGATAATAGTCAGATGGGTAGAGGTTTCGGAGTTGTGGTTTGTGTTTTCGGCAATGTTGCAGCACACCCTCATCCAGCGTTTGAGAGATTGCTCGTTGGGGTTCTTGGAGTTTGTCAGGTAGCAGACCATGGAATAAAACATGACCTGTTCGTTAATAGACAACGATCTCACATAGAAGTGACCTTCGGCATCTTTTTTGTCATCGTCTTTCAAAACCGGCAGGAATGAGAAATGAGATGAGTAGTGCGGTATGAAGCCTGATATGCTTTCGGGAGTAAGAAGTATGTTTGTCCGTTCAAACAATCTTTTCAGCAGTGATAATGAAGATGAGCCAAGGAGTGAAGATGAAATCTGAGTGTTATCTTTGGCGATCGGTAGATTGGCTATTTTGAAATCATCCAGCCCGTTAAATTCGAAATCATATCCCTCTTTATTCTCTTTAGCATATACGGTGCTGGCTCGTAGCTGTTTGCCGGCATGGTCCTTATTGTTTACTGAATCATTCAAGGCATCGAAAAGCCGGCAGAGGTAAAAACGGGTGTAGAAAGCCATCTTTCGCTGGTCAATCCCTTTAGTTTTCAATTTCTTATCCCAGAAAATCTCACTCCAGTCAGTGTCGATAAGTCGCGAAATTTCAAAGGCTTCGTCCTTGCTCTGTTGTGTTGTGATGCTTTTTATCCATTGAGCCTTGAATTTCTCATATGGATTAAGGGCTTTTCCTCTGGCGTTCATTTTAATGTATAAAATGTCGGGAGTTCTCACCTCTATATTTTCTATGTTCAGATGGTCAAAATAGATAGGGCATTCCGGGGATATGAGTTTTTCCCATATTTGCATAAAGTTATGCTTTTCCATTTCGAGAATTGGCTGGATGCCATTTGCGTCGACCTTTTCAGTGTGATTTGTTCCGGCCAGAGTTGTCAGAAGTCCGGTCACAGTGGGGTCGTGCAGCCATGACTTGACAAACCAAGTGGAGTCTTTGATAGCCTCTGAAATGTTTCCTGCACCAACCAACGACTTGACATGCTCTGTTTTGCATAGCGAGTCTATGAAATCAGCTGAGGAATGACGTGTGCGATATCTGAATTTAGACAATATATTGAGAGCGCCGGTTAGTTTGTCGTCCTTTAAGGCATGGATGGCAACATACCAGTGAAGCAGCCATAGAGTGGTGAGGCGTTGCAGTCCGTCAAGAGGGTTGGCCTCGCGGGGTGTTTCGCCAAATGAATATACAAAGTCAAGGCTCCCTTGATGAGGATTGCAAACTGTGTGAGATAGACTCCCGATAAGCTGTTTGAGGAAATCTCTGCGCAGTATGGCTTTTTCGGGTCTGCCCTGAGCATAATCGCGTTGGAAGATAGGAATTTCAACTGTTTTCTCGTTGAGAAGTGTCCAAAGTGTGTGTCTCATGCTTAAATACTGCTGATAAGCTTCAGGATTTTGGTGGTGACAAATAAAATTGGTTTCCATTCTCTTGCAACTTTTACAATAGTTGGGAGATCGGATTCTGAGATGCAGGCTAAAAACGATTGCTCGTCAATGTCTGTATTTTTACGAAGTTTACGAAGCCATCGATAGGCTTTTGGCAAGTATATTTCGGTTTTAAGCTCTAAATCCAAAAGATACATTTTTGCGTCATCGTGAGTCCAGCTTATGAGAGTGTTGGGAGATTTGGAAAAAGCTTTAGTGAAAATCTTTTTTGTAATCGGAGGTATGAAAGATATGGCTTGTTGAGTGGTGGCAATTAGCGCCTTTCCGGTTTGAGGGTCAAGTTTCATGGTTGTTTTGATTCCGTCTTCCTTGTTGATTACATAAAGGCGTTTGAATGGAAAGACCGCGTTCTGATATTCTTGATTCGTGCCGGAATCAAGAAGGGTGAAATTCCAGATCATGTTCTTGTCATCCTCAGACCATTCCTCTTCCTTTAGATGATGCGCAATTTTCTGTTTGAGAATAGAAAATTGTTCCGGACTGTCATTGGAAGATTCGTCATATTGTTCGATTTCTTTGAGCAATATGTTGTCGTTGTTGATTCCAATCTTTGCCGCCGCCAGAAAATAGGCTTTTTGTTTTGCATCGTCGGCATCTCCGGAGTTTGAAGCTATATGCTCTATTTCCCATCCGTTTCTTGACCCTTTTCTCTCTTCTTTCTTATAGAGATGAAATGGAAACCGATAGAACGCTCCCATTCCAAACCGTTGCTCCTTTCGGAGATTCCGATTTTGCCATAGCACTTCTTCAATGTTGTGGAGAAGAAGCAGTGGAAGACACTTTCTTTTTTCGTTTTCCTGATATCTTGCGGAGAGGTCGTTACAGCCCGAAAGTATATCCCCGGCAATCAAGTTCCGGAGATATGTGTGAAACCGGCTTTTGGTCATCCCTTGTTCAGACCATTTGGCATAAAGCTTTATCAATAGACCCTCTTTTTGATGGATGCAATAGCCAACGTGGTGATAGAGGGTGCTGTCTGAATACCATTCGGAGATAGCATTCAGAATAGACTTGGCTTTATTCCAGATAATCTTTGAACATTCTTCTAATCCGATTTCTTTATTATGCCTTATAAAAAGGTCGAAATATCTGAAAGTCTTGTGATTGTCATTTCCTAATCTGGTTTTATATTTGCTGTCTGTTTCTGAAAGACGGAGCAAATCGTTATTGCGAATCAAGTCAAAAATCCATTCTATGCGTGTAGGTTTGTGATAGTCAATGTCGTTTTGCATGAATAACCAGAACTCATCATCCTGGAGCTGATATTCAAATGTGTCCCATTCGGCCGCTCGCTCAAACATGGCTTTTCTTCCGTCATAGTCGCAATGAAGTATGAATGCTTTTATTAGCTCGGCGTCTGTAAGTCCGATTTTTCCGTCGTTCAAACGCCTGAAAACCAAAACCGGATTAGGGTCTAAGCTATGATACCATATGAATTTCACTTGAGTCAGCAGGGTTTTGGAAAAACGTGATTTGAAGGTCTGCTCTTTTGTCTCTTTTTCTGAAAACCAGATTCTGATGGTTTCATATGCCTCATGCATATGGTAGTAATCTTCATTTTGATCCTTTAGCTTGAGAATTTCTGCCCGGTGGTCAGGGATGCTCAGGTTTTGCAGGTAGTTCCAAGACCCATGGCGGGTTTCATATTCAAGGGAGTAGAAATTATCATCCGGTTTGTTGATGCCTAATGCCGAGAGAATCAGAAATATGGTGGTAAGGCGTTGCTGGCCGTCAATAACTTCAAGGCTTCTGTTTTCAAGCAGATGTTGTATCTCGGCAAGAGAGTCGGTTTCTTTGATTTTGTCTAATAAGGTTTTGTTGTCCTCTGTGTAACCCACCACAAGAGGCTGGATACAATATGTTTCGCCAATCTTTTCGTGGTCGGCATTCATAAAATCCTCAATATCATTGAGAAGATCAACAACCTGCTCTTTTTCCCACTTATATCCTCGCTGGTAGTTCGGGATGAAAAAACTTTTATCTCGAAGTGAAGAAACTGAACATAGTCTGAAATTTTCCATGAAAGAGTGTCGTTCGTTTGAGTTGAGTAAGGTGGTTTGTCTTCAAAGAGGGGGGCTGAAATGTAAAAAAAAGAGCATTTTCACAACCGAAAATGCTCCTTCTTAAGTGACTCCTACAGGATTCAAACCTGTAACCTTCTGATCCGTAGTCAGATGCTCTATTCAGTTGAGCTAAGGAGCCATCGCGTGTTAACTAATTTAGTGACTCCTACAGGATTCAAAC
>JAAVDA010000023.1 GCA_014802045.1 Bacteroides sp.
CGCCCCTACAACCGATGCCGGGAGATTGCCGGGTGCTACAATCAGATACAGCGCCAGTCCGACCGCCGCTGCAGCCGTGGTGGTGAGCAGAGTATATGTTATCGTGGTGCGAAACATCTTTCCCACCTCTTTTCTTCCGCCGAGAGAAGCAAGCGTGGTGACAACTGCCAGAACAATCGTCGGAACAGCCAGAAGACGGAACAGACGGGTAAACACTGTGGCGATGAAAGTCATCACCGAGTTGACAGCCTCTATATGGAGCAGTCCCACTCCCACACCCACGACCATAGCCGCGAGCCATATTATCATCTGATACTTTTTCATAATCTGCAAAATTAGAGTCTCGCAACGAAATTACCAAATTTCCATGCTGCACATCATTATTAAAAAAAGAGAGAGGCTGTCTAACAAGTTTAGACGGCCTCTTTTCATAAATTAAACTCTAAAAAATAAGGCTTTCATGCTGAGATTCAGCGCGAAAGCCTTTGTCATGTCATAGATTTTCAGTAAATTTGGATTGCACATAAATCACTAATAATCACAACATAACATGGCAAAGTTAGCAATAAAATCCGACAATAGAAAACAGAATCTGCTTCTTCCTCCGTCATTGGACGAACTCGTTCCCGAAAATCATATGGTAAGGGTTGTCGACTCGGTCATAGACCGGCTAGACATCAGCGATATCCTCTCAACCTACCGTGGAGGTGGCAACAGCGCTTTCAATCCCAAGATGATGCTCAAGGTGCTGGTGTTCGCATATCTGAGCAATGTATATTCATCGCGGCGCATCGAGGAACTGCTGAAAAGAGACATTTATTTTATGTGGCTTGCCGGAATGAAACGTCCAGACTTCCGCACAATCAATTATTATCGCGGCAAACGGTTGAAGGAGGGTTTTGATGCGGTGTTCACCCAAGTGGTGGAATTACTTCATGAAGAAGGTTTTGTGTCGTTGAAAGTACAGTATATTGACGGTACCAAGATAGAATCGGTAGCCAACAAGTACACGTTCGTATGGCGTGGTTCGGTTGAGAAACACGATGCCAGGCTCAAAGCGAAGACCGAGGCACTGCTCAGCCAGATAGAGCAGAATCACGCCATTGAAAATCAGGAGAATCCAGTGTCAGAAGAACTTACAGCCGAAGAAGTAATCAAGAGAGTTGAACGTATCAAGGAAAAGGTCGATGCAGATAAACTCAGCAAGGAGGAACGCAAGGCAATAAAACAGATACGGACGGATGCCGTGCCGAGATTGAACCGATACAAGGAGCAGCTTGCCACTATGGACAACCGCAACTCATACTCCAAAACTGACCCTGAGGCCACATTCATGCGCATGAAGGAGGATGCCATGCTCAACGGTCAGCTCAAACCGGGCTATAATGCGCAGATATCCACTGAAAACCAGTTTATAACCAACTTCGGCATCTATCAGCGTCCTACCGATACGCTGACGATGATCAGCTATCTGGAATCTTTCAAAACCCGATACGGCCGTCAGAGCGAGGAGATCGTTGCCGACAGCGGTTACGGATCGGAAGAGAACTACGAGTACATGTTCCGTAACGGTATGACCCCGTATGTCAAGTACAACATGTTCCATGTCGAGCAGCGATGCAGTTACCGCAACGATCCGTTCCGTGTATCCAATCTTTTTTACAATCCCGACGGAGACTTCTATGTCTGCCCGATGGGACAGAAGATGAGATTTATACGCAAGGAAAAGCGTTATACTACAAGCGGTTATCAACAGACGGTCAGTATTTACAGAGCTAGTCGATGCCATGGATGTCCACTCAGGGGGCAATGTCATAAATCAAAGCGCGACAGGCAAATAGAAGTAAACCATACTCTTGACGATTATAAAGCCCGAGCGAGAGAACTTCTTACGGGAGAGCAAGGTCTCAAACACAGAAGCATGCGTCCTATCGAACCGGAAGCCGTGTTCGGACAGATCAAGGAATGTGGCAAGTTCAGACGACTCAGGCTCAAGGGGCTGACCGGAGCGAAAATCGAGTTCGGTCTGAAAGCTCTTGCCCATAATCTGAGGAAACTAGCCCTCGCATGGGCAAAATCCTCTTTTTTGAACCGATTTTTGTCTTATGAGCCGGCAATACAGCTTATTTTGAGACGTCATTTAAGCGATTACACAACTCATATACGTTGGAGAAAAAATGCCGCCTGAATAATCTGATTTTTGCACAAAAAAAGAGACTGCCTAACTTCGGTTGTTAGACAGCCTCTTTGTTTGCTGTAGCGGGACCGAGAATTGAACTCGGGACCTCCGGGTTATGAATCCGACGCTCTAACCAACTGAGCTATCCCGCCGTTTTGCGAGTGCAAAGTTACAACGTTTTCTCAATTCTGCAAAATTTTATCACACTTTTTTACAAAATATTTTTTCACTCACACTCTTTAACAACACAAATGTCATGTTACAAGACTGTTTCTAACGAACTTTCATTTTTTTTTCGTAACTTTGTGCGTTAAATATTACACTAAGGACAGATAATGGACGTCAATAAAGTACTTTTCATTTCTCAGGAGATTGCTCCTTACCTCGCAGACAGTGACCTTTCACTCTTCGGGCGCAATTTGCCTCAGGCAATTCAGGAAGCCGGAGTTGAAGTCAGAACCTTCATGCCTCGCTACGGCATTATCAACGAGCGACGCAACCAGCTCCACGAAGTAATCAGGCTGTCCGGTCTGAATATCGTTATTGACGACACAGACCATCCGCTTATCATCAAGGTCGCTACCCTGCAGCCCTCTCGCATGCAGGTCTATTTTATAGACAATGATGACTACTTCCTGCGTCACACTGCTAAAGGTCTGGAAACTGATCTGTCACCGGAAGACAATGATGAGCGCATCATCTTTTTCGTGCGTGGCGTCGTGGAGACTGTTAAGAAACTCCGCTGGGAGCCGTCAGTGATACACTGCACTGGTTGGGTAACGGCGCTTACCCCACTCTACCTTAAGAAAATGTATGCCGACGATCCGGCATTTGTCAATACCAAAACCGTATACTCGCTTTATGACAAAAACTTCGACGGTACGCTTGACCCACGCATGGTTGAAAAACTGCTGATGGACGGCTTCACCGAAGAAGACCTGAAGTCTCTCACCGGAGGAGATATTGACTATAAAAAAATCAATAAGATTGCAATCGACTATGCCGACGCCGTTGTGCAAAGCACACCGACTGTTGACCAGGAACTGATTGATTACGCTATCAAATCCGGCAAACCCTTCCTGGCTTATCCCGGTGAAGAAAATTATGCACAGGCCTATCTCGATTTCTATCGTTCATTATAATTAACTGTTAGGTCTACAATCAAAATTTAGAAAATCGATTTGTCGATAGAACCCGATTAACCGACATGAAAATTAAAACAATCATAGCCTCAACCGCCGCTCTGGCAGCAATATTTATCACATCGTGTGACGACTCCCAGTCGCCCATCGGTTCGTCAATCGTAGAAGAAAAAATTACAATATCGGTTGACTCAGCATTTACTGTCACCGGCAGGCCGGTTGCAAGCAAAGCCGTGCAGTCGCGCACTCTGTTGCAACTGCTCGGTCGCATCGACGCTAAAGGCTTCGGTTCGCTTTCAAGCGACGTTGTCACTCAATTTATGCCCTCTATGTCTCTCGACACCACTGATGTGACTGTCAACTCTATCGACTCACTCAAACTGATGATGGCCGTTTATCATGGTAATTTCGTAGGTGACTCGATTACGCCGATGGGTATAGATATCTATCGACTCAACCGCGAACTGCCCTACCCGATTTACAGCGACTTCAACCCCGAAGGCTATTATGACCCATCTCAGAAAATAGCCTCACTGATTTACAACGCTTCAACACTCGGAGAATCAGACTCGCTTAAAAACGCTACCTATCACACAATTTCCGTGAATCTGCCGGTCGAGCTCGCTCGCGAATTCTATAGCGCCTATCTTGAGGATCCTGTGAACTTCTCTTCTCCCACAGCATTTGTCAACAATGTGTTCAAAGGACTCTACATCCGTAACTCTTACGGCAGCGGCCGCCTGACTTTGGTTTCCAACACACTTATGCGAGCCTACTATCACCGCACTATCAAGAAAGACGACGGTACAGACTCAATCCAGACAGCCATGGCCAACTACTTTGCCGTTACTCCTGAGATTATTACCAATAATAATATTGGACTTACGCTATCTTCTGACGTAACCGATCTCGTCAACAAAGGCGAAAACATAGTTGTGTCTCCTACAGGCTACGACGTAGAATTTGAATTTCCCGTCCGCGACATAATTGCAGCCTATAAAGCCAACCAGACCGAAGAGTCGGCAATCAACACCCTCACATTCTCACTGCCCGTAGACTCCGTTGCCAATGACTTTAACTTTGGCCCGGCTCCAAGCATGCTGATGGTGCTTAAGAACAAGAAAGACGAGTTTTTCCAAAACAACAGTCTGCCTGACCAGACCACATCTTTCTACGCTGACTATGACTCAACCAACGGAAGATATTATTTCGGCAGCATGCGTTCATATCTCATGTCACTCATAGACAAAGAAGATATCACACCCGATGACTACACTTTTGTGCTTACTCCTATTTATGTGATTACCGAATCAAACAGTGATTACTATTACGGCGTAACTTCAACTGTGACAGGCGTTACACCCTATATTTCCACTCCGACACTTACAAAAATATTATTTGACGAAGCAAAAATTAAATTCACCTATAGCAACCAACTCATAAATAATTAGTAAATTTGCACTGCAAAAATACTTCAAGCCGCAATAGCTCAGTCGGTAGAGCATTTCATTCGTAACGAAAAGGTCGTGGGTTCGAGTCCCACTCGCGGCTCAGAGCAAGCCCCTTAGCTAACCTTAGTTAAGGGGCTTGCATTTTATTATCCATCGTCATTTCAGCGACTCAATAAACTCGTCTGCTTCTTTTCTCGAATGAAAACGGATTATCGTTTTATCAAAGTGCTATTTCATGCATGGTTATGAACTATATTCTCGCGTCGGGTGTTTTGATTACAATTATTTACATTTTTAACACCATTCTACGCTTTTACTATTATGTTACGCAAACTTTTCATTTCGCTGGCCGTGATTATTGCATCAGTCTCAGCCGCCAATGCTCAGAAAACAGAACTCACACTTTCTTACGGAGCCTACACTCAAATGGATGCAACCGATATGCACGACGGCTGGAAGCACGTCAATAGCGCCTGGGGAGCTCTTAACGCCGGCGTTAATTTCAAGGTAGCGCCAAAAATTTGGGTTGGCCCGTCATATACATTCTCAAGCACTACAACTAAAGGCGGCCCCGACCACAGCAATATCGCTTATCACGCAGTAATGCTTAACGGCCGCTATCACTATTACAGCAACTCGATTGTGTCACTATATGCAAAACTCGGTCTCGGCGTTGAGTTTTCTTATATGCAACCGCGAAATGATGACAGCTATACGAAATCGTATTGCGCATTCCAGATCGTGCCGGTCGGTGCAGAGGTCGGTATCAACCGCAACGTATCAATGTTCGGCGAACTTGGATTCGGCGCACAAGGACTTCTCCAGGTAGGCGTGAAAATCAAACTCTGACACGAAGCTCCCACATAGCAACGGCAGCTGCAGCTGCAACGTTTAACGAATCGACTGTATGACTCATCGGTATCTTGACCGTATAGTCTGCGCAGTCGATTGTCGTTTGCGGCAGACCGTCACCCTCGGTGCCCATAATCATCGCGAGACGTGGCTCTGCTGCAAGACGAGGATCATCAATGCTGACTGTGTTGTCGGTTAAAGCAAGTGCGGCAGTCTTGAATCCAAGATTGCGCATTTCTTGTTGATAGCCCTCGCCAGCCCAGGTCCAGGGAACAAGAAA
>JAAVDA010000024.1 GCA_014802045.1 Bacteroides sp.
CTATGCAACCCTGCTCTTCCGTTACCCCAACCATCTCCTACGTCGGTGTCGACGACACAGATCTCGGTTTATTTGAAAATCAATATCCCGTCCCCACCGGAATATCCTACAATTCATATATTATCAAGGGAGAAAAGATCGCTCTTCTCGACACAGTAGACAGCCGTCGCACAGAAGAATGGTCTGCTCTCGTAAGCGACGTTCTTTGCGGCTCTGAGCCAGACTATCTGGTGGTGCTCCACATGGAGCCCGACCACTCTTCCGATATAGCCCGCACCCTCCTCCGCTATCCCGGCCTCAAACTGGTGGCATCGCGCAAAGCCCTCGATATGATTCCGCAGTTTTTCGAAGGTATTGACCTCACAGGCCGCTCTATAGCCGTGAAAGAGGGCGACACGCTCGACCTCGGAGGACGCACCCTCACATTCTTCAATGCCCCAATGGTTCATTGGCCTGAAGTGGTTATTGCCTTCGATTCGCTCGATAAAGTGCTTTTCACGGCCGACGCTTTCGGCACATTCGGCGCCCTCTCCTATGGTCAGACCGACTGGACCATCCAGGCACGCCGCTACTACACCAATATCGTTGGCAAGTATGGCCCTCAGGTGCAGACCCTGCTCAAAAAAGTGGCCACACTCGATATAAAGGCTATTGCTCCTCTCCACGGCCCCATACTTAAGGATAATCTCTCCCAATATATTGACCTTTACAACAAATGGAGCACCTACACCCCCGAGACTCAGGGTGTCCTCGTGGCCTATGCCTCGGTTTATGGAGGCACCGAGCAAGCTGCCCTGCGGCTCGCAGACATGATTCGTGCCGAAGGCAAATATGAAGTGGCCACTATCGACCTCTGCCGTCAGGATGTTTCCGAGGCTGTGGCTCAGGCATTCCGCATGAGCACTCTTGCTTTGGCTTCTGTCACCTATGATGGCGCTCTTTTCCCTGCCATGCACCATTTCCTCTATCATCTCCGCATCAAAGGTCTGCGCAACCGTAGGGTCGGACTCATTGAAAACGGTTCATGGGCTCCCGTGGCGGCCAAAGCCATGCGCGAGATGCTCGGCCAGATGCCCGGTATGGAGATTGTTGAGCCGGTCGTCACTATCCGCAGCCGCATGCACACCACCGACACCCCCACTCTTGCTGCTCTTGCAGCTTCTCTCACTGCCTGAACCGCCCCACATTCTTTGTTTTAACCGTTATTATGCCTCTGCAGCCAGTGTTGCGGAGGTTTTTTGTGTACTTTTGCGGCAAAATGTGAAATACAATTAAGGGACTTTGCCGATATGTGCCTTTTTGCTATCTTTGCACCTTTGCAAGGAAGACGCTTTTGGCTGCTGTCACATATCCCGCCCCTCTCAATGATTGAAGCAAGACAAATCACCAAATCATTCGACAATCTCCAGGTGCTAAAAGGTATAGACCTCACCGTGGAGCAGGGAGAGATTGTGTCGGTGGTAGGGCCCAGCGGAGCGGGTAAAACCACACTTCTGCAGATTCTCGGCACTCTCGACCGCCCCGATTCAGGTTCGCTCCTTTTTGATGGTGAAGCCCCCCTTGCCATGAAGGCTGATGCTCTCGCACGCTTCCGCAACCGCACTATCGGATTCGTCTTCCAGTTTCATCAGCTTCTCCCTGAGTTCTCCCTCATCGAGAATGTGGCTCTGCCGGCCCTCATCGGCGGTCTCTCCAGCAAGGAAGCTTTCAGCCGGGCTCGGGAACTCGCTGGCTATATGGGGCTCCTTCCCCGTGCCGATCATCGCCCCGCCCAGCTCTCCGGCGGTGAGCGTCAGCGGGCTGCAGTGGCCAGAGCCCTTGTCTGCCGTCCGAAGGTCATTCTTGCCGACGAACCCTCCGGCAGTCTCGACTCCCGCAACCGTGCCGAGCTCCATAAGCTTTTTTTCGACCTTCGGCGTGACATGGGGCAGACTTTCGTCATTGTGACCCACGACGAAAACCTCGCTGCCGATGCCGACCGCCGTATCATGATGGCCGACGGACGGATCACCGGAATTGACACCCGTCCTCAGCCCCTGATATAATCTCCTTAACAATCAAAATAAACACAAAGCAATAAAAATCAATCATCAGACATGAAACTACAGAAAATCTTCAGCATCCTATTCGTTGCGATTGCTGCCATCACTCTCCACTCCTGCAATAGCGACAACAGCGACAACACCATCCAGGTTGCCAATATCGTTACCTTCCAGGGCAACATCGAAGGGCAGTCTGTATTCACCTATCAGGAAATCAACGATGGCGAAAAAATCACCATCCGCTCCAACCAGACTATCGATGAGACAAAGGTGAAGGTGGGCGATCGCGTCTACATTGTGTTCAACCTCAACAACGGAACCACCCTTACCAACAACTCCGTTGTCAGCCTCCTCACCGCCATCGGTGTCCCCACTATCAACACCCAGATCGAAAACCGTCCTGCTGACTGGGAGTCAACTCAGGGCATCTACGTGCAAGATGTCATCCGCACCGGCACATGGCTCAACCTCCTTGCGCTCGTGCCTTCCACCACCGAGAACATGACCTTCCGTCTCCTCGCCGATCCCTCCACCATCAATAGCTCCGACGTGCAGCTCTATATGGTCTATACCAACTCTGCAGCCGAATTCGGCACATCAAACGTTTCCTCCTTCGCCAGCTTCAATATCGCCGATGTGTGGAATCTCCCCTCATGTTCCAAGGTCACTTTCCACGTGATCAACACTAACGAGATTGCAAAATCAACATTCGTATTCGAGAAAAAATAAACAGCATACCGTCATAATCCGTCTGCCATGCGCCCCAACAACCTCACAATCTACAATTCCCTCTCCCGACGCAAGGAACTCTTTGTCCCCATCCATCCCGGTAAGGTCGGTATGTATGTGTGTGGCCCCACTGTGTATGGCGACGGCCATCTCGGTCATGCCCGCCCGGCTATCACATTTGATATCCTCTTCCGCTATCTCCGTCATCTCGGCTATTCTGTGCGCTATGTGCGCAACATCACAGACGTTGGCCACCTTGAGCACGACGCTGATTCCGGCGAAGACAAGATAGCCAAGAAGGCGCGCCTTGAGCAGCTTGAACCTATGGAAGTGGTGCAGCACTATCTCAACCGCTACCACAAGGCTATGGACGAACTCAACGTGCTCCCCCCCTCCATTGAGCCTCATGCTTCAGGCCACATCATCGAGCAGATTGAATATATCAAGAAGATTCTCGATGCCGGCTATGCCTACGAGAGCGAAGGATCGGTATATTTCGATGTGCCGGGCTACAACAGCTCCCACCACTACGGCAAGCTCTCCGGACGCAATATCGACGAGCTCCTCGCCACTACCCGCGAGCTTGACGGCCAGAGCGAGAAGCGCAATCCCGCCGACTTCGCCCTCTGGAAGAAAGCCGCTCCCGAGCATATCATGCACTGGCCCTCTCCATGGAGCGAAGGATTTCCCGGCTGGCATCTCGAATGCTCTGTGATGGGAGAGAAATATCTCGGAGAAACCTTCGATATCCACGGCGGTGGAATGGACCTCAAATTCCCCCACCACGAATGTGAGATAGCCCAGTCGGTGGCCCGCAACGGCCATGATGCTGTCCACTATTGGATGCACAACAACATGATTACAATCAACGGGCAGAAGATGGGCAAGTCGCTCGGCAATTTCATCACCCTCGATGAATTCTTCACCGGCTCCCACCCTCTCCTTCAGCAGGCCTACTCTCCCATGACCGTGCGTTTCTTTATTCTTCAGGCTCACTACCGCGGCACAGTAGACTTCAGCAACGAAGCTCTTCAGGCAGCCGAAAAAGCTCTTCGCCGTCTGCTCGAAGGCTATGCGCGTCTGCAGAAGCTGAAGCCTGCCGAAGCCGATTCGGAGCCCATAGATGTAGACGCTATCATAGCACGATGCTATGAAGCTATGGACGACGACCTCAATACCCCTATGGTTATCGCCGAGCTATTCGAGGCATGCGGTATCATAAACCGCATCAACGACGGCAAGCTCGCTGCTTCAGCCGCCACAATCGATAAGCTCCGGGTGCTCTTCTCCATCTTCCTGACAGACATCCTCGGCATCCGCACCGAAATCGGCTCATCCTCCGCTGCTGACTCCGCTTCGCGTAAGCCATTTGAAGACGCGGTCAACCTCCTGCTCCAGATCCGTTCCGAAGCCAAAGCCCGCAAAGACTGGGCCACAAGCGATCTCATCCGCAATCGCCTCTCGGAGATAGGATTTGATGTCAAGGACACTAAGGATGGCTTCGAATGGTCTATTAAATCCTGACCGCTTGCATGGAAAATATGCTTCCGGAAGCTGCCCGGACCCATCTTTTTGTGACAGATCTCGACGGCACTCTTCTCGATTCAGACGGGAGAGTGCCGTCGTTGTCTGCACGCATTATCTCCGACCTCTCCCATCGCGGCGCTCTCATCACCGTGGCCACTGCACGCACTCCTGCCACGGTCGACCGCTTGCTATGCCACACATTCACCCGTCTACCCGCCATCGTAATGACAGGCGCAGCCCTCTGGGACCGCCGGCACCGCCGCTATATCAACACCCGTATGCTCTCCCCATCGGCTGCCACTGCTGCCATAAACCTCTGCCGCTCCTTTAATATCAATCCGTTTATCTACACTCTCGGCCGCGACTCCATTCTCCACGTCTACCACAACGGACCCCTCTCGGCTAAAGAGAGCCGCTTTGTGGCAGACCGCACCGGACTTCTCCTCAAACGCTTCCATCTCGACGAACCCTGCGGTCTCGCCGACTCCTTTCCCTCAACCATATTTCTCCTTGCAATGGGTCCGGTAGACGAAGTGTTTCGCGCGGCCTCCAGCCTCCGCCTCATTCCCGAAGTCGAGATATCAGCCTACCCCGACAACTACAATCCCCTCACCGGAGTGCTCGAAATCTTCGCGGCCGGAGTCTCAAAAGCCTCCGCCATACGCTCCCTTGCTCAGCAGTGTGGAGCCACACGTATCACCGTGTTCGGCGACAATCTCAACGACCTCCCCATGCTCCGCGAAGCCGACGAAGCCGTCGCCGTGGCCAACGCCATGCCCGAAGTGCTCCGTGAGGCCTCGCTGGTCATCGGCCCAAACACCGACGAAGCCGTCGCCCGCCACATCCTCCACACCCTCCAGTCCTACTGCTGACGGGATTTTAGCATAAAATCGGCTTAACTCTTTGAGATTTTTTTTAAGTATTATCTTTGCCGTAAATATATAACTTAATATACCAGATTATTTATAAAATGAAAGGAACTCTTAAACTTCTGCCATCCGTGCTCCTTGTTGTCACTCTCTTTTCGGGATGCAAAAAAGCTCCATCTGTTGGTGAGCCTGAGGAGATTTTACTTACCTCCGAGACATTTATTCCCGATGAGCTTCTGGGTAAACCCATTTCTATGACCGTGACCGATGGCGACTTTATTGTGACCAATGATAATTCAGTCGACACTCTGATTTCTTTGTTCACCCTGCAGGGCGAGCACTGCATTGATATTCTCCCCAAGGGTGAAGGGCCTGAGGCTGCGCTCTGGGTGCCCAATGTGCAGTTCTCACGCAGCAATGCGTCTCTTTATGCGCCTGACCTCAGAAAGAATAAAATCTTGCGCATCACCGATTTCCAATCTCCATCTCCCCAACTGGCTAAAGATTTCGATATGTCTTCAGCGTCCAACGACAGCATTATGTTTATGGGGAGAATCGGTCGTCTGGCAGATGGCAATTATTTTGCGGCAAACTTCACCTCTCTCGGTATGGCAGCTGTGCTGTCACCGGAGGGTAGCCTGCTTAAGACTGATATTCCTTTCCCCGACAAAGCCCTCGTAGACGAGAACCTCACCGATGCAGCTAATGCCATGCTCTATAAATCCATGCTTCGTATGAGTCCTGCTGGAGATTTCGGGGCGATTTTCTGCAATGAGGCCGATGTGCGTATCTTTGCCAACCTTAATGATGGCAAAGTTGACTTCTCTTCGTTTGAGGATGCCTACCCCAACGATATCTACGTCATTCAGTTTGATGCCGACAATGCTCAGGGAGCCTCCACTTCCGATTCCAAGTACTATACCATAGACCTGTCTCTATCCGACAGCTACGCCTATGAGCTCCATAGCGGCCTGCCTGATAAAGAGATTCGCGAGACTGACTTTTTCAAAGATAATAAAATGATAGGTTCTGATAAAGTCAGAGTTTTCGACCGTCAAGGCAATAGAGTAAAAGATATTACTCTTGACCGCTATGTTACCGGAATAGCCGTATCACCTGATGATTCCTGTCTCTATGCCCTGACCCAGTCTCCTGAAGAAGGTTTCGTGATTCTCCGCTATAAACTATAAAGCTGGAAGTTTATTGAAAAAGAGTTCGCAATATCTCAAGGCTTCTTATGCCACTCATGTCGGCATGGTGGATTGAGAAATAGCGCATCATCAGCTCCAGCACATGGTCGCGCTCCGTACGGTTCATTCTGAACCGCCCCATGTTTGCATATGTCATGCGAGCGAGTCGTGCCACCCCCGGCG
Organism: Bacteroides sp.; assembly: GCA_014802045.1. Classification (GTDB taxonomy): domain Bacteria; phylum Bacteroidota; class Bacteroidia; order Bacteroidales; family Muribaculaceae; genus Paramuribaculum. The sequence goes on from JAAVDA010000024.1 coordinate 6,541, forward strand.
CCTCATCGCTCATCAGAAAATCGTTGTGGAGCGGGGGAGTGCTCCTGAATGTGCCGTCGGTCATGTCGAAAACCATTCCGGGGCGATAGCTTCCGGTGTCGGGCGCTATGCCCAGCATTTCGCCCAGCCCCCAGAGAAAGCGCAGATGGAAATTGGCCGCGCTCTGTGTCGGAGTGGCGTCAAGCACCCTCACCGAGTGGGCTATGAAGTCAAAAAGCCTTGCATCCGCTCCCCCCTCGCGCAGCGCCACGCCAAGCACCTCGGCCAGAAACAGCGCCACGCTCGTCTTTATCGGATTGGCCGCTATGCCGTGGGTCGCAAACATGGGCCTCACCTCTCCCAAGCGGCTTATCTCTCGCCCGGGGGTCACCTGAGCCACAATCTCGGCCAAGCTCATCGGCTGCAGCAGACACCGTCGCCTCACAGCCTCCTTGCCCCCGCCGGCCGGCAGGAGAAACGCCGCCCGCCCGGTCTCGCGCGAGTAGGCTGTGAGTATATTCTGCGAATCGTTATATCTCACCGTCCGCAGCGCCACTATGTGCATCACTTGTTTCACCCTGCAAAGATAGCATTTTTGGCAAAATCTCCATAGCCCGCCCCCCGACGATGCAAATTAATTCAGCCCCCTTACTCATTTGTCAATTTAATTTGCTAACTTTGTGCTACTTTTCGAAAATTGACATATTTTTTACAAGCATACAAACGTTTTTATGTTACAACCAATCAAAAAAACCATCGCCCTGCCCGATGGTCGCGAGATTACTCTCGAGACCGGTAAGCTGGCAAAGCAGGCGGATGGAGCGGTAGAGCTGCGCATGGGCAACACCATGCTCCTCGCCACAGTGGTTTCCGCCAAGGAGGCCGGCGAAGGAGTTGATTTCATGCCCCTTCAGGTAGAGTACAAAGAAAAATTCTCATCTTTCGGACGTTTTCCCGGTGGCTTCCTCAAAAGAGAGGGACGTGCCTCCGACTATGAAATTCTGACCGCACGTCTTGTAGACCGTGTGCTCCGTCCTCTTTTCCCGGATAATTACCACGCTGACACTTTTGTCAACATCACCCTTTATTCCACCGACGGCGAGGATATCCCCGACGCGCTGGCCGGTCTCGCTGCATCGGCTGCCATAGCTGTGAGCGATATCCCCTTCAACGGTCCCATCTCTGAGGTGCGTGTGGCCCGCGTAGATGGCGAATTTGTGATTGACCCCACATTCTCCCAGCTTGAGCGCGCCGATATGGAGCTCATGGTCGGTGCCACCTACGACAATATCATGATGGTCGAGGGCGAGATGGACGAAGTCTCCGAAGCCGACCTTCTCGCTGCCCTCAAGGCCGCTCACGAAGCCATCAAGGTGCAGTGTCTCGCTCAGGTTGAGCTCGCCAAGGAAGTGGGCATAGCAAAGCGCGAATACTGTCACGAAGTCAACGACGAGGCTCTTCGTCAGGATGTTCACGACAAGTGCTACGACAAAGCCTATAAGATTGCTCAGGCAGGATGTGCCGACAAACACTGGCGCGCCGAGCAGTTTGAAGCAATCTGCAAAGAATATATCGAATCGCTCCCTGAAGAAGAGCGCGACGAGAAAACCCCGCTGGTAAAGCGCTACTATCACGACGTTGAGAAAGAGGCTGTGCGCCGCTGCATACTCGACGAAGGCATCCGTCTCGACGGCCGCAAGACCACCGACATCCGTCCCATCTGGTGTGAGGTCGACTATATCCCCGGCCCTCACGGATCGGCCGTGTTCACCCGTGGCGAGACCCAGTCACTCTCCACTGTGACCCTCGGCACAAAGCTCGATGAAAAGATTGTGGACGACGTGATCAATCAGGGTCGCGAGCGCTTCCTGCTCCACTACAACTTCCCCCCCTTCTCAACCGGCGAAGCTAAGCCCGTGCGTGGTGTGGGCCGCCGCGAGGTTGGCCACGGAAATCTCGCCCATCGTGCGCTTAAGCGTATGTTCCCCGATGATTTCCCCTACGTTTGCCGCATTGTCAGCGACATCCTTGAGAGCAACGGCTCCTCATCCATGGCCACTGTCTGCGCCGGCACTCTCGCCCTTCTCGATGCAGGCGTGAAGATGAAAAAGCCCGTCAGCGGTATCGCTATGGGTCTCATCACCGATGCCGACGGTTCAAAATATGCCGTGCTTTCAGACATCCTCGGCGACGAAGACCACCTCGGCGACATGGACTTCAAGGTGACAGGCACACGCGACGGTATCACCGCCACACAGATGGACATCAAGTGCGACGGACTCTCCTACGAGATTCTTGAGCGCGCTCTCCTGCAGGCCCGCGACGGACGCCTCCACATCCTCGATATCATCTCGCAGACCATCCCTGCCCCCCGCGAAGACTACAAGCCCCATGTGCCCCGTATCGTCACCATGACCATCCCCAAAGAGCTCATCGGAGCTGTGATTGGCCCGGGCGGAAAGGTGATCCAGGGCATTCAGGAAGCCAGCGGTGCCACCGTTTCTATCGACGAAATAGACGAAGGCGGCTATATCGAGGTTGCCGCTTCCAACAAAGCCTCTATCGACAAAGCTCTCGAAATGATCAACGCTATCGTCGAACTCCCCGAAGAGGGTAAAGTCTACACCGGCAAGGTGCGTTCGATTCTTGAATTCGGCGCGTTTGTTGAATTCATGCCCAACCGCGACGGTCTCCTCCACATCTCCGAAATCTCATGGAACCGTCTTGACGACATGGCCGCATCCGGTCTGAAGGAGGGCGACACCGTTGAGGTGAAACTCATCGAGATAGATAAGAAGACAGGCAAATATCGACTCTCTATGCGAGCTCTTCAGGCAAAGCCCGAAGGCTATGTAGAGCGTGAGCGCGCTCCCCGAGGCGAGCGTCGTCCCAACAATGGCGACCGTCCCCGGCAGCCCCGCCGTGATGGCGACCGTCCCCGTCGTGAAGGAGGCAACCATGGCCCCCGTCGCGACAACAACCCTGAATAAACCTCTGAGGCTCTCCACGCCTCACTCCAATCTATAGCAAGCGGCTTCCGGCACAATCCGGGAGCCGCTTCGATTTCCACCGGCAGGGGCGACGCGTGCATCGCTCTGAAACGTCGGTCTCATGCGCCCCGACCCACACCCGAAAGAGCCGTTCTTTTTTTGCCCCGGGCCATTATAAAAACCGTTTTGCTGATTTGATGTTTTTTATTATTTTTGCGGAGACATTAGACAAACGTCAGACTTTCGTTACTATGCGCCCGATATTCATCACACTTATCATCTCTTTTCTTTCGGCTGTATGCTCTGCGGCGGCCGTCACTCACAGTCAGGCCACAGTCGACAGCCTCCAGAGCGCACTCTCACGCGCAATCACTCCGGCAGATAGTCTTAATCTCCTCTACGATCTTTATGATCTCGGCACCCGAGCCGAAAAGAAGAAGCTTCACCCGGTGATTTATCCGGTGGCCAAACGTGCCGGCGACACAAAAGCCTGCATCGAACTGCTTGAGCAGATGGCTTCATTCTATCTCGGCTACGATTCTATTCAGCGGCGTGTAGAGGAAGAGATGGAGCGTCTCCCGGGGTCACCCGACCAAAACGAAGGGCTCACATTCGTGCGTCTGATGCGGGAAATCAGCGGGTCGAGAGTGATGCCCGAAGAGGAGCGCCGCGAAAATCTCCACAAAGCCCTTGAAGCATACTCCTCCAATTCATCCGACAGTATCTATGAAAAAATAGAAAACCTCTTCACTGTCTGCATCAACATCCGTCGTGATTCCCACGGCGAACTGCTGAAAGATTTTCTGTTGCGTCTCGAAGTGCTCATAAGCTCACTTCCAAAAGATCAGTACGCAATCCGCAATCTCTACTACACCCGCACAGCACAGACATTTACAGACAGCAGGATGTATGACGCAGCCGTGCAGGCCGACAAAAACCTGCTCGCTATAATGGATAATCTTCAGGAGAAATATTTGGCGCAGGGCAGAGAATTCCGCAACTACAACACCAACCGCTACACCTCCTACCGACGCATTCTCAGCAATTTCCCGGCTCTCAGCACCAGAGAGATAGAAGATTTCTATCAGCGCATAGTCGACCTTGCCGAACAAGACCCCGATGTGAAGAAAGACATTGAGTCTAACCACCTTGCCACTATCTATTATCTCATGGGTATGAAACGCTATGACGAGGCGCTTCCATATCTTAAACCTTATCTCGACAAGCCTGGCGCACTCACCTCTATGGGCCTGACGAAAATCTATAAGTTTGCCGAGCAGGCAGCCCGGGCCACTGGCGATTCGGAAACGCTTATCAAGGCCATGGAGCTTTATTTGCGTCGTCTTGAAGACCTCACAGACAAGGCTCTCGACCATAATAACCGTGAGATAAAACTCATAAGAGATTATGTGAGACTTCAGGATAAGAGCATGAGGGTGCAGTATCTCATGAAAGAAGAAACCATTAAGTCAAACAGGCGTGTGCTGATTGTGATGGTCATAGCATCGGTTATTCTGTTGCTTCTGGCAGGTTTTGTCTACAGGCAGTATCGCCATGCCCGAAAGCTCTCGGTAAACCTCGCCAACTCCAATGTTGACCTCCTCGAACAGCGCGACCGCCTTGAGCAGAGCCGCACCGAGCTCACCGAAGCCCGCGATGAAGCCCGCCGGGCCAACAGGGTGAAATCTGAATTCATATCCAACATCAGCCACGAAATCAGCGAACCTCTCACCACCATTGCCGGTTTCTCCCAGATGATTGTCGACAGTGTCGACGACGAAAAGCGCGCCTATCTCGAAAGATATTCCAATATTGTCAATCTCAATATCGACCTCGTGCAGTCGCTCCTTAACGATGTGCTCAATCTCTCGGCCATCGATTCCGGCAAATTGCGGCTCAATATTCAGTCGGTGTCTGTCCACGAAATCTGTAAGATAGCCATAGAGAGCGTGGAGCTGCGCCTGGAGCCCGGAGTGGAGCTGAAGTTCGCATCGTCCAATCAGCCCGACCTTATCATTGCTACAGACCGCCGCAGAGTGGAGCAGGTGCTCATCAATATGCTCCAGAATTCCACCAAGTTTACCGCCAGCGGCCTCATCACGCTCAGCTATGAGGTGGCTCCCGACTCATCTTCAGTTACCTTTGCAGTGACCGACACCGGCGTAGGCATACCTGAAGGAAAGCATGAGGTGATTTTCGGGCGCTACGAAAAGCTCGACCCCGGCATGCAGGGCAATGGTCTCGGTCTGGCCATTTGCCGCCTTATAGCCCGTCTGTTAAAAGGAGAGGTGTGGGCCGACAAGTCTTATAAGGATGGAGCGCGGTTCTTTTTCCGGCTGCCCATCACACCCCGCACCGTCTGACTCAGATATGGACATCTATGCAGTGCGCCGCCGGGGCGGATGGATTCTATTGGCCGTGGCTGTGGCTGTGATAGGAATATTTGCATATTTCTCATCGTCGCTTGTGAGCGAGCTTGCCGCCCAGGAGCGCTCGCGTATGGAGCTCTGGGCCGACGCCACACGTCGGCTCGCCTCAGAGTCGGCCGACGGCGCCGATGTAGACTTTCTGCTCTCCATCATCGAGGCCAACCGCACTATCCCGGTGCTTCTCACCGACGCAGACGGACGCATACTTCTCCATCGCAATTTCAATCTCCCTGAACCGGCCGACACTCTCGACCCCCTCTCCATCTCCGCGGCCAACGAGGCTTTTCTCCGCAGTCGGCTCGCCGAGATGCGCCATAGTCCGCGCGTGATCGGCATTGAGATAGCTCCCGGAGTCATGCAGCATCTCTATTACGAAGACTCGCGCCTGTTGCGGCGCCTGAGTCTTTTTCCCTATGTGCAGATGCTTGTGATGGGGGTGTTTATCGCTGTGGTCTATTTCGCTCTGACGGCCACAAAAAAGGCCGAGCAAAACAAAGTGTGGGTTGGCCTGTCGAAAGAGACAGCCCATCAGCTCGGCACCCCCATATCATCGCTCATGGCATGGATGGACTATCTCCGCACCATTGCCCCTGAGGCGGAGAGTGCCGTCACTGAGATGGAGAAAGATGTGGAGCGTCTGGCCGCCATAGCATCACGCTTCTCCAAGATTGGCTCCAGTCCCGGTCTGGAAGAGGGGAGTGTGGGCGAGGTGATGCTCCGCTCGGCCGCCTATATGCGCAACCGTGTGTCGGGCAAGGTGGTCTGGACGGTGACAGACCTCTCGGCCGGAGCCATAGTGGAGATGTGTGAGCCGCTCCTCGAATGGGTCATGGAAAATCTTATCAAGAATGCTGTCGACGCCATGAGTGGAGAGGGGAGTCTCACCCTTGTGTGTGCCGCCTCATCAACCCATGTGTCGATAGAAATCACAGACACCGGGCGCGGCATTGCCCGCCGCGACTTCAAGCGCATATTCCAGCCCGGATTCACCACCCGCAAGAGAGGATGGGGACTCGGCCTCACTCTTGCCCGACGCATCGTGGAGACCTATCACCACGGCCGCATCTATGTGCGTGCGTCTGAGCCCGGTCGGGGCACCACATTCCGAATAGATCTCCCTCTCAAAGACCAAACTCACACTGATTGATTATGACGACTGAAAACATGCTGCTCACAGGCTCCGTGCTTCTTATTGCCGGAGTGATGTTCGGAAAATCGAGCTATAGGATAGGTTTGCCGCTGCTGCTGGTGTTCCTGCTTGTCGGGATGCTGTTTGGCACCGATGGGCTGGGGATACAGTTCAGCGACATGCATACCACACAGACCATCGGTATGGCCGCCCTGTGTGTGATTCTCTTCTCGGGTGGCATGGGCACCAAGATCTCGTCAATCCGTCCGGTATTGCTTCCCGGACTGTTGCTTTCAACAGTAGGAGTGCTTCTCACGGCTCTGCTTACCGGTCTGTTCATCTGGTGGCTCTCAGGGATGTCGTGGACCAATATCCATTTTGCCTTTCTGCCCTCGCTATTGCTGGCCGCCACGATGTCGTCTACAGATTCGGCCTCTGTGTTCGGTATTCTCGGATCACAGAAGGTAGGTCTGCGCTACAACTTACGTCCGATGCTTGAACTTGAAAGCGGGTCAAATGATCCGATGGCCTATATGCTCACAATCATACTGATCGGGGCGATAATGCAGCCCGGAGATCTGTCGGCCGGCGGCCTGGTACTGCAGCTGCTCATGCAGTTTGGTATCGGTATCGCGATGGGCCTGCTCGTGGCCCGTGGTACGGTCAGGCTCATGCACATCTATGTGCGTATGGGACGGAAGGCGGTGTCGGGTGAGGATGCCGGACAGGCCACGGCTATGCTCTCCATTCTCTTGCTCGGGAGTGTGTTTCTCACATATTCACTTACCGCCGTGCTCAGTGGCAATGGCTATCTGGCGGTCTATATCGCCGGTATAACCATAGGCAATGCGCGCATGGCCTACCTGAGAGGTATCTGCAAGTTTATGGATGGCCTCACTTGGCTGGCTCAGATAGTGGTGTTCCTGATGCTCGGACTGCTCGTCAATCCGCATGAGATGATAGATGTGGCCGCAGTGTCGCTGCTCATAGGAGTATTCATGATATTGGTTGGGCGACCTCTGAGTGTGTTTCTCTCACTCGCTCCTCTGCGGTCCATAAATATGCGCTCCAGGCTGTTTGTGTCGTGGGTGGGATTGCGTGGTGCGGTGCCGATTATTTTTGCTACTTATCCTGTGGTCGACAATGTGCCTGGGTCAGGTCAGATATTCAACATCGTGTTTTTCGTCACCCTGCTTTCGCTCTCGATTCAGGGCACTACAGTGATTTCCCTCGCCCGCAAGCTGAGGCTGTCTGAACCGCCTAAAGACGATCCGTCGGAGTTTGGTGTGGAACTTCCCGATGAGATGCCTACATCGCTCCATACACTTACCCTTACCCCCTCTCATTTGGCTCAAGGCAATACGCTCGGACAGATGAAACTCCCGGGGGGCTCTCTCGTGATGATGATTCGCCGGGGCAAGCGCTATATAGTACCCAACGGCACGAGACGTCTCCATGTCGGCGATGTATTGCTGATAATCAGGGAAGATAGTCAGGCTGGCGGAAGCTGAAATCTCCGGACTTCGGGAAATGTTGATAAATTATTTGCTCTCGAAAGGTTGAACGGATGCAAGGAAAAATGTAACTTTGCATTCCGTTATGAAACACGGCTTCGACAACGAGAAATATCTCAAAATTCAGTCCGAACACATCAAGGAGCGCATTGCTCAGTTCGGCAACAAGCTCTATCTTGAGCTCGGCGGCAAACTTTTTGATGACCACCACGCAAGCCGGGTGCTCCCCGGATTCGAGCCCGACAGCAAGCTGAGGATGCTCACCCAGTTACAGGACCACGCAGAGATAGTGATAGTAATCAGTGCTCTCGATATCGAGAAAAACAAGGTGCGTCAGGACCTCGGCATCACTTACGATATGGATGTGCTCCGTCTGCGCGAGGAGTTCCAGAAACGCGGCTTTCTGGTCGGCTCTGTCTGCATCACCCACTACAACGGTCAGATAAGCGCCGATGCCTTCAGGCAGCGTCTCGAGCGTCTCGGCATCACCACCTACTATCACTACACCATCGAGGGCTACCCCAACAATGTGGGCCTCATAGCCTCCGACGAAGGATTCGGCCACAATGACTACATCCGCACCTCGCGCCCTCTGGTCATCGTCACAGCTCCGGGACCCGGAAGCGGCAAGATGGCTGTGTGCCTGAGCCAGCTCTACAATGAGAATAAGCGAGGCATCGAGGCGGGCTATGCGAAGTTTGAGACCTTCCCGGTGTGGAGCCTCCCCCTTAAGCATCCTGTCAATATTGCCTACGAGGCAGCCACCGCCGACCTCAACGATGTGAATATGATCGACCCCTTCCATCTTGAGGCCTACGGCAAGACCGCCATCAACTACAACCGCGACATAGAGATATTCCCCGTGCTCAACGCGCTCTTCGAGGGCATCTACGGAGAAAACCCCTACAAATCGCCCACCGATATGGGGGTCAATATGGTTGGATTCTGCATAAGCGACGACGAAGTGTGTTGTCGCGCGTCGAAAGACGAAATAATCCGCCGCTACTTCACCTCGCTCAATCATCTCGCTCAGGGCAACTGCTCCGACAGCGAAGTCAATAAGATTGCCCTGCTCATGAAGCAGGCCAAAATCGACACCGGTTTCCGCCGGCCTGTTGCAGCAGCCAAGGAGAGAGCCGAAAAGTGTGGCAAACCCAGCTCGGCGATAGAGCTCGCCGACGGCACTATCATCACCGCCGAATCTGGCGAACTGCTCGGTCCGAGCGCAGCTCTGATTCTCAATACCGTGAAGCATCTCGCCGGAATAGACCACAGCGTGAAGCTCATTCCCCAGGAGATGATTGAGCCTATCCAGTATACCAAGCTCAACTATCTGCGCGGCCACAATCCGCGCCTGCACACCGACGAAGTGCTTGTGGCGCTATCCGTGCTCAGCACTCACGACGAAAACTGCCGCCGTGCTCTTGAGATGCTTCCGCAGTTCAACGGCTGTCAGGTGCATTCCACCGTGATGCTCGGCGAGGTAGACCATAAGATTTTCAAGAAGCTCGGTGTGGGTCTCACCTGCGACCCTGTGCGCAAACGCTGACTTCAGCAAATGGCTATGAAACACGTCCGTCCTGCTCCCACATGGGAATAGGACGGACGATTTTCTTTAATCTGTAACATCCCAATGAAAGACGTAATATGGGTCAATGTAAAAAAGTGGTTGTTAAAAGGGAGTTGTTGAGCTAATGAAAGTAGTGAGCCAGGCCGGGATGGCCTGATATCTTGTTAGCCCCGCACGCTTGCGTGCGGGGTGGATAGTATCACACATCTCCCACGACCCCGGAGAGGGTCGGACTAATTGTAAACAAATATGTTCATGAATGTTATGATGCGTCTGTGCGGTACGACCCGCTCCGGGGTCGGAATGTGATTGGGGCTGGCTATTCCCGGCACGGCACGTGCCGGGTTAACAAAATCATGGCCCTCCGGGCCTTTTTTAACTTATAAACTGAGGTTTACCACTGACCCGCTTTCTAACAATTCAACCGGGTTTTGCCACAGACCCATAAAATGTATAAGGGTAGAATAGATTTGAAGGGTCTCTATCGCTGATTTTCAGTAATCAAGCGTATATTACGCCAAGTTGAGAGATTTTATCATTTAATATTCTCATTCATAGGGGAAATCTGTTGGTAGACTTATTTTTTACGTTTCTTCGGTTGGCGGTTGAACCGATATTGCACGTGAAACATGAAATAGCGGGGCAACACGCTGACGTATGTTTCTGTTCTCGCCTGAGCATTGACATTGGATGTGACGTTGCTCAGATTGTGCAACATGTCAAATCCGTCAAGCATGAGTTGAAGCTGACCTTTCATCAGCGAATAGCTGAGTCGTGCGTTCCACACCAGGTCGGTTGTGTTCAGCTTGCGGTTGCAGTAGCCTGACCGGGTGAAAACGTTGAAGTCCGTAGAAAGCTGGAGAGCCGGAGTTATGCTGATCAATGCGTTCACGCCATATTGCTGAGTCCAGGTATTCATATTTGCCATATCGGAGTAATTCCGATAGGTCACATCAGCATTGGCTCCTATAGAATGTTTGCCAAGCGAGTAAGCTAGTTTAAGAATCTCATTGACCCCTTTAGTCACTACCTTATTGCGGCTTGGCTCTGTGTCATCTTCGCCAACGAGATCCACGCTGTTGACTATGCTTGCCTTTGTCAGAGATTGCAATGTTATCTGCTTTGTCTTGCCGAACTGCAGTCCGACACCGTATGAGGCGTTTGCATCCCAGTTGCCGTTGACATTGTATGTCTTGTAGCGTCGTATGCCGGTGGCGCTTTCGTAGATATAGCCTTTCGACAGGGCGTTGTCGAGCAGAGAATAACGTAAGGTTATAAACTGCATTACCCGTGTCTTAGGATTGACCAATTCCGTTCCGAGCCTGAAACTGTGAAGGTGTGAATTTTTGAGACCTGAATTTCCGAGATATATGTTCATCGGGTCAACAGCGTCGGTCATGTCGACAAGATTTATCAAATCCGGAGTCTCAGAAGTCATGTTGTAGTTGAACTCCACTTTCTTGGTGCGGTCAGCGGCCTGCCATTGAATGAAGGTATTCTCCACATTGACCAAAATAGTGTTTCGCCTGATATGCGCATCGATGTCTCCGCGAAGATAGTCAAGAGTCCTTCCCGCTACGGTGACTGGCAAGTTTACCTGTCCACTCCAGTTGCCCTTGTCGAATACGACTAGAGGCGATAACGTATTATCATTATCCAGATAATGGCTTTTATAACTGTTTGAGCGGTCGATTGTCGAGGCATATTCCGCCATAGACGGAAGCTGTCCTATGGGAAACTGTCTGTCTGCGTCTGTTTCATGAAGGTTGTAAAGGGTAGAGTTAGCATTGCGTATGGAATGCGCGTACCGATATGTCAGTTCAAGCGATATGCCCTCAGCCAGACGCCTGTTGTAGCCGGCTGTTGCTCCGAATCTCGAATTATTATTCGGTCGGTTCTTGAAGTAGCGATCAAGATACAGATTCATGTCGGGATTCTCGCCGTATTCAATAACGTAGCGATTAAATCTGTCATCACGTAGATTATTATAGTTACCGAAAGCTCCCAAACGTATGATGTCTGAACTACCATTGATTTTAATGCGTGAGTTGGCAGTGAGGCCGGCAGTCAGGGTCTTTGCCCGGTTTAGATTTTCATTGACCGTCCTGTTGATAAGGCCGCTTGTATATCCTGGAGTTGTGCTTTCTGCACTTGACATAAGGTCATCAAAGGTGATTCCCTGAACATCAGAAGAGAATGTGGCACTCGCATTTGTTGTGGTGTTGTGACGATTGTTGTATTCGAAACGAGGTGTGACAGTCAGGTCAAACATCTTGCGCTTGAAATACAATTCATGATTGGTAGAAATCCGGAATGTTTTTGAATGATTCCCAATGAAAGTACGGTCGTATGTATCTCCGGCTGTAAGAAAATTCGTCCGGTAAATACTTGTCTCGTCATCAAGAGTCTCATGACTGATCTGTACATTACCCGAAGCTTTCCATCCTGCGGTCTTCTTATCAGTGACATAATCAAATCCGCCTGTATCCGACTTCTTGACACCTGATTTTAGTTGTTCCGGCTTCCATGAATCGGCTCGCCCCGGTTTGCGGTCATCGTTCAGGTTGTTGGCGTTGGCATATACAGTCAGTCTGGTATCCGAGTTAAACCACATTCCGAAAAGCCGACCGAGATAACGGTCATGTGTGCCCCCTCCGGCTTCGGCATTTAGTATCAACCCGGTAGAATACTCTTTCTTTAGCCTCACATCCATTACAAGCTGCTTATCATTACCGAGATTTCGTCCGGCAAACTCACTTGCATCTCCGGCTTTGTCATATATTTTGACATTCTTGACTGCGTATGCTCCGATATTTTCCAACATAAGCTGATTGTTGCCGTTGAAAAAGTGCTTGCCGTCAAGTAGCAGGGACTCTATCTGTTTCCCATTATAAAGTATCTGACCATTGGATTTAAGTTCGACACCCGGCATTTGACTGATGAGCGCGTCAAGCATAGAACCGTTGGACAGTTGAAAAGCATCGGCATTAAACACCACAGTATCGCCATGATGAAAAAACTTAATGCGCGAGGAAGTCACCGTCACTTCTCCGAGTTCACGGGATTTTGGACTCAGTAAAATCAAGGGTAACTCGACTCTTCGTACACGCTCCCCATAGGCAGACGGATCTACCTTTATAAACTCGTTGTCATATCCCGAAGCACTGATTTCTATTAGGTAGGAAGAAGAACGAGACGGTAGGGTGAGAGTGAAAGCCGATGTGATTTCCTCTTCTCCATGACGCATTGCACGTCGATAGGCAGATGATGCGGAGACGTAAGCGGAGTCGGGCAACGACAACAATCGTACCGTTGCACCAACGAGGTCCTCCTTATCGTTTTTGTCACACACGCGCCCGTCTATAGTAAATGACTGTGCGAGACTAGCGTTTATGCTAATGATTGTTAGTAATAGCGTTATGAAGAATCTCATATTTTATAAGTTTTGGTATTTAGCAGGTTTCACCTGTCTTGTGTAGGAAATGGAGATAGAGGAATTCATCAAGATCGTGTTTGATTAGCGGACAAACATTATTGTAACCTTTCTTCAGAGTAACGTCGATAACATATTTATCCGGGTCAGACTCTACTTTGCGGCCAAACACTTCCCTTGAGAGACTTGCCTGTTCATAAACTTTGATATTCTTAATCGTATATGCGGGGAGATTCTGGAGGAGTACAAACTGCTCTCCTTGGAAGAAATCCTTTCCGTCGAGGAGCAGTTTATCTACAAAGCGTCCGTTCACATAAATCTGGCCATTTTCGCGCAGCTCAACTCCGGGCATTTTTTCAAGAAGTGCATCAAGCATAGACCCCTGAGCCACAGCAAATGCATCGGCATTATATTGGATTGTGTCACCTTTGTTTACCACTTGCACAATTGAAGCTTTTACTACAACCTCACCCAATATTACATCTTTTTCAAATTTACTGAGTTTCCGGATTTTCAGCATACCCAAATCACTGCTAAATCCATTAACTGTCACCGGGTAGCTTACCTCGTCGTAGTCAGGATGCTGGAGGCGAACAATGAAATTATTCCCCGCTCCTTTGAACGGGATATCGAATTGATAAATCAGCTCATCACCATTGCGATATTCACGCGATGTATTGAGATGATTATAATCTGATGCAACTATCACACTATCGGCATCTAAAATATCCACTTTTATAGAGTCACTCACATAATGCCCCGTCACAAGGTTCATTATGTTGCCTTTTAGACGATGCTCTAAGACTCTTGAGCTACCTTTGTCTTGACCTGACATATAGAAGAATACACTCAAGAATATAAAAATCATTACTAGTTGTTTATAATATCTCATAATTAGGATAATAATTGGTTTGTGTAAAAAGTGTTATATAGGATCAATTCGGTTGTCCATGAGAGTCAATCCTTACTGCCTGGGAGCAGAACGCAGCAACTTCGGGATGGGTCTCAAGATAGTTGTATTGGATCTGCAGGCGGTCAGGCATCATGATATCGTCGGCATCCATTCGGGCAATATAGTGTCCGCGTGCTTCGCTGAGAAGGGTGTTGAGCGAGGCAATGAAGTCGTGAGGCCGACAGATAAGACGGATACGAGAGTCGGAGTATGAGCGTACGATATCGGCACTGCTATCGGTAGATCCGTCATCGACAATGAGTAGCTCAAAGTCGGCAAAGGTCTGAGCCAATACGCTGTCAACACACTCGCGCAGATGTGTGGCGGCGTTGTACATAGCCATGCAGACGGATATTTTTGGAGTGATTGACATTTACCTTTTAGATTTTTGTTTACGATGCAAAATTAGATTGCGTGTGTCATCCTTCTATTACACAAAAGGGTAATTCTTTGAGGTTGAGGTTATTTATACACTTTTGTGTAATGTGCTTGAATTGGCTCACGATGCCACTAAAAGAGGATAATATCTTTGATAAAAACGTGTTAGCCCCCGCTTACTTGAATAAACAGGAATTGTTTCAGAAGCGAGATAAATCATAGGTTCCCCTATCTGACGTGTCTCTATGCCGAGGAGATTCATTACTCGGAGTAGATGGCTGTCTGTCTCAGCAATCATATAGCTGTCGTCCTCACGCAGTATAGGAGCCACGGCGAGAGTCATAAGTTGTTTGAACAGGGTTATGGTAGACAGACCTGATGTGGAATCTATAGCAAAGCGTCCGATATGCCAGAAGGATGTTTGCGGAGTGTAGGTTACTTTTTCCAGCGGGGAGATGTGGAAAATTTTCTGCATTGGTGTTGGGGTTAGCTTGTCCCATTTGAACACTCTTATGCATCCGATCATTTTCCCATCTGCGTTCACTACGATGAAATACATCGAAGTTCCTGAATAAGCCAGCTCTTCATGGAATATGTCCTCGATTTCCTGATTTGATGTCTCCGGGATAGAACCGTATGAATGATGACTGTAATTCTGTGTTACAACGAATCTGGCTATATCATGAAGCCGGTCTGTTCCGACTTTGATAATAGAGTAGTCACTGCATGACCAAACAATATCCTCCATAGTTAAGACGGTTTTGAATTTTCCCGCAAAACTATTAGGAGCTAATATCCTAAATATGACACAAAAGGGTATTACAGCCGACTATGGATTGAAAATTACCCTTTTGTGTAGTATGTTGTGCTCTGTGTGGTGGAATTTTATTATATTTGCACAATAATTGATACTCGGCATTATGACTACCAATATCCAGACAGGCGACTTCTTTTCACTTCAAAATTCGGTGGAAAATATTACAGAGGCCGATTATGAAAAGACAGGACTCATTATAGAGGCAGCAGAGGCCTTCGAAAGGAGCACGTATCAGTGTGTATATATCATAGATTATTTCAAGAAGGGCTTTCTATATGTATCCAAGAATATTGCCCGTCTGTGTGGAGGCGACGCTGAGAAGATTAAAGATTTCGGATATCTATTTTATATAGACTATGTTCCGGCGGAAGATCTGAAGATGCTTCTCGAGATCAATAACAGCGGCTTCAAGCTATTCAATACCTTTCCGGTAGGAGAGAGAAAAGATTATACTATCTCGTATGATTTTCATATCTTAAGAGGACGGCGCAAGCGACTTATAAACCATAAGCTGACACCTCTGATCCTGACAAAAGATGGCCGAATCTGGCTTGCGATATGCACAATATCGCTTGCGGCGGGTAATGATCCGGGTAATGTTATTATGAAAAGACCAGGTTCCGGGATGTTCTATCAGTATTCCCTCTATGACCACAAGTGGGAGAAGCATAAGGAAATTACGCTGACCGATAACGAGCGGGAAGTTCTCTCACTGTCGACTCAGGGATATACTATGAATGAGATAGCCGACAATATATGCAAATCGGTTGATACCGTCAAGGCTTGTAAACGCAGTATATTTCAGAAGATGGATGTCAAGAATATCGCAGAGGCCGTGACTTATGCACAAAATCATCAGCTGATATAATTGTTACGCAGGGTCGCAGCGTAGAGAGGAGAAGTAGAATTTAGGAAAGTATTTTACTTCGCGGCCGGTGATTATATCAAACATGGCATTGGCGCATAGTCCGGCCACAATCCATGAGGCAACCGAAAGTTGAGGCGGGGGTAACTCTCCCGGTTCCATTCTGTATGTCTCGATTACATCATCGAGCCAGCGGTTAGGCATATTCCAGAATGTACAGTAGCGGGCGACAAACTCAGCCATCTTGATCTCGAATCCTTCATAAGATGCTGATACCTCCCTTAGCTGATAGCTGCCGGGCTTGATGATGGTGAGAAATGCTCCCCATCCGAAATTGTAAGGATGTAGTACGGGAATCTTCTTTTTAGAACAAAGTTCATCAAACACAAACGGGATGTCGCTCTTGAAATCAAGGGCGTTGATAGCTATGTCTACACCCTCAAGAAGTTCGCTGACATTATCATTATCAATGAAAGTATTATAAAAGCGGATATTAGCTTTTGGATTAATTTTAAGAAGTCTTTTGGTAAGGGATTCCGCCTTGGGTTTGCCAATATCGCTCTTTACATAGTTCTGCCGGTTAAGATTGGAGAGCTCCACCTTATCGCCATCGACTATCGCTATATCTTCAAATCCGAAGCGAAGAGCGCATTCTGCAATTATACTGCCAATACCGGCTCCACCGAGCAATATCCGGGTTTCACGTATCTTTTCCTGCTCTTCCGGACTCACATAAATTCTATTGCGGTTATATCGATCCATACTGGGATATATTTGAATAATGCGACAAAGATAGGTCGGATGAAGCGAGTCGGAATAACACAAAAGGGTATTTCTTGTTTTTAGATCAGGGTAGGCGTATGAAATTTAACTTTCGTTCACAACCTTGCTGAGAAAGGTTAGATTACGCATATATTTCTTACGTCTGCGTTTTAGACTGAGTTTGTCAGTCTGCTTCTTAAGTAATTACATAGCATATTTGCGGCTTGAAGATAAATTTGCCGCTCCGCTCTTTGTTCTTACCCTGCATTGGTCTTCTTTGAAAGTAACATCCAGATGCCAATGCTGTTTTTTCTATGCTCCAGTGAGCGTGGAAACATTCGGCAAAATATGACGCATCGTTACGCTCTCCACTGCTGAGGTAATATGGTAATATATTGTCTCCTTGGACTTAATCTGTAATATCTCAATGAAAGACGTAATATATACTGTAAATCAATATTTTAATAAATGATAAAATATGTGAGGTACGACCCACTCCGGGGTCGGAATGTGATTGGGGCTGGCTGTTCCCGGCACGACACGTGCCGGGTTAACAAAATCATGGCCCTCCGGGCCTTTCTTAACTTATAAACTGAGGTTTGCCACTGACCCGCTTTCTAACAATTCAACCGGGTTTTGCTGACCCGCTTTCGGGTGAAGATGAAGTTTTGCGTAGGGATACAAAAAAGGGTAAGCTGACTACATCGCACCGCTACGACCCGGTACCGTTGCTTCGATCAAGACCTGGCGGAGTTCCCGGGGAGCTGGTCGTGTAGGACTTACCCGCTGCAAAGTTACGCATTTTTTTGAAACTGCAAGCACTCCCGCCAAAAAAAAGTGCTATGAGTGTGGAATCGTAGGGTGAAAATAGAAAGTAAGCATTATCTTTGCACAATGAATCATGATGCCTAAAACCCAAACCATATGAATCGCCATTCCATCCTCACTGCCCTGATGCTCGGCACTGCCTCTGTCGGGGCTGTGGCTCAGATCAACTCGCCCGATGCCACCGGCTATCTGGAGCGCGCACGCGCGATGTTTGCCGACCGTAACTATACCGGCTGTGCCGATCAGCTCCGTCAGTTCACAAGGCTCTATCCAGCGGCCGCACAGGCTGAGGAGGCTGCGCGCCTGTCGGCTCTGTCTGCCTTGCACCTCGGTCAGAAAGATGCCCTTGAGCTCATAGATGAATGGCTGGCGGCCTATCCCTCCTCACCGTTCAGACAGTCTATGCTTGCGGCCAAGGGCGACTACTATTTCACGCGAGGAGAATATGCTGAGGCTCTCGACCGGTATGCGGCGGTAGACGAGACAGCTCTTACCGGCCTGGAGGCCGATGACCTGATTTATCGCCGGAGCTACAGCTATCTTATGCTTGCGGAGTTCGACAAGGCCCGCGAGGGGTTCAAGCAGTTGCGGGGAGCAACAGGCTATGCCACAGCAGCCAATTTCTATCTCGGCTATATGGCTTATGCCGAAGGAGAATATCATCTGGCCATGACCTATCTTCCGGAGGCGGCCGGCAATCCGGAGCTCGGACCGGCAGCCGAATATTATATGGCGCAGATACTTTTTGCGGAGGGCGACTATGAGAGAGCGCTTAATAAAGCTCTGGCCGCGCTGAAGAGCGATGCTGTGCCGCAGTTTGCTCCCGAAGCCAACCGTGTGGCAGGCGAATCTCTGTTCAATCTCGGCCGCGAGGACGAAGCTGTGGGCTATCTGCGGCGCTATGCGGCGGCCACGGATTCGCCCAAACCATCGGCATTCTACATTCTTGGTGTGAGCGAATATAAGCTCGGCAACTATCAGGAGGCAATCGACAAGCTAAGCCGTGTGGCCAACTGCGACGATGCTATGGGACAGAGCGCATGCCTGTTTCTGGGGCAAAGCTATGTGCAGACCGGCAACACCGATGGAGCGCTACTGGCCTTTGAGAAAGCCTATCGCATGGGCTATGACCGCGAAGTGGCTGAAAGCGCGCTCTATAACTATGCTGTGGCAAAGAGCCGTGGCGGAAGGGTGCCGTTTGGCAATTCGGTGGCGATGTTTGAAAACTTTCTCCGGCAGTATCCCGACTCGCGCTATGCTCCTGAAGTGCAGGAGTATATTGTGAGCGGCTACATGACCGACAATGACTACGAGAGCGCTCTGAAAGCAATTGATGCGATGAAGCGCCCCACTCCGGCTGCGATGGCCGCCAAGCAGAGGGCGCTTTTCTCGCTGGGCACGCGCGACTATGCCGCCGGACGCTACACTCAGGCTCTGCAGCGGTTTGAATCGGCGGCAAGGATTTCGGGAGCCGACAGCGACCTCGTGCGCCAGTCGCTGCTCTGGCAGGGCAACTGCCAGTATGAGCTTGACCGCTACGACCGTGCGGCCCGGAGCTTTGCCGAATATATCCGCCAGTCGCCTGCTTCCGACCCGAATATGGCGATAGCACGCTATGATTTGGCCTATGCGGAGTTTGCGGCGGCCAATTATGCGGCGGCGCTCACTGACTTCCGCCGCCTTATAGATATGAAGCCTGCAGATAAGGCAATGCTCTCTGACGCATATAACCGCGCGGGCGACTGCCTATATTATAAAAGCGATTTCAGCGGCGCTATGGCTCTCTACGACAAGGCCTATTCCATTGACCCCGATGCGGGCGACTATGCTCTCTATCAGCAGGCGGTGATGAAAGGGCTTATGCGCGACCACAAGGGAAAGATTGCGGGCATCGACGATTTAATTGCCCGCTATCCCTCATCGGGTCTTATTCCGGCAGCTATGCTTGAGAAGGCCGAGAGCTATGCGGCTCTGGGCGACAACAAAGGTGCGATTGCTGTCTACAATGACCTTATAACCACCTATCCCACCACTGCCTATGGACGTAAGGGTCTGCTGCAGCTGGCCATCACATATCAGAGCGGCGGCCGCACGGCCGATGCGCTCGAAGCCTACAAGAGTGTTGTGGCGAAATATCCCACCAGCGAGGAAGCCCGTCTGGCTGCCGACGACCTCAAACGCATCTATGCCGACCGTGGTCAGCTGGGTGAGTTTACGGCGTTTATGGCCAGTGTGCCCGACGCACCGCAGACCGATCCGTCGGAGCTCGACGCGCTTGCATTCCGCGCGGCCGAAGCCGATTATATAAACAATGACCGCACAGAGCGCCTGGAGGCCTATCTGCGCGATTATCCCCATGGCACTCACGAAGCTCAGGCTCTCTATCTTATGGCCGAGGCCGCCAATGCGGCAGGACGCACGGATGAGGCTCTCGAACTTTCGAGCCGGCTTATTTCGTCACACCCCGATGCCGATGCCGTGGAAGACGCTCTGCTCATCAAGGCCGAAGCCGAGCAGTCGCAGGGGAGGGGAGAGGCCGCTCTGGCCACATTCAGACAGCTTGAGAGCCGTGCTGCCGGAGCACGCACATTGCAGAATGCACGCATGGGTGTGATGCGTACGGCGATTGCCCTCGGTGAAAATGACGAGGCGCTTGCCGCCGCCGACAAGCTTCTCGCTTCATCGGCTGCCGGACAGACCGAGACCGCCGAGATACGCTTCACCCGCGCTCTCGCCCTTTCGCGCCTCGGTCGCACTCCGGAGGCCGTGAGCGTGTGGACCGATCTCGCTTCTGATCCGACCGAACTCTATGGCTCGCGTAGCGCTGTGGCTCTTGCCGAAGCCTATCTCGGCGAGGGCAACTATGCCGCAGCTCAGAGTGCCGCCGATGCTCTCATAAATGCCAACCCGCCTCATCAATACTGGCTTGCCCGCGGCTTCATTGCCCTGAGCGATGCTCTCCGGGCGCAAGGCAATGAATTTGAGGCCGATGAATATCTTCGCAGCCTGCGTGCCAACTATCCAGGCACAGAAACCGAGATTTTCGAGATGATAGACTCCCGCTTAGACAAGCAAAACTAAAAGCTCCTCGACCAATGATGAAACACCAGCTCATTATATCTGCCGCGGCGGCAATCATCATGCCGCTCGCAGGCATGGCTCAGTCGCTCAACAAAGAAATAACCGTGGAGCGCGACATCGTGCCCGAACAGCGCGAAGCCACCCGCATCGGTTTTACTCCCCGCATCACCCTCCGTCCCGTAGCCCTCAAGCAGCTTTCTTATAGCGAGAACGGCGTAACGGCACAGGTGCCCGCTTCGATAAGTGTGCTTGACCCCGCGGCTTATGCCGACTCTATCTATGTGTCGCCCTACAAAGGCTATGCCGCAATCGGATTCATGCCCCGCTATAATGCCGCTCTATCGCTCGGCTACCGTATAATCGAAACCGAGCGGACCCGACTGGGCGCATGGATGCAATATGACGGCACAAGCTATAAGCACACGTTTGGCAATCCACCGAGCGGAGAATGTGGAACGGATGAGAGAAAGGAGCTCACCTACAATCGTCACACCGCTACGGCAGCCGTAGATTTCCGGCAGCTTGTAGGGGCTCGTTCGGCTATAGATTTGGCTCTTGATTACACTTTTGTGCGCTACAGCAATCCGAGCCTCGACCAAATTGTAGATAAATCCTATAATCAGAATATCCACCGCCTCAATACGGATGCACTCTGGACGTCGGGTTTCAATGATTTGACCTACACTGTGGGTGCCCGCTTCTCGCGGTTTGCCTATGTCAACAGCACTCCGAAGGCCTTTTTATTAGATTTTATTGACGAGGTGAACAGTCCTACTCGTCCTGTCCGTGAAAGCAATCTGGGTCTAAACGCCTCGCTCCGGGCAGATTTCGATGATAATTCTCTCGCCGAGCTTGGGGTCGATTTCTCATCGCTGTCATATAACCAGACCGGCGTGATAACTATGAGTGGCGGTGGAGACATCAACGGGGTTGAGCTTCCGCGGCCTTATCATCCTATTCTGTCGCAACTCTCCGGCTTCACTACCTGGCTGCTCCGATTCACTCCCCGCTACAGATATGTGACGGGCATAGCCACGGTAGACCTCGGTGTGAAGATAGACCTCACCCACAATGCCGGCAAGGCGTTCCATATCGCCCCCGATGTAACTCTTGGGCTGAATCCCTCAAGCAAATTCTCCGTGAGCTTCCGTGCAGGTGGCGGCGAGGAGCAAAACACTCTCGGTTCGCTCTATGCGGTGAATCCTTATATGGCAAGCCTGTTTGCCTACACAAACTCGCATGTGCCCTTCACTCTTGATGCTGAGATGACCGTAGGCCCCTTCTCCGGAGCTTATCTCACCCTATTTGGCGGATATGCGAAGGCCAATGAGTGGCTGATGCCGGTGTGGAACTATTTCAGCCTGTTCACCTTCAGCCAGTTCACCGCCGAAGACGTGAAAGGATGGCATGCCGGAGTGGCCGCGGGCTATAAATGGCGCGATGCTGTCGATGCACGGGTGTCGTTTGAAACCGCTTCACATTCCGACAGCGATCCCTCTTCTGCCTACTATCTCTGGCGCGACAGAGCCAAGTTTGTGGTAGACGCATCAGTGCGTGTAACCCCCATCTCTCCCCTCGATATCACCCTTGGCTATAATCTGCGCAGCAAGCGCCAGATTAAGTATGTTTCGGAGACTGTAAACGCCTCACCCTACTTCTTCCAGTCTGTTGGGTCGGTGTCAAACCTCTCGGTCGGAGCCTCATGGCGCTTCACTCCGCAGTTCACCGTTTTCCTTAAAGGAGAAAATCTGCTCAACCACGATTATTCCCTCCTGAGCCTTATCCCGGCACAAGGCCTCACCGGCCTGGCCGGTCTCTCCTATAAATTCTGACGATGGAGAAATCAGACAGCATAGTAATAATACCCACCTACAACGAGTGTGAGAACGCGGCGGCCATAATAGAGGCTGTGCTCTCACAGCCCCATCGCTTCGATGTGCTCGTGATAGACGACGGGTCGCCCGATGGCACGGCGGCCATAGTGCGTGGAAAAATCGAAGAGCATCCGGGTCGTGTGCACCTCATTGAGCGTGAAGGCAAGCAGGGGCTCGGCACAGCCTATCTCACCGGTTTCCGATGGGCTCTTGACCATAGCTATGAGTATATCTTCGAGATGGATGCCGACTTTTCCCACAATCCGGCCGACCTCAACGCCCTCTACAAGGCTTGCGCTGAAGATGGAGCGGATGTGGCGGTAGGTTCGCGCTATGTGACCGGTGTCAATGTGGTCAACTGGCCTATGGGTAGGGTGCTTATGTCATATTATGCCTCGGCCTATGTGAGAATTGTCACCGGCCTGCCGGTGAGAGACACCACCGCCGGATTCGTGTGCTATCGTGCGCGGGTGCTTAGAGCCATGGACCTCGACAATGTGCGCTTCAAGGGCTATGCCTTCCAGATAGAGATGAAATTTACCGCTTATAAATATGGCTTCCGGATTGTAGAGGTGCCGATTGTGTTTGTCAACCGTGTGCTTGGCACGAGCAAGATGAACAGTGGCATTTTCAGCGAGGCATTTCTCGGAGTGCTGAGACTCAAACTCGGAAGCATGCTGAAAAAATATCCTGACTATGGATCACGCAAAGACTCCTGACTCCACTCTGCTCCACAATGTGCGCATGGTCAATGAAGGCACCCTTACCCACGGGTGGCTTCTGATCGAAGGACAGTTTATAGCCGCGCTTGGCCCCGGCGAGCCGGATGCGGATGTGAGTGCGCGTGCGGCAGTGGTCGTCAATGGCAATGGACGCCTGCTTCTGCCAGGAGCGATAGATGAGCATGTGCATTTCCGCGATCCGGGGCTGACCCATAAGGCGGATATGGCCACGGAGAGCCGTGCGGCTGTGGCCGGTGGTGTCACTTCGTTTATCGATATGCCCAACACGGTGCCTATGAGTGTGACCCGCGTGGCAGTCGAGGAAAAGATGGCCCGTGCGGCTGAAGTGTCTGTGGCCAACTACGGCTTCTTTATCGGAGCCACAAACGACAATATCGCCGAACTTCTCGCGGCAGACTATTCACGCATAGCCGGAGTGAAACTGTTTCTGGGCTCCTCTACAGGCAATATGCTTGTTGACAGCGAGTCCACAATATCAAGACTTTTCAGGGAGGTTCCGGCTCTGATTGCAGTCCATGCCGAAGACGAAGCAACAGTGAAGCGATGCAGGGCTGAGGTGATTTCCACCTATGGCGATGAGCCGCCTATTGCCGCTCATCCGCTCATCCGTTCGCGCGAGGCTTGTGTGAAGGCCACCCGTCTTGCAGTAGAGACTGCACGTGCCACCGGAGCGCGCCTCCATGTGCTCCATATATCCACAGCCTCCGAGCTCGAATTTTTCTCTCCCGGCCCGGTTGAAGATAAGCGTATCACAGCCGAAACCTGTCCGCAATATCTTATTTTTTCCGACGAAGACTATCCTCGGCTTGGTGCGCGCATAAAATGCAATCCTGCTATTAAAAGCGCCGCCGACCGCGCTGCTCTTCTTCAGGCTCTGGCAAGCGGAGTGATAGATGTGATAGCCACAGACCATGCTCCCCACCTGCTCAGGGAGAAGGAGGGAAATGCCCTGACAGCCGTGTCGGGCATGCCGATGATACAGTTTTCGCTCCCATCCATGCTCACCCTCGCCCGCCGGGGAGTGATGACTCTCCCGGAGGTTGTGGAGAAGATGGCTCATAATCCAGCAAAGATATTCGGCATTGACCGGCGTGGATTTCTTCGCGAGGGATATTATGCCGACCTCACGCTGGTCGACGACTTGTGTGAGCCCTTTGAAGTGACCTCTGATATGGTGCTTTCGCGCTGTGGATGGAGCCCGCTCGAAGGTGGCACACTGACCGCTAAAGTGGAACAGACATGGGTCAACGGCACCCTTGTGTTCTCCAACGGGAATCTGACGGGGTCGGCTCCCGCGCTTCCCCTGCTTTTCAGAAGGTAAAAATCGGGGGCAACGGTTGTAATTGTGATAAATATTCGATACCTTTGCCCCGAAATGCAAAATAATACCGTTTCAGACCTTAAAGTAATAACCTTTTTGTGCAAAATATAGAGATATGTTAGAAGCGACTAATGTGAAGACGCTCGACAAAGTGGTGGTGCGCTTCTCAGGCGATTCCGGCGATGGAATGCAGCTTGTAGGCAATATATTCACCAACGTGTCGGCCGGTATCGGCAACCAGGTGTCCACTTTCCCCGATTATCCCGCTGAAATCCGTGCTCCCCAGGGTTCGCTGGGTGGTGTTTCAGGCTTCCAGGTGAGTGTCGGAACGAATGTTCACACTCCCGGCGACAGCTGCGATGTGCTCGTAGCTATGAATCCGGCGGCCCTGAAGCAGAATGTGAAATACGTGAAAGACGGCGGGGTGATTATCGTAGATATTGATTCGTTTAAGGAAGCAGATCTCCGCAAAGCCCAGTTTGTCACCGACGATCCCTTCAAGGAACTCGGCATCAAGGCTCAGGTGCTTGAGGTGCCTGTCACAAACCTTACAAAAGAAGCTCTTGCCGACAGCGGACTCGACAACAAGAGCATCCTGAAGTGTCGCAATATCTTCTGTCTCGGCCTTGTGTGCTGGCTGTTCGACCGCCCGCTCGAAAGCGCGCTTCAGTTCCTTCGCCGCAAATTTGCCAAGAAACCCGCTATTTTCGAGGCTAACTCAAAGGTGATCAATGCCGGCTACAACTACGGCAACAATATCCACGCTTCGGTTTCCACCTATCGCATTGAGTCAGAACCCGCCCGTCCGGGCATCTACACCGACATCAACGGCAACACCGCCACCGCGTGGGGTCTCATAATGGCTTCCGAAAAGAGCGGACGCCCGCTTTTCCTCGGCAGTTATCCCATCACTCCGGCCACAGATATTCTTCATGAACTCGCCAAGCGCAAGGACCTTGGAGTGAAAGCGCTCCAGATGGAAGATGAAATCGCAGGTGTGTGCTCGGCAATCGGTGCTTCGTTTGCCGGAAATCTGGCCGTTACTTCCACCTCCGGTCCCGGTCTCGCCCTGAAGAGCGAGGGTATCGGTCTGGCGGTTATCGCAGAGCTCCCGCTGGTGGTTATCGATGTGCAGCGTGGCGGACCCTCCACCGGACTTCCCACCAAGACAGAGCAGACAGATCTCATGCAGGCGCTCTATGGCCGCAACGGCGAGTCGCCTGTGGTAGTCGTGGCTCCCGCCACTCCAACCGACTGCTTTACTATGGCATTTGAAGCATCGCGCATTGCTATCGAGCATATGACCCCGGTGATACTCCTCACAGATGCCTTTATCGGCAATGGCTCATCGGCTTGGCGCATACCCGAGGCCGACGAATATCCTGAAATCAAGCCCCGCTATATCACTCCCGATAAGGCTTCTGAAATAGGATGGCGTCCTTACACCCGCGACGAACAGACAAAGGTGCGCTACTGGGCTATTCCAGGCACCGAAGGTCTGACCCATCGTCTGGGCGGTCTTGAGAAGGATTACAACACCGGAGCCATCTCTACCGATCCTGTAAACCATGAGAAGATGGTCTATACCCGTCGTGAAAAGGTTGCCCGCATAGCCGACGATATCCCCGCCCTCGAAGTGCTCTGCAATAAGGATGCCGACACCCTCCTTCTCGGTTGGGGTGGCACATACGGCCATCTGCGCACCGCCGCTCAGGAGCTCGACTGCGAGGGAGTGCCTATGGCATTCACACAGTTCCGCTACATCAATCCTCTGCCTGCCAACACGGGTGAAGTGCTCCGCCGCTATAAAAAGGTGATTGTAGCCGAGCTCAACACCGGCCAGTTTGCCGACTATCTTCAGGCTCGCTTCCCTGATGTGCGCATAGAGCGCATCAACAAGGTGCAGGGACAGCCCTTCCTTGTGAGCGAGGTGAAACAACGCGTTATCGAAATCATCAATAAAGACTGACCATCACCATGCAACAGACCGATACCCCTACATATACAGCCGCCGACTATAAGAGCGACCAGCCCGTGCGCTGGTGTCCGGGTTGCGGCGACCACGCCATCCTCAATTCTCTTCACAAGGCTATGGCAACTCTGGGAGTTCCTCCGCACCTCACAGCCGTAATCTCCGGCATAGGATGCTCTTCGCGTCTCCCTTATTATATGAACACCTATGGTTTCCACACCATCCACGGACGCGCGGCCGCAATAGCCACCGGCTTCAAGGTCGCAAATCCGCAGATGACTGTCTGGCAGGTGTCTGGCGATGGCGACGGACTCGCCATCGGAGGCAACCACTTCATCCATGCCGTGCGTCGCAATATCGATATCAACATGATGCTTCTCAACAACAAGATCTACG
Source organism: Bacteroides sp. (assembly GCA_014802045.1). Classification (GTDB taxonomy): domain Bacteria; phylum Bacteroidota; class Bacteroidia; order Bacteroidales; family Muribaculaceae; genus Paramuribaculum. The sequence goes on from JAAVDA010000024.1 coordinate 33,574, forward strand.
GTCTCACCAAGGGACAGTATTCCCCCACGAGCGCCCGTGGTTTTGTGTCGAAGTCATCACCCTACGGCACCACCGAAGATCCCTTCATTCCGGCCGAACTCGTGTTTGGCGCACGCGGCAATTTCTTTGCCCGCACCATCGACGTAGAGCTCCAGATCTCTCAGGAAGTGCTCGTGGCCGCCGCACGCCATAAAGGCACATCGGTGGTCGAGATTCTGCAAAACTGTGTGATTTACAATAACGGCATCCACAACTTCATCACCGACCGCGAGCACCGCGCAGAGCGTACGATACATCTCGTTGACGGACAGAAAATGCTCTTCGGCAAGAACAATGAGCGTGGCCTCGTGCAGGATGGATTCCTGCTCAAAGCTGTTGAGATTGGCAAGGACGGTTATACCATCGACGATGTGCTCGTGCACGACGCCCACACCAAGAGTAATTTCCTCCACCAGCAGCTCGCCATGATGGATGGCACTGATCTGCCTCTCGCAATCGGTGTGATCCGCGATGTGGAAAGCCCTGTCTACAATGAGGAAATCGAGGCTCAGGTCTCAACCGTGCGTGCCTCGAAGGGCTTCGACAGCCTTCGTTCAATGATTCTCGCAGGCGAGACCTGGGAAGTGAAGTGATTGAACCTCTCGTCTCATCTGAATGTTTTATTGTCTGAATAAACTCCGACCTATGAACATCCGCTCAGCAATCATTGCCTTCGGCGCCGCCACACTTCTTGTGGCCACCGGCTGCACTTCCAATAAGAAGTATGCTGCCCTCCAGAGCCGGTATGACCAGCTCACCGCCGACTACAACTCATCGCAGGTGGCTCTCGCCGAATCCCGCGCCAACGCGCGCAGCCTTGAGACTCTTCTTGCCGAAGCGCGTCGCAATCACGACGACCTCAAGCGCAACTACGAAGCCATGCAGGGCTCACTCAATCAGAGCCTTCTGCAAAACCGGCAGGGAAGCATCAATATCTCCAAACTCGTTGATGAGATTAACGCTTCCAATCAGTATATCAAGCAGCTCGTTCAGGCGAAGTCTAAAAGCGACTCGCTCAATATGGTGCTCACCAACAATCTCACCCGTTCTCTCTCGCGCGACGAGCTCCGCGAGGTTGACGTGAAGGTGCTTAAGGGAGTGGTCTACATCTCTTTGGCCGACAATATGCTTTTCAAGTCGGGCAGCTATGAGGTGAATTCACGCGCCATGGAAACCCTTAGCAAAATCGCTAAGATTATCAAGGATTATGGCGACTACGATGTGCTCGTGGAGGGCAACACCGACGATGTGCCTATCTCGCGCACTAATATCCGCAACAACTGGGATCTCAGTGCTCTTCGTGCCTCATCTATAGTGCAGGTGCTTCAGAAAGATTTCGGTGTTAATCCGTCACGTCTGTCTGCCGCCGGCCGAGGAGAATATAATCCGCTAACCGACAACTCTTCTGAACTCGGACGCCAACGCAACCGCCGCACAGAGATTATTATCACTCCTAAGCTCGACCAGTTCCTCGAACTTATCGATAAGGCTCCCGACACCGACAATAACTGACATCCTCCTATATAGGATAAGATACGGAATGGCCGCATCAAGCGGCCATTCCTATTTCGATTCACCCTCTGCCTGGTGTAGCCGCAAGTTCTCTTTGCCACACGCTGCAAAGCAGATGTTTCAACCATCCCTCCCTCCCGGATGTTATATATACGATAATAGGGCTTGTGCATGAAGACAATGTTTTAATTTTCATTAAATTATTGAGCTTTACCGCGATATTTCATAACTTTGCGGCTGCCAAAGCCCGGTAGAAGTTAAACCGGCTCAAAACCAAAATTTTAAGACATATGGAAACTAAAGAATTAGACCGTTTAAGCTATGCCCTCGGGCTCAGTATGGGCAACAATTTCCGCAGCAGCGGAATCGAAAAGATCGACGTGAAGGATTTTGCCGACGGGGTAGCCGCCGTATTTTCAGGCGAAACCCCTCGCATGACATATGATGAAGCCAAGGAGGAAATCCGCGTCTACTTCACCGCCATGGAGGAGAAGCAGCGTGCTGCCGCCGCCGAGATGGCCAAGGTAAACAAGGCCGCCGGTGAGGCATTCCTCGGCGAAAACGGCAAGCGTGCCGAAGTGAAGACCACTCCCTCAGGCCTGCAGTATGAGGTTATCGAAGAGGGTCATGGCCCCCAGCCTGCCGCAACAGACCGTGTGATGGTCCACTACACCGGCAAGCTGATTGACGGCACAGTGTTTGATAGCTCTGTGGAGCGTGGCGAGCCCGCTACTTTCGGCGTAACTCAGGTTATCCCCGGATGGGTCGAAGCTCTTCAGATGATGAAAGAAGGCGCTAAATGGCGTCTGTTTATCCCCTCCAACCTCGCTTACGGCCCCAATGGTGCAGGTGGCGTGATTGGTCCGGACGCTACTCTCATTTTTGATGTCGAACTCATCAAGGTGATGAAGGCCTGAGGCTGATGAAACTGCTCGATAAGATGCTTCGTCCCGCTCTCGTAATCGCACTCGCGGCAGGGACGCTCCTGACCGCGCATGCGGCCGGGAGTCGTCGCGTTGATGCCTCCCCCGATTCCACAGCGCGTGCGCTGGCTGCCGTGATGCTGCGCTATCTTGCCCCGGCTTCCACGCCCGCAAGAGTCGCTGCTGCCGATCTGCCGGCCTACAACGAAGGCCTCGCTAAAGGACTGGAGGCCGACCCCTCCGACCCCACGCTCACCGGGCTCATGGAAGGAGCGGCTTTGCGTGAACGATTGGCCTCTTTGTCAGGCATGGGCGTGAGTGTGGACCGTAAAGAGTTTCTTGCGGCTCTCAAGAGCGCCTTTGCCGGTAATGAACTCGGTTTCACTCCCCAGGAGGGAGAAGCCTATATCTCACGCATGCTTGGAGTCGGCACCACCCCCCAAAAGCTCGACCCCCAGACGGAGCAGGCCTTCTTAGATAGTGCTACCGCCGCAGCCGGAGCCGTAGTGACCCCTCTGGGCTGTGTGTTGCAGACCATAGATGAGGGCAATGGAGACACTCCCGGGCCTGAAGATGTTGTGATGGTGGCCTACACCGGCTCACTCTCAGACGGTACCGAATTTGACTCCACAGGAACGGAATCTATTGAGCTCCCGGTCAACGGTGTGGTGCCCGGCATGAGCGAGGGTCTCAGGCTCATGCGGCCCGGCGGCCACTACCGTCTTTATATCCCCGCTTCCCATGCCTACGGAGAGGAAGGAATAAAAGGTGTGATTCCTGGCAACGCCACTCTCGTGTTTGATATGCGGGTCACCGGTATCCGTGCCAAATAATATTATCCAACATTATAATAAACAAACAGACAAATTATGAAGAAAATCCTTATGGCCTGCGGTGTTGCCGCAATGATGCTCCCTATGGTGAGCTGCAATAACGGCTCGCAGGCTGAATCGGCCGATAACTTCGCCGATTCTCTCGCCGTCTACATGGGTCGCACTAATGGCGCTATGTGCGCTGAGCGCATCTCTTCTCTTCCCACCCCCGACCGTGAGAAGTTTGAAAAGGAATCATTCCTGCGCGGATTCAAGCAGGTGCTTATGGCCGACACCTCTGATGTGGCCTATTTCTATGGCCTCAGCATCGCTATGAATATCCAGCAGCAGCTCATGAGCATGGGTCGTGATGGTTTGGAGGTTAATCCTGAAACTCTTTACCGCAACTTCGCTGCAGCATTCAAGGCCGACTCTATGAATCTCACAGCTGTGCAGATGGATCAGGGCATCTACCAGAAGCTGATGATGGAAGCTCAGGGCAAGATGAACCAGAACCGTATGGCTGCTCAGGAGCGCGAGCAGGCAGCCCGTGCAAGCGAGGCGGCCAACAACGAAGCTAAAGGAGCAGCCTTCGTGGAAGAAGCAAAGAAAGCCGACTCTTCAATACAAACCACCGCATCCGGTCTCTCCTATAAGGTTGTGACCCCCGGCACCGGCGCTAATGCAACCGACACCGATCAGATTAAGGTTCATTACACCGGCAAGCTTATCGACGGCACCGTGTTCGATAGCTCTGTTGATCGCGGCGAGCCCGTAGACTTTGCTGTCGGACAGGTTGTGCCCGGTTTCGGCGAAGGCCTCAAGCTGATGAACAAGGGTGCGAAATACACTCTCTACATCCCCGCTTCGCTTGCCTACGGCAACAATGCCGTTGGTTCGATTCCTCCCGGCTCAACCCTCGTGTTCGACGTAGAAGTGCTCGATATCACTCCCTCTAAATAAGCACACCCACCCATCTTCTCACTGAGAAAAAAGACACAAGCAGTGCCCGCCGCCGACTCATCCGCGGCGGGCGCTTTTTTTGTGTGCTCACGAGTTTTTATGTAACTTTGCAACTATGCAACACACACAGGTTACAGCCCCGGCCTATAGCACCTACTCATCAGCCATAGCCCGGATTCCCGACACCTTCGGAACAATAGGCCATCAAATCTATTCCGGACGAAACACTTTGCAGGCAATTCCCGCTCCGGAGGGGAGCGAGATGTGGGTTGCGAAGCGCTACAAGCGCCCCAACATCTTTCAGCGGATAGCCTATCGTGCCACCCGTCGCTCCAAAGCGAGAAAAGCCTATGAGTGTGGCATCAGGATAGAGGAGCTCGGATTTCGCACACCTCGTCCGATAGCTATGATTGACATTACCAGCGGAAACACACTTGAGCAATGCTACTTCGTGAGTGGAATGTCTGAATGCAGGTCGCTCATGGGTCTGTTTGCAGACAATCCCAACCCGCCGGCCGATATAGCCGAAGAGCTTGCGCGGTTCATAGCCACCCTTCACGCCAAAGGCATACTCCACGGCGACCTAAATCTTTCAAATATACTCTACGACGACACAGCCTCTGGCAATGACCGTTTCATACTCATCGACACCAACCGTACGAAATTCAAAGACCACCTGCCCTCCAGGCGCCGATGCATTACCAACCTCGTGCGCTTCACACATTGGCGTCCCTCCCTGAAGATGATAGTAGAAGCTTATGCCCGGCAACGAGGTTGGGATGAAAATACCGTTTATTCCGCAGTAGAGAGCAAGCTGAAACGATTCGAGCTCTCCCGCCGAGTGCGCCACACCCTCAAACGCCTCCTCCCCTCCCGCAAATAATCCCCCGATCTTCCGGACGAAAAAAGGCGTGTCGGGGTGACACGCCTTTTTTATGATGGGTTGTGGTAAATTCGGTTTAGTCGATTTCTTCGTCTGCTTCGTAGCCGCCCATTTCGCGGATTGCGTTCTTGAGCATGGTGTACTGCTGGAAGAGGTGGTTGACGGGCACTTCGCCTTTGGTGTAGTCGTGCATCGGGCTCTTGAGGAAGAAGCTCAGGAAGCGCTGTATGCCTGAACGGCCGGCGCGTGCAGCGAGGTCGCTGAGGAGCACGAGGTCAAGGCAGAGGGGAGCTGCAAGGATTGAGTCGCGGCAGAGGAAGTTGATTTTGATCTGCATGGGATAGCCCATCCATCCGAAGATGTCGATGTTGTCCCATCCTTCTTTGCTGTCGTTGCGCGGAGGATAGTAGTTGATGCGCACTTTGTGGTAGTAGCCCTGATGGCCACCTTCTTCTGCGCCGCCGCAGTTGGCGTTGTAGAGGTCGGGCTGTTCTTCGGGCACGAGGATAGACTCAAGTGTGGAGAGTTTTGAAACCTCTTTTGTGCGGAAGTTGGCGGGTTCGTCGAGCACGAGGCCGTCGCGGTTGCCGAGGATGTTGGTAGAGAACCAGCCGTTGAGGCCGAGGCAGCGGGTGCCGATGATGGGTGCGAATCCAGACTTCACGAGGGTCTGACCGGTCTTGAAGTCTTTGCCGGCGATGGGCATGCCGGTCTGTTCGCTGAGTTCCCACATTGCGGGGATGTCTACAGTGGTGTTGGGGGCGCCCATGATGAAGGGAGCGCCCTCTTTGAGGGCTGCGTAGGCGTAGCACATAGAGGGAGCGATGTGCTCTTTGTCGTCGGCTTTCATGGCAGCTTCGAGAGCTTCGAGGGTGCCGTGGGTCTTTTCATCGACGGGAACATAGACTTCTGTAGAAGCGGCCCAGAGGACAACTACGCGGTCAAGGTTGTTTTCTTTCTTGAAGTTGCGGATATCCTCGCGGAGCTGTTCAACCATTTCCCAACGGGTCTTGTCGGTCATGATGTTGTCGCCGTTGAGACGCTTTGCGTAGTTGTGGTCGAAAGCAGCCTTCATGGGCTTGATGGCCTCAAGCTCGTCTTTCACGGGGTTGATGTCCTTTTCCTGGAGCACTTCGGCATACATTGCGCTCTGGTAGGCATTGGCGGGATAAACGTCCCATGCGCCGAACACGATGTCGTCAAGCTTGGCCATAGGAACGATGTCCTCATATTTGAGATATTTTTTGTCGGCACCTTTGCCCACGCGGATTTTGTCGTACTGAGTCATAGATCCAACGGGCTTGGCGAGACCCTTGCGGGCCATGAGAACGCCGGTCATGAAAGTGGAGCTTACAGCTCCGAGACCTACCACGAGGACGCCGAGCTTGCCGTCCGCGGGTTTAACGTTTGTCTTGTTCATAATCATTAAATAATGATGGTTATTATGGTTTTGATATTTGTCGATGAATGGGCATGCCACGGGCTTGCCTCAAAAAAGTGCGTAAAAGTACACCATTTTTTTGAGATGCAAAATTATTTGCAATTTAATCTTCCCTTAATTTTGCAAAATTAAACTAAATTCAATCCTCAAAAACCAAAATATGATAAAATGAGGGCGTAATTCAGCCAAAATAGTTATGAAATGTAAATGAACTATGACCCGAAATCAGAGAAATTTTTTTAGCTCGGAGAGGTCGGTGATGATGTCGGGATCGGTTGCGGAATCCTCTTCGGATGTCCAGCCGCGGCCTTTGAGCCAGGCTGTGTGGCATCTGAGGCTGCGTGCGGGCAGAATATCTTTTTTGAGAGAGTCGCCTACCACGAGCACTTGCTCCGGGGGCAGTCCGAGCGCTTCTACACCAAGCATGAATATGGCGGGGTCGGGCTTGCGCACTCCCACTACGGCGCTTTCAATCACCGTCCGGAAGTAGGTGTCGAGCTTGAAATCGGCGAGCACTGAGTTGATGTTGCCGTAGAAGTTGCTGACGAGCACCATCGGATAGCGCGCGGCCAGAGCTTGGAGTGTGGGGCGCACGGTTTCTATTGTGGTGCGCGCGCTGTCGTAGCAGTAGCGGGCTATGGGGGCGATGTAGCGCTCGGCATCTCCTTCGGCCAAAACTCCGGCGCTTACAAGGGCCTGCAGCTCGATTCGGATTTTGATGAGCATGAGGTCGAGAAAAGTGTGGTCGGGAAGTATGTGGCGGGTGCGGGCAAGTTCACGTTCGGCAAACACGTAGGCCTCGCGAAATGCGTCATCGTCTATATGGAGCCCGGCGTGGCGATAGCCTTCGCCTATGATGATGCTCCAGTGCATGCCTCGGCTGTCTATAGTGCCGCCGTAGTCAAATATTATTCCTTTGATGCTGTCAGTATTTTCCATCTTTTAGAGCGAGGGTCAGGCGACGGCATATCCTTTCGTGGCGGATCACCATCATGATGAGAAGGAAGTTGAGCACAGTGAGCTCGAAGAGGAAGTAGAGCCATGGCATCCGCAGGAAGAGGGCGGTGAAGAGAGCTATAGTGCGCCAGTTGAAGGAGAGTATGTTGGTATATTTCATGAGAGGCAGGCTCTCTCTGCGGAAATCATCTCGGAAGCTGAGAGGAATCTGTCCGTCGGGAAAACGTTTGTCGAGCGCGGAGCGGAGGCTCTGCATGGCTGGAGATGTGGCTTCTTGCTGAAGAGTATAGCTTGTATAGACGGTGAGAAAGAGTTTCTGCCAGAAATTTCTTTTCCAGGAGAGGGTTGCGAGCTTGCGCTTGAGGGAGAATGCGCGTTCGAGCTCGCTGCCTTCGGCTCCTTTAAGGAAGAATAGGTGAAACTGCCGGTAATAGTCGGCCATGGCGGCTTGCTTTGCGTGGCATATCCCTGTCACCACAGCGGCCACCCAGATCACCCACGGGTGGGTCATGAAGAAGTGGGAGGTGACGTTCTCGCGCAGGCAGATGGCAATGTAGATGGCCAGAAACCAGAGGTCGCCGCTGAGGCCGTCGAGTATGCGTCCGAGGCGTGAGTATTGATGGGTCATGCGGGCGAGCTGGCCGTCGGCGCTGTCAAATGAGTTGGCCCAGATGAGAAGAAGCATTCCGCCGGCATTAATCCATATGTTATTGAAGTAAAACAACACTCCGGCAGCAATGCCAAGAAAGATTGATGCTATGGTGATGGCGTTGGGGCTGATGCCGAGACGACGTGCGAGGCAAGCCCACATATAGCCGATGGGGCGATAGAAAGCGAGGTCGATATGTTCCTCGGTGTCGAGTGATTTGAGGCTATCTCTGTAAGACGAACCGGAGGTAGATGTCTGTTGCATCAGGTGTTTAGAGCTTGTTTCGTGACTAAAGTCAAGTTTCGGGCGTGCAGTTTCTGATTTATCCTGGATTGGTTGGGTTGGAGTGTGCCGTCAGGCACTCAACCTGAGTATTATTTGAGTGCGCGCAGGGCATAGGTTTGCTCTCTCAGATATTGGCCGAGGGTGGCAGGCGACTGTTTGTGCAGTGCCTGCTCTTCGATCGAGATGGGGTTGCCCACACTCACATGAATCTCTTTGCCCACCTTGCGGAACACTTCTGCGGGCAGACGGAGCGATCGTGCCGGCCAGCAGGCATGACCGAGGAAATTACACCACCAGCTGTTGCCGCCATGGAAGAAGATAGGTATTACCGGGACATTGGCACGGTAGATAATCTGAAGAATCGAGTCTTGCCACGGACGGTCAATCTGATGGCCGTGCCAGTCCACCTTGCTCATCGCTCCTGCCGGGAAGAATCCCACCGGCTGGCCATCTTTGAGCTGACGGAGAGCCTGACGGATGCCGGCCACTGATACTGCGCGCTTGGAGGGATCGTTGGAGGCCCAGGCGTCTACTGCTATGAAGTTGGGGCGCATGGCGGTGATCTGGTTGAGAATCATATTGACCATCACCTTAAACTGCGGCCGCCGAGAGCCGATAAGATAGATTAGGGCAATGCCGTCGAGAGCGCCGAAAGGATGATTGCTCACGGTGATGAAAGCCCCCTCCGGGAGATTGTCAAGCACCTGCTCGTTGTCAATGCGGAGTTTTATTTTGAACTCGTCGAAAAGCAGACGCCGGGTGAACTCCGGCCCGGGAGTGTCGCAGCATTTTGCATGCACGGCGTTGACCTTGTCGACCGAAAGGAAATGCAGCAGCCAGTTGACGAGTTTCTCATGTCCGTCGAGTTTAGGCACGAGGTGACGGATGTCGTCGTAGTTGAGTACGTCGGGACGAATCTCGTAGTCGGAAGATTTGATGTCTATCATTTGTGCTGTTTTACGGTAATATAGTCGGCGTAGCGGGCCATGAATCTTTTCCAGGCGGGAATACGCATGATGAGTTTTTCAAAAAGGGAGTAGCCAATGAGAGAGCAGACTATGCCTCCGGCCACATCTATAATGTAGTGGTGAGAAGTGTAGACCGCGGTGGTCCAGATGCCCACGGTGACTATTCCCAGGATTATGCGCCACACCATCGGCGACCGGAAATGAACCGCATAGATGAATGCCACGAAAGTGTAGGCAGAGTGGAGTGAGGGGAAGGCCGCGAATACATTGGCATTGCGGGCATATAGTGCGTCAAACACTCCGAGGCCGGTCATAGCATCGAAGGCTTCGAGGCCGGCGGCCGAGCCGGGGGTGCCGGGCGTGGCTTCAAATCCGTGGAGAGCCACATACCATGGCGGAGCTGCGGGATGAATGTAATATCCGGCAAATCCTATGAGGTTTACCAGCAGAAACACGATGGAGAAATGCAGATACTCCTTGCGGTGGCCTGTGAAATAAAGCCATAATCCGAATATAACCGGTAGAGGCACCCAGCAGAGATAAAACATACCGGCAAGGAAATCGGCCCACGGGGCGGTGTGGAGCGCAAACCATTCGTTGGGAGTGAGGCGCATGCCTGCTGCGGTGATGCCGAAGAGTGACTTCTCGGCATTGTAGAGCGGAGCCACATCTACAGGATTGACTTCGTAGTTGGGGAGCAGGTTCATCCAATCGTAGGATATACCGAAGAGAAAGAACGGCATGAGAGCCACGGTGAGGCAGCGGGTGGGACGGCTCGCGAAAAATAAGAGGGCTATGATGAGGGCGAGCACCACGTGCTCTCCCCTGAACCCTATGCCATAGGCAGTGACAGCCAGCCACACACCGAGAAACACCACACATGATATGGACTCGGAGAGAGTGAGACGTGAAGACTGTGGCATGGTCATGATTTGCTCGAAAGGGCTTTACGGCAGTGGCTTATGCGGGCAAATGCGGTCATGTTGGCAAAAACGGCAATTATACCCATGGCCACGATGAGAATCAGGTCGGGGCTGAATGCCGTGAGGCCACACTGGCCGCAGATGCCGGTGGCGAGGGTGGCTGCGCTTGTCACAACCACACGCTCCGGGCGCTGCATGAATCCGATTTTACATTCGATGCCGAGGCCTTCGGCGCGTGCGCGCACATAGCTGACCATAATGCTTCCGATGAGTGCCACGAATGCAATCACCGCGCCGGCAAACTGATTGATCTGAATGAGATAGTAGGCTATGCCGCCGAGGGTCACGAGCTCGCAGTAGCGGTCGAGCACCGAATCATACATGGCTCCGAATGTAGAGGCCATGCCTCCGAGGCGGGCCACCTGACCGTCGAGCATGTCGAAGAGCGAGAACCCGATGATGAGGGCGCCGGACAGTGTGACCAGAGAATAGTCGAGGCCGCCTCCATGAGAGGCGCGATAGCCTGCGATGACAATTACGACTGCTGCGGCAACATTGCCGAGAAAGCCGATGGTGGTGACAGCGTTGGGGGTGATCCCCATCTTTATAAGGAGGTGTACGAAGGGATTGATCACCTTGTAGATGCCCTGCTGAAGGGAGTCGCGCTTCTGTTTGGAGGTCTCTTTTATATTCATTGTTGCGGTGGTGATGATATGTCTTTTGAAGATGGTTTTTCAGGATTTGCGGTTTAGTCTGAGTCTGTCTACAAACTCTTCGGCCGTCTTGTCGAAACGGGTGGGACGATACACGAAATAGCGCTGGAGCACGAAGTTCCAGAACCACGACACCATGAGCGACACAAACAGACGGGCGGCCGCATAGTAGCCGTCGGGTTTGAAGCCTATGGTCTCAAGCCAGTGCCAGTCTTTGATGAGGCTGTAGACGGCCTGTGTGCCTCCGGAGTTGAGCAGAATGCTCCCTATCCACACTATGGAGTATTTCACTATTACAGCGCGCCATGACACTCCCTGGGCATGGAAAGTGAAGCGGTAGTTGATGATACAGTTCACTATTCCGCCGGCCACGGCTCCGATAGCCGTGGAGAGCCACGGTGCGAGTCCGAGCCACGAGAAAAACACGAATCCGAGTCCGAGGTCCACCCACGATGCTGCCTGAGAAGACACCACGGAGCGGAGAAACGTGAATATGAGCGAGTCGCTGGTCATCACGCGCTTCCCTATGCGTCCGGCCAGAGAGTCGGGAGTGGTTGAGTCGGTGTCGTTTTGCTGGTCGGTCATAGTATGAATGTATTGATTATCACGAGAATCACAACGGCATAGATGCCCGACAGAATATCGTCGGCCATCATTCCATAGCCCCGGGGGAGCCGCTCCATCCATCGGATGCCGAGCGGTTTGAATATATCGAAGAATCGGAAGAGCGCAAGAGAGAGGAGTATCTCCCACCATGGGCATGAAGGGAGAACTGGAAGGAGTGAAATCCATTGGCCTACGGTTTCGTCTACGCAGGCAATCACCGGATCTTTGCCCCAGTAGCGCTCAGACACGGAGCTGGCCCATGTGCCGGCGATTGTGAGCGCCACTACAGCCACAGCTGTCACTATGAGGGTCACTTCGGCAGAAGCCCAGATATAGAGCGGAAGCCAGAGGATGATGGCGAGGATGGCCCCCCATGTGCCCGGCGCCAGAGGGAGGAATCCCACGCCGAGAGAGGTGGCTATCAGTTTAGGAAGCAGGGGAAATTTCCCTGACTGCGGTTGCGTCTGTTTCATCAGCGTCGGGAGGGGGATGATTCGTTGTGTTTCTTGATTTCGGCCATTATGGCGCGGGCTATATGGGGTGCGGCCTCGGTGCGGCACGGTGCGAAGCTGGGCCAGTCGTTGAAGTCAATGATGCGTATTTCCCCTTCGGGAGATATGATGCAGTCGCCCCCGTAGATTTTCACATCGAGTATTTCGGCCGCCTTGCGACAGATATCCTTGAGCCGCTCCAGGTCAAATGCTATTTCTCTCACGCGGCCGTTGATCTCTTCTTTGCCATACTTGCTGTAGTGGTCCATAAAGGGATAGAACCAGTAGAAGAACTGTGTGCCCGCTATGCCATAGAATTTTATGAGATCGCCTTCGAGGTGACGGTTGATCACCGCCCGCTTTATGCCTCTCAGAAAATATTCCTGAAGCACCTCCTGAGCCTCTTCGGCGTGGCGAGCGTAGCTCACATCCTCCTTGTGCATGGTGTGGAAATCGCCGCGTTTTATCCAGCAACGGTTGAATTTGGCTTTTACCAGACGGTCGCGCACGGCCTCGTCGGTGCTCACGATCAGACTCTCCGGATAGGGAATATTGCTTCCGATGAGTATGCGTGTCATCCGTTCGCGGGTGCAGTTCTCTATACCGTAGCCTGAATTGATCACGAGGCATCCGTCGTCTTCCATTTTCTGGAGAATCTCGATGCTGCGGTGGTCGCGACACATATTGACAATGATGCGCTCCGTCACCTTGCCGGTCATGAGCTGCTCCTCGCTATAGATATTCACCTCACATCCGCGCTTGCGGAGCTGCTCGGCCACGATATTGAGTATGGCTGTGTCGTTGCCTATATGATTGGGCGAGAAAGCTCCCGCTCTCATTACTGCGGCTATTTTATTTTCTGCCATTTTTAATGTGTTGAATGGACTGGTTTTCAAATTCCCCCACCATCTGGCGGGCTGTGGCTATATCAGAGATATGATCCACGTCTATCACTTTGCCGAGCGGACGGGCCTTGAGCCGCAGACCGTCGGCAATCAGTTCGCGCTGAAAATTGCGCATTCGTGTGACCCCCTCGGCCAGACAGCGGCGCAGAGTGGCGAGTGCGCGCGGGGTGAGCATATATATGCCGGCCGACACATAGGGGGTGTCGCTTTCCTCGCGCCTGTCATGAAAAGCTGTGATATTCATGTCGGAGTCCACGGCCACATACAGGGGCTTTTCATCGTCGATGAAATCGGTCACACACATATAACCGTCGGTTTCAGTATCGGCCTCAAAAGCCTCCACACACTCTCTGAACAGTGTGGGAGAGAAAATGGTGTCGACCGTGGTGACAGCGAATTTACCGTCGAATCCGGCTGTGGCTTCGGCAAACGTGTGCATCGAATCTGGAGTGGTTTTCACTCTCACCACAACCTCCGGCTCCCTATCGCGCGTGCGGAGCCAATCGGCCACCTCGCTCATCTGCTCGTTGACAACCACTGTCACCGAACCCGCACCGGAATCACCCATGATGTCAAGCAGCCTCCCTATCATCGGGCGTCCGTCGATATCTACAAGTGGTTTCGGCACACTCACTCCCTCGCTCACGAGGCGGCTTCCCTCGCCGGCTGCTATGATGGCGAATTCCATGCGGGGTCAGGCGTCGTCTGATTTGGAAAGATCGAGCACCACGTTGTCGCTCTTGTTTTTCTCCACATATTGTTTCCGGAGTGGATTCTTGCGGGCGGAGTCGTAGGCGCTGCGGTGGCGGGCGATATCGATGGCTGCATAGATTGCTTCGCGCATGGATTCCTCGTTGGCCTCACCGCGTCCGGCAATATCGTAGGCAGTGCCGTGGTCTGGTGATGTTCTCACGAAAGGCAGTCCGGCGGTGAAGTTCACTCCCGAGTCCATTGCGAGTGCCTTGAAAGGGGCGAGGCCCTGATCGTGATACATAGCCAGCACGCCGTCAAACTTTCGGAACGTGCCGTTGCCGAAAAATCCGTCGGAGGCATATGGGCCGAAGCAATTGATCTTCTTGGCCTGAGCTTCTGCAATGGCCGGAATAATCTCTTCTGTTTCCTCACGGCCGAGCAATCCCTGCTCTCCGGCGTGGGGATTGAGCGACAAAACGGCTATTCGCGGACGGTCAATTCCGAAATCGCGCCTCAATGAAGCATCGAAATCTTTTATCTTTTCAAGCACAGCATCCCGGGTCACGGCTGCTGCCACCTGAGCCAGCGGACAATGGGTGGTGACGAGAGCCACACGGAGCCCGGAAGCCGTACACATAATCATCAGTGCACGCTCTGATTCGCCGGCCGATGCTTCAAGATATTCCGTATGACCCGGAAACCGGAAAGTGTCGCTCTGTATGTTGTGCTTGTTGATTGGCGCGGTGACCAGCACATCTATATCTCCGGTCTTGAGATCGGCCACAGCCTGTTCGAGGGCGGCAAAGGCGGCTTGTCCGGCAGCGGGGGAGTCGATGCCCGGTTCCACTTTGGTGTCTTCCGCCACCACGTTGATTATATTATATTGATCCTCGCGGGCGTCTTGAGCCGAACGAATCTGGTTGAGAGGTATGCCGGCCATCCCGATAGCCTTGCGATAGTATGCGGCAATCTTCGCCGAACCATACACCACCGGGGTGCATAGCTCGAGTATGCGGTTGTCTTCCAGGGCTTTGATAATCACCTCATAGCCCACACCATTGATGTCGCCATGGGTAATTCCTACCCGGAGTTTTCTATTGTCGTTCATGGAAATCTGCTGGTTTTCTAATCAATCGGCTAAATTAGTGATTTTTCTCCAAATCTCCCCTCCTCTCGGCCGAAATCTTTCTTTTCATGGCGATATCTCATTTTTTTGTCAGTGCTTTCGAATAAAATTCGTATTATTGCGCTTCAAAAGAAAAATGTGTCCCTATGTGTCTTGCTTTGCCGGGAAAAGTGATAGAAGTGACCGATGACGGTCTGCTGCGCATGGCTCTCGTGGATTTCTGCGGTGTGTGTCGCAATGTGTGTGTGGATACTGTCGACTCAGTGTCGCCGGGCGACTATGTGGTGGCCCATGCCGGAGTGGCTATCTCCGTGCTCGATGAAGCCACGGCGCTCGCCACTATAGACGACCTCAAAAAAATGGCCGGATGCTGATTTCGCCGGACTCTTCCGCCCCCTACCGCGATGCCGCCTCGATGCGGGGATTGCTGCAGCGGATAGAAGCTGCCGTGACCCGTCCGTGGAACATCATGGAGGTATGCGGTGGCCAGACATTCACCCTTACCCGCTACAGACTTGAGGAGCTCCTCCCATCGGAGGTGAAGATGCTCCACGGACCCGGATGCCCGGTGTGTGTCACTCCGGCCGAGGTAATAGACACCGCTATCAGCATTGCCTCACGCAAGGAGGTGATATTATGCTCATTTGGCGATATGCTCCGTGTGCCGGGCACTGACGGGTCTCTTCTTCGGGCGAAAGCTGCCGGAGCCGACGTCAGACTGCTCTATTCTCCGGTAGATGCCATAAAGATAGCCCGGGAAAACCCCGGCAGAGAGGTGGTGTTTCTTGCCATCGGATTTGAGACAACCATGCCATCCTATGCCGTGATGGTTGAGAAAGCCGCCGAAGCCGGCATAGGCAACCTCTCGCTCCTCACCTCGCTCTACACTGTGCCGGCGGCCGTCAGAGCCATAAAGAAAGACCCCGATTCAAGAGTGGATGCTTTGCTTGCGGCGGGCCATGTGTGTGCGGTCACCGGCACCGCCCCCTACAAGGCTCTGGCCGCCCAACTCAACATGCCGGTAGTTGTGACCGGTTTTGAGCCGGCAGATATGCTTCTGGGCATACTCCGGGCTGTAGAGATGCTCGAAAGGGGCGAATCGGCATGCGTCAACGCCTATCGGAGGGTGGTGAAGGAGGAGGGCAATCGGGTGGCGCAGGAAGCTGTGAGCCGTGTCTTTTCCCAGGCTCCCGCCCACTGGAGAGGAATAGGCACTATAGAGGGGAGCGGCATGGTGCTCCGCCCCGGATATGAACATTTTGATGCCCGCCGGCGTTGGAAAGATGTTAAGCCTGCGGTGTGTCTGGCCGAAAGCTCTCCCTGCATAGCCGGACGGATCATGAGAGGGCTTGCAAATCCGTCAGACTGTGTGTCGTTCGGATGCGGATGCACTCCCGACAATCCTCTCGGCGCTCCGATGGTCTCGGCCGAAGGAGTCTGCGCTGCTCACTACAGATACCGATAGAAACTATCCATACCAATAAAAACTATCCATCCCCAATAAATTCATCACTCATATATATGACCCCCACCTGTCCGATACCCGACCGAATCACCGACCGAATAGAGCTTGCCCACGGAAGCGGAGGCTCGATGACTTCGCGTTTGATAGAGCGAATCTTCCGGCCCCGTTTCGGCAATAGTCTTCTTGACCGAGGGCTCGACAGCGCCATCCTGCCGCCATCGGGAGAAAGAATGGCATTCACTACCGACACTTTCGTGGTGAGCCCCCTTTTCTTCCCCGGAGGAAATATCGGCGATCTGGCGGTTAACGGCACGGTCAACGACCTCCTGTCGGTTGGAGCGACCCCGAGATATATATCTGTGGGATTCGTTATCGAAGAGGGACTTCCGATTGCCGATCTCAAGCAAATTGCCGATTCCATGGCCGCCGCAGCGAGAGAGGCAGAAGTAGAAATCGTCACCGGCGATACCAAGGTGGTGGAACACGGAAAGTGTGACGGGATTTATATCAATACCGCCGGAATCGGCATCCTCCCTCCATCGCTTGATCTTGACCCTGACAACATTCGTCCTGACGATGTGATTATAATTACCGGTCCCATAGCTTCGCATGGCATGGCCGTTATGTCGCAGAGAGAACAGCTCGGATTCAGCTCTGCCATTGAGAGCGACACCGCATCTCTCGGCGATATAGTCCATGCACTTCTCTCGGTGGCTCCGGGGCTCCGTGTGCTCCGCGACCCCACCAGAGGCGGCCTTGCCGGCACTCTGTGTGAATTTGCCGCCGCCTCTGGCGTGAATATAGAGATAGTTGAAGATGCTATCCCCATAAATCCCCGGGTCAGCTCGGCCTGCGAACTTCTCGGTCTTGACCCGCTCCATGTGGCCAACGAGGGGATAATGGTGGCCGTAGTGCCTCCGGCTGAGGCCGAGGCCGCTCTGGCAGCTGTGCGCCGTTCGGCCCACGGAGCAGACGGCGCCATTATCGGAAAGGCCTGTGCGCCCGATCCTGAAGGGGGGCGGGTGTGGCTTCGCCTTCCGTTAGGCAACCGTCGGCTCATCGAGCCTCTGGCCGGCGACCAATTGCCCCGAATATGCTGAAAATATCCTTAAGCCTCCAAATATGAAAGAGAAAGACAACACTGTTTACGGCCATCTCCGCGACAAGGGCTATACCCGCCGCGACTTCATGAAGTTTTGCGGCATAATGGCCGCCATGATGGGCCTCCAGAAGAGCGGCATTGCCCAGATTGCCGAAGCTCTCGAAACCAAGCCCCGCGTGCATGTGATATGGGAACATTTCCAGGAATGCACATGCTGCAGCGAGTCGTTTGTCCGAGCCTCCCATCCTCTGGTGGGAAAAATACTCCTCGACCTTATATCGCTCGACTACGATGACCTTCTTATGGCGGCCAGCGGACATCCGGCAGAAGAAACCAAGGAGGGCTCGATGCAGGAGAATTACGGTAAATACATTCTCTGCGTAGAGGGTACGGTGCCTACAGGCAGCTATGGCTACTGCACTCTCGGAGGCAAATCGGCTCTTGAAGAGTTCAACCACGCCGTTGAAGGAGCCGCCGCCATAATAGCATGGGGCAACTGTGCCTCTTCAGGATGCGTCCAGGCCGCCTATCCTAACCCCACGGGGGCTAAACCGGTCCACAAACTCGTCCACGGAAAGCCGGTGGTCAATGTGCAGGGGTGCCCGCCGATAGCCGATGTGATGGCCGGTGTGATTGTCTATTACATCACTTTCGGGCGTCTACCCGAACTTGACAATATGGGCCGCCCGAAGATGTTCTATCGCGACCGCATCCACGACACCTGCTATCGCCGCGCGTTCTACGATGCCGGTCTCTTCGTGCAGAGTTTCGACGACGAGAATGCCAAGAAAGGATATTGTCTCTACTATATGGGATGTAAGGGTCCCAACACATTCAATTCATGCGGTGTGATGAGATGGAACGACTGCATCTCATATCCTATTCAGAGCGGCCATCCCTGCATAGGCTGTGCTGAGCCGGGATATTTCGATCAGGAGCCCTTCTATCAGCACCTCCCCTCCGTCAACGGTATCGGCATCGAAGCCACCGCCGACAAGATAGGAGCCGCCGCTACTGTGGCAACCCTGGCCGGAGTGGCGATCCATGCCGTGGTCACAAACGTGCAGAAGAGAAAACTGATTAAAAACGAGGACGAACCAGTCAAAAACAACGAGGTAGATGGAAATTAAAGTAGTTGTAGATCCCGTGACCCGAATCGAGGGTCATCTGCGCATGGAGGCCGTGGTGCGCGACGGCGTGATAACCGAGGCATATTCCACCGGCACTATGGTGCGCGGTATAGAGATAATAGTGAAAGACCGCGACCCGCGCGATGTGTGGGCTTTCGTGATGCGTGTGTGCGGAGTGTGCACGTCCATGCACGGCCTGGCATCGGTGCGCTCCATCGAGAATGCACTCGGCATCGAGATACCCTACAATGCGGAGATGGTGCGCAATATCATGCTTGCAACCCTGCAGAGCCGCGACCATCTCGTCCATTTCTATCAGCTCGATGCGCTCGACTGGGTAGATATAGTGGCAGCCCTCAAGGCCGATCCTGCTGAAGCCTCGCGCATAGCTCAGTCGCTGAGTCCGCTCAATAGTTCCTATTCACCGTGGGGAGAAAATTCACCCGGCTATTTCTCTGATGTGCAGCGCAGGGTGAAGAAGTTTGTAGAGGCCAATCCGAAAAACAATCTGTTCTCCACCAACCGCTGGTGCTGGGGCTCGAAACTCTATAAGCTCCCCCCTGAAGTGAGCCTCATCGGTCTGGCCCATTATCTGCAGGCTCTTGAATTCCAGAAAGAAATCTGCAAGATTCAGACCATCTTCGGCGGCAAGAGCCCTCATCCCAACTATCTCGTAGGTGGCATGGCATGCGCCATAAATATGCAAGACCCCAATGCCATCAACATGGCTCGTCTGGCTTTCGTTAAGGAGATTGCCGAGCAGGTGAGCCGGTTTGCCAACGAGGTGTTCCTCCCCGACTGTCTGGCCATTATGGCTTTCTATCCCGAATGGGCTCACATAGGAGGAGGCCTGCACAACTATCTCAGCTATGGCGACTATCCGATGAACCACTACGGCGACTTCGGCAATTGCCTGCAGAAGCAAGGTATTGTGATGAACCGCGACCTCTCTCACGTTGAACCCTTTGATGCCAAGCGCCTTGACGGCCTTCAGGAGTTTGTCAACAACGCCTGGTATAAATATTCCGTAGGCAAAGACAAAGGACTTCATCCATCTATCGGCGAGACAGTGTTTGACTACACCGGACCCACATCGCAGTTTGACTGGCTCCCGGGCGATCAGCCTTACAGCTGGATAAAGACACCGCGCTACATGGGCCACCCGATGGAGGTAGGGCCGTTGGCACGTCTGGCCGTCAACTACGCTTCCGGCAATGACATGACTATCGACATCACCGACCGTGCCGTGAAGCAGTGGAGCGCCCTGACCGACAAGTTCAATTCACGCGCCTGCGGCATAGACCGCAATTCGCTCTTCTCAACCGCCGGCCGCATCATTGCCCGTGCGGTTGATGCTGTCGAAGCCGCCGAATATATGTCGATATGCTACAATAAGCTGATAGATAATATCAAGGCCGGCGATGAAACTATGTTCAACGGCAGCAAGTGGCAGCCCTCCACATGGCCTTCTGACTGCATGGGATTCAGCCTCAACGAGGCTCCACGCGGTGCGCTGGCCCACTACTCTCACATAACACACGGAAAGATAGCCAACTATCAGATGGTGGTGCCCACCACATGGAATGCTTCTCCACGCGACCCCGCCAATCTCCGCTCGGCCTTCGAGGAATCGATTATCGGCACCCCTGTGGCCGGATTCGCACCCGACAGCCCGGAAATGGCTCTGAGCATCATCCGTACGCTCCATTCGTTTGACCCATGTATGGCCTGTGCCGTGCATCTCTATGACGAAAACGGCACCGTAGTCCATAAGATTGACATCAATGCCCAATAACCATGAAAAGTGTACGCCGAAATCTTCGAGAGGTGTATGTCTGGCAGTTGCCGGTGAGGTTTTTCCACTGGATCAACGCCGCTTGCATCATCATTCTCTGCATCACCGGTTATATAATTGGCAATCCGCCGGCTGTGCAGCACGCCACCCCCGCCATTGACAACTACTGGTTTGGATGGGTGAGGTTTGCCCATCTCGCCACAGGAATGATTTTCGTGGTCAATATCCTGTTTCGCGTCTATTGGGCTTTCGTCGGCAACAGATTCGCCAGATGGTTCAACTTCGTGCCCCTCACCGCCGAGCAGTGGCGCAGTATCTTCAACACTTTGCGTGTCGACATCCTCTTGCTCACCAAGACCCCCGTCTATGATATAGGCCACAACTCTCTTGCAGCCACAACCTATCTCGGTCTGTTTCTGCTATCCATACTTCAGGCTCTCACGGGCTTCATGATGATGTTCGTCACCACCAACAATGTAGGGGAGCCGGTCACCACATGGATGCTTTTCGGCATGAATGGCTTTTTTGTGGTGCGCTATATCCACCATTTTCTCATGTGGGCGTTTGTGCTCTTCATGATTATCCATGTCTATCTGGTGTTTTACCACGACTACATAGAGCGCAACGGCATAGCATCGTCTATGATTGGCGGGTGGAAGTTTATCCGCGAGGATGTGGTGGAAGACTATGAGAAGGATATCCGCGACCAGTGTCTGCGCCATCACACCCCCGACGAATGCGTAAGAGACGAATATGACCCCGACTGACCTCAACGACCGCGACGTCATGCAGCAGAGGGTGCTGATAATGGGTATCGGCAACCTCGTGCTGCAGGACGAAGGGTTCGGCATCCATGTGATTCGCGAGCTTCAGAATACTCAGCTCCCACCGTATGTTGACCTTCTCGACGGTGGAACGGCCGGGCTCCATCTCATGGGCTATCTGCAGCAATATGAGCGCGTGGTGGTGGTCGACGCCGCTCTCGACTCATATCCGGAAGGCACCCTTCGGTGTCTGAAGCCTTCGTTCGGCGAATTTCCCCCGCTGGTCACAGCCCACGAGATTGGGCTGAAAGATGTGCTCGAAGCGCTCACCGTCACAGGATTCTGTCCCGAAGTGACCCTGATTGTGTGTAGCGTAAAGAAATACACCTCGCTTGGCGTAGACCTCTCCCCGGCAGTCCGGGCATCCGTGCTCCCCGCCGCCCGCATGGCCCTCAAAGTGGCCGATTGCGGCTCGTGAGGAAGTCATCAGGGCTTGCTAAACCCTCCCCGGGGTGAGAAGCTTCACCCCGGGGCGCAGCCGGCGGCGTATGCTGCTCCATTTCGGGAAGATGGCAAACGGTCGCACATTTCCCGGATAAAGAATTATGATCGCCAATGCTATAAGAGCAATGATGAGAAGCCAGCCGTAGATTTCCTTCATAGACACGATTAGAGCCCGGAGCTGCACCATGCCGGTGAGCTGCCCTAAGGGGATGAATGTGGCGGTAGGATTGGTTGATGTGAGCGGAGCGCCGAGCAGAGCGGCATTCTTGGCCACAGTGTGGCTAAGCCATTCGCCCACTATGGCCGGACCGAACGACGCGCCCATCACTGCTCCCGCAAAACCGTTGATGGTGAGAGCCTGCGGAAATATCTCGAACGGCAGACCGCTCTGCACTATAGAGGTGAGAAACACAATTGAGATTATCACCGAAGCCGCACCACGAATGGCAAGAGGCATAAACAGTGCTTCCTTCTCCACCCCATAGTCGATATTGAAGTAGAACCACGCGAGATATATTGCTGCGAGCCCAAACCCTATGGCTGTCATGGTCTTATAGCGCCATCTGCGGAGAGCGAAAGTGAGATACGTAAACCCCGCCCCGATTATCACCCCCACAAGCACATAGAGATTCAGGTCTATGAGATTTGTCTCGTCAAAACCGAGTATAGCCGCGGCATAACTGTGTTCAAACACATGCTCTGTGGCCATAACGGTGAAAAACACCAGATAGACCGCTATGGCTCTCACAACATTCCGGTTGGTCATGGCTCTGAAACCGATATAAGGATGATGAAGGAAGGATGCGCGCCATAGATTGATGAGCAGGCAGGCAACCCCCAGTAGCATCGCACCACGGATTTCCACCGCTTCCCACCAGTCATAGAAATTACCATACACACAGATAAATGTGAAGCAGATGAAGAATCCCGACCAGAGGAGGGCGCCAATCCAGTCGATGCCGAGCAGCGGTATGAACATCGGGCCGCGTACTGGCCGCACGAAAATCAGCACCATCAGCATCATCAGGCAGAGCAGACCGCCCATTATATAGTGCATATACTCCCACTGCGAGAAAAATGCGGTGTAGACTGTGGCCAGACCGGATAGTTGGATAGCCCCGTCTACAACGAGGTAGACATAGCAGAAAAACACAGCCATATCACGGGTGGGCGTGAGCCAGAGCTGTATGGTGGAGTTGCAGGCTAATGTGCCCTGCATCCTGAACCACCCGGCCACAAAGCAGGTGCCCACAAGCACCGGCACACTGTCGGTGTTGGCGCATATTATTGTGGCGGCGAGCAGCACAATCCCTGTGGCTATGAGCTGGGTGCGGTTGGAAAACCTGAATTTGAAGCGAAACATCACTGCAAAATTGATGCTCATGCCTATCAGGGAGGCATATCCCGCCATGAGGATATCTTCCTGCATGAGAGCGGTTGTGCCCACCATATCTGTCACAGCTGCCAGATATAGCCCGCCGCTAAACTGAATGATGAGAACGAAAAAGATAAACAGCCAGGGTTTCAGGCGACGGGGTATGAAATCGGACACATCTGGAATGTCAAATGGCCCTTGAGGGGCGTGCCAGTCTGCCATATCAGTATCTCACTTTGCATTCCACATTCATGCCTGCGCGCAGACGGGCCATATCCTCGGCATTATTGTCTACAAAGCTGATGCGCACAGGCACCCTCTGACGCACTTTCACGAAATTGCCGGCTGAATTATCCTGCGGCAGGAGCGAGAGGCTCGCACCGGTAGCGGTGGAGATGGCGCTGACCTTACCCTTGAATTTTACTCCCGGAAGCGCGTCTACTTCAATCTCCACTTCCGAGCCGGGAGCTATGTGGCGGAGCTGGGTCTCCTTGTAGTTGGCTGTCACCCAGATGTCTGAAGAATCCACGATGTCGAGCAGCGTCTGTCCGGGCTGCACGAGCTGACCCACCTGAATCTCCTTGCGCGAGGTGTAGCCGTCGCACGGGGCGAGTATCACAGTGTAGCTGAGATTGAGCTCGGCGGTTTCGAGCAGAGCTTTGGCGAGTTCGATTCCGGCCTCCGACTGCGAGATGCGCTGCCGGTTGATATCCACCACCGACGAAGTGGCTCTGCGCTGCCTCGCAAGCATATCGTAGCGTGCCTTCTTGGCGTCGTAGTCGGTCTTCGCCCGGTCATATTGCTGGCGGGTCACGGCATCCTTGGCAAGAAGCTGCTCATAGCGGCCCAGTTCGGTTGCCGCATTGTCCATCAGCACCTTCGCTTCGGCAATTGAAGCCTCGCTCACAGCCACATTAGCCGAAGCCGATTCTACCGACCGGTCGGCCACCGATCGGCCTGCAAGCGCGTTGGCATAGTCTGCTCTGGCTCTGGCCACATTGAGGCGCATATCCGCATCGTCGATTATCACGAGGGTATCACCTTTCTTCACAGCTTCATATTCGCTGAAACGGATTTCCCTGATGTAGCCCTGCACACGGCTGTTCACCGGCACAATCTGCTGTTTCACCTGGGCATTGTCGGTAAACTCCACGTTTCCAGGACTTATGAATTTTCCACCGATCCATACGGCGGCGATGATTACTACGGCAAGAGTGAGAAGATAAGATAATATTTTTTTTGAACGATGTGTCATGACAGTCAGATTTTGCCCGCAGTGAAAAGCAGGCGATAGTAATAATAGATGATATTGATTTTAGCGTTCACAAGCTGCTGCTCGGCATCGAGGCGCGAATTGGCAGCATCAAGCATATCGGTGATGAGAGCCATGTCGGCCGAATATCGGGTAGCAGTGATGTTATAGTTGCGTTCGGCCAGCTCCACGCTTTTTTCTCTGGTCTTTAGCTCCTCAAAGGCTTCGAGATATTTTATGTGGTCGGCTCTCACGGCCATATCCACCCCTTCGCGGGCTGCTCCAAGCCCGTCAATGGCGTGGCGCGTGGCCTCGCGGCTTTTTGCGATGGATTTGTTGGTCTTGAACAGAGATGAGAGATTATAGCTCACCCCGACTCCAACCCACCAATAGCTCAGATTCCTGTTGATTGGCGGCACCTCCACAAGTATCGGGCCATCGATGGTCCATCCCGCCTGAAGCCCGATTTTCGGCAGACGGTCGGCCGCGGTTAGTTTCTCGGCCGTGTGGCTGATTTCCACCCCGTTGCGGGCAAGTTTTATCACCGGCGACGATGCTGCGGCCTCTTCAAGCCACCATGTCTCGCTTTCGCAGGGGAGGGAGCGGGCGAGTATAGTGGAGTCGGGTATCACGACCGTTTTGTCCGGCAAACCCGCTATAGTCACCAGATTATTGTTGAGTATAGCGAGAGTGTTGTCGAGCTTCACCAGCTCAAGGTTCAGATTTTCAAGCAGAAGCTCATAGCGGGTAATATCGTTCTGCAGAGCGGTGCCCTGCTCAAACCTGGCTCTCATATCCTCAACCACCCTCTCCGCAGCAGAGATATTGCTTTCCACCACTCTCCTGAGATTGGTGCATTTATAGATGTCAAGGTAAAATCCGGTCAGCTCAAACCTTATGTTGTCGCGCTTCAGATCTGTGGCAAATCTGGCCGCCGTATTCTTTAGCTCTGACATCTCTATGGCAGATGTTATGGCTCCGCCGGTGTAGACCGGCTGACTGATGTTGATTGAGAGGCCCGTGCCGAGATGAGGAATTTTTGCGGTCTGATAGTCAGAGAAATCTCTGCGGGTCGTAAAACCGTTGCCGATATAGCTTGCCGACAGAGTGGCGTTTATGTCCGGCAGACGTCCGCTCATAGCTACGCTTTTTTCTTTTTCGGCCTCCTTCTGAGCCGAGAAAAGGGGACGGAGCTGCGCGCTGTTGGCTTCGGCCGACTCGAAAATCTCTTCGAGCGTCACCACCTTCTGCGCGTCTACCGTAGCCCCTAAGATTGCAGAGGCCGCACACAGCAGCCCCGCGAGCAATCGAAGATTGTTCATAGGGTAAGTGTTGTAAACTGTCTATAATGTGGAAAAATCAGAATGCCCTGAAACACAAACACGGGCACATATGGCATATCGACCGAAATGCCGGAAGTCAGGAAAGCGGAGCAGTGCTCTTCCAGTTTTCAAGAAAGCCCCAGTTCATCACGAAGGGACAATTGTGTGAATAGTAAGTGAGTCTTTTGTCCATTTGCAAGTGACTCTTTGTGAATCACGATGCAAAATTACAAAATAATCGCGAAACAAGCATAATCTAAACTCCAACCCGAGATACAAGCTGGTAATACGGTGTCGCGCTCCGTAGTCCGAAAAGTGATGAGTTGATAGAGGCCGCGAAGCGGGCTGATATGCCAGCCTCGGGTGAGTGAGCCGTTAGGCGAACGTGACCCGGGGAGAGAGATGAGAAAAGATGACGACCCCGTAGGAGGTCGCATAATTCCGGCAGGTAGTCTCGCGGCCGAGACGGTTCCCGCCATTATAGCTACCTCCCACGAAGACCTGAATCAAGCACCGTAGGCGCACAATGCCACCCCTCTCCCACGATTCCACTATCCGTGGCTACGCTTCGGAGAAGCGTAAATTGTTGAAAACCCCACATGTAGCGAAGCGGAATGTGGGGTGTGGGGCGGCGATGTAAACGGAGCGTCGTAGATGCGACTGTCATTTCTCATTTTTCATTTTTCATTTTTCATTTCTCATTTTTCATCTTTCATTTCTCATTTCAGATCCCCCCTCAGACCCGCGGTGAGCGGGTCGCGCTACAATAGCCTGTCGGTTGAGCTTCAGCGAAACCACAGGGACACAATATCCCACCCCTCTATTTCTCCTCGCGCGCTCGATGCGCGCGAGGAGAAAAGTCTATACTATAGAGGCCGCGAAGCCCTAAACTCTTGCCACACCCCTAACGGTGAAGCAAGGGCTTTTTTTATTCCGGCTCTTTTTGTAATTTTGTCAAATCCTGTGTGTAAGAGTTCCATTCAGTAGTGGACCGTTGATATTCGATGTGTATCAGAAAGTATTGTATCACCGTAATTTGCAAGATGTAATACAGTATATATTTAATTGATCATATATGACAAAACTATGATAGACAAAATTGTGCCACTAATAATTCTTCTTTTTGTCGTTGGTCTTAATTGCGTAGTTATAATCTTAATACGTAGTAATCCAGAGATAATATCAGGGTTCAAAATGGGTGATGAGCCAGAGCAAAGAGATAGTAATATAATGTGGGTCGGGTTACTGCTGCGATATATACATCGAGCTAATTGGATAACACTCATATGTGGTATAATAGGAATAGTAGGTAAATGGCAGTTGATTTATCTACTGTCTTTAATCGTTCCTATAAGTTGTGCAATATTATTGGCTTATGGAAATAAGCCGACACTTGTTAGAAAAGGAAATAGAAAAAGAGGATATTTTGTAGCCTTATTTACAGGAATTATTATCCTTTGCCTCTCGGTATTTTACTCATGGAGAAGGAATCTCGAAGTAACTTTTTCAGGAGACAAAATGGAAATCTCAGGGTTATATGGGATGAATATACCTATTGAAGATATTACTCAGTTGACACTCTGCCCTTCACTACCCAAGATAGCGATTAGGACAAATGGATTTGCATTCGGCAATACTCGTTTAGGACACTTTCGTACTGAAGAGAGTAAAAATATCATTCTATTCACCCACTCTGATAGTATATTTGTGCGGGCGATTAAGGATGATGGAACGGTATTCTATATTTCATATAGGGAAAGTGAAGCTACCAAACAATTGTTCTTGAAAATCCAGGATAGACTGGGCAAGTCAGTCGAGACTGAAGAGGGTGTGGCGGATGTCGGAGGCTAATCCGTAGCGAGTGAAGAGATCGGTGAATTGAGCCAGCACGTTCTCAGCATCGATCTCCGGATCAAAGAGATGGACGGTGACAAGGAGATGTGTGGTGTTGTCAGATAGTTTGGTACGCTCATTGTCGCTGGTAGGTGTGCCTATACCTCCAGTAGCATCACGTACAATAGGCATGCCGGCAATGTTAATCTCTCCACGGCCTATGCCTGTATATGGCTCTCTTTCGCGGCCTATGCCCACATGAAGGGTGTGGCCGTCGACTTTGTCGGCATCAAAGCAGCCGACTGCACAGCCGGTAAGGAGAGAGCTGATTGCCGGCATCGACGAGAGCACTGACATTATATAGTCCCAGACCGCGGACTATGCGCCTCATGAGCTGTTCCTGCGAGGGGCGGTAGCGGTTGGGTTCTTTACCGCAGGCTTTGTAGGCGGCACGAGTGGCTGCGATGGGAGATAATAGGTTGATACTTTCAAGCGGGGTGCGGGAGGCGATATCGGCGGCAAGAGCATCTATCTCGGCACTTTGGGTGGGAGAGGTGGATGTGTTCTTTACCCGGACCCTCTACTACGAGGATGCGGTAGCCGTAGATACGGTCAGAAAAATCAGGGTCAAATTCTACGGTGGTGGTTGTATCCATGCGGCAAAAGTAACAAATTTCAGATAAACCATGCCGGATGCAGAGGAAAGATTTTCATTTTTCGGCGGATTGATGTAACTTTGTGACTTCTTAATCAAGACATACAACGATGGATTTATTTGACCGTATAAGCGCCGATATCAAGGCCGCGATGCTCGCCAAAGATAAGGTGCGCCTCGAGACTCTGCGCGGCATAAAGAAAGAATTTCTCGAAGCCAAGACCGCCAAGGGTGGCGACGGCACACTCTCCGACGAGACCGCTACAAAGATAATGACCAAGATGGTGAAGCAGCGTCGTGAGACTGCCGAGATTTATGCTCAGCAGCAGCGTCCGGAGCTTGCCGCCAACGAACTCGCCGAGGCTGCCGTGATAGAGGAATATCTGCCCAAGCAGCTCACTGAAGAGGAGCTCACAGAGGAGCTGCGCAAGATCATAGCTCAGACCGGTGCCACATCTGCCAAGGAGATGGGCAAGGTGATGGGTGTGGCTTCTAAAGCTCTCGCCGGACGTGCCGACGGCCGCGCAATATCGGCAAAGGTAAAGGAACTTCTTGCTTAATCACTATAGTGACATGCTTACACTTCAGCAGATAAAAGAAAATCCCGACTTCGTCGTGGAGCGTCTCGCTGTCAAGGGTTTTGACGGACGTGAGGCGATTGATACCATACTCAAGCTCGACGCAACCCGCAGAGAGCTCCAACTGAGCAACGATACCCGTGCGGCCGAGCTCAATAAGTGTGCGGCCGAAATCGGCGCCCTCATGAAGCAGGGCCGCAAAGAGGAGGCTGCCGAAGCCAAAATAAAGGTTGCTGCCATGAAGGAGGTGCAGAAGGAGATTGCCGACCGTCTGGCTAAGGCCGAGACCGAGATACGCGACATTCTGCTCACCATACCCAATCTCCCCTGTGCGGCTGTTCCCGCCGGGCTCACCGCGGCCGACAATGTGGTGGAGAAGACCGGAGGCCCCATGCCCGACCTGCCGGAAGATGCTCTGCCCCACTGGGATCTCGCCAAGAAATACAATCTGATAGATTTCGACCTCGGTGTGAAGATAACCGGAGCCGGATTCCCGGTCTATCTCGGCAAGGGTGCCCGCCTGCAGCGTGCCCTCATCCAGTTCTTCCTCGACGAAGCCGGAAAAGCCGGCTATCTTGAGGTGCAGCCCCCCTATGTGGTAAATGAAGCCTCGGGCTATGGCACCGGGCAGCTCCCCGACAAAGAGGGTCAGATGTATTATATCAACGAA
Organism: Bacteroides sp.; assembly: GCA_014802045.1. Classification (GTDB taxonomy): domain Bacteria; phylum Bacteroidota; class Bacteroidia; order Bacteroidales; family Muribaculaceae; genus Paramuribaculum. The sequence goes on from JAAVDA010000024.1 coordinate 62,908, forward strand.
GACAACCTCTATCTCATTCCCACCGCCGAGGTGCCCGTCACAAACCTCTACCGCGATGTGATTATCCCCGAAAAATCACTTCCGATAAAAAACTGCGCCTACTCCGCCTGCTTCCGTCGTGAAGCCGGCAGCTATGGCAAGGATGTGCGAGGCCTCAACCGCCTGCATCAGTTTGACAAGGTCGAAATCGTGCGCATCGAGAAGCCCGAAGATTCTTATGCCGCTCTTGAAGAGATGAAAGCCCACGTGCAGGGTCTGCTCGACAAGCTCGGTCTCCCCTGGCACATTCTTCGTCTCTGTGGAGGCGACATGAGCTTCACCTCGGCCATTACTTTTGACTTCGAAGTATGGTCTGCCGCCCAGAAGAGATGGCTTGAGGTATCGTCTGTGTCAAACTTTGAGACCTATCAGGCCAACCGCCTGAAGTGCCGCTATCGCGATGCCGACAAGAAGACACGCCTCTGCCACACCCTCAATGGGTCTGCTCTCGCTCTGCCGCGTATCATGGCGGCTCTGCTCGAAAACAATCAGACTCCACAGGGTATCGTGGTGCCGGAATGCCTGCGCCGCTACACCGGATTTGATATCATCGACTGACATATAGCCACAATATTGTCCGCTGATGGAGAAAAAAAGCATATGGGACCTCGACCGTGATTCGGTCGAGGTCTTTCGTTCGAAAAAAAAGCTGCCTCTCACGGTGGTGCTCGATAATATAAGGAGTCTCAATAATATTGGCTCGATATTCCGCACCTCCGATGCCTTCATGGTGAGACGGATAATGCTCTGCGGCATAACGGCCACACCTCCCTCGGCCGAGATTCACAAGACCGCCCTCGGAGCCGAAGAGTCGGTGAGTTGGGAATATTATCCCGAGACGATGGATGCAATAAGAGTGCTGAAGGCAGAGGGCACTATGGTGTGCGTGCTTGAACAGGTGAAAGACAGCGTGATGCTCCACGATTTTCACCCCTGTCCCTCCGGAAGCTTTGCTATCGTAGCGGGTCACGAGGTGCATGGTGTGGATCAGGCTGTGGTAGATGAAGCCGATGTGTGTCTGGAGATTCCGCAGTTTGGCACTAAACACTCCCTAAATGTGGCAGTGTCGGTCGGACTGGCCATATGGCATTTCTTTTGCGCGTTAAAACGATAATAGATTATGAAACACAGTTATTTTACAAACGGTACATGCTCGCGTCGCATAGATATTGAGACAGAAGGCGGAGTGATAAAATCAGTAAGATTCGAAGGGGGATGTCATGGCAATCTGCAGGGCATCTCAAGCCTGGTAGTCGGAATGCGTCCGGAGGAAGTGGTGGAGCGCCTCGACGGAATATGCTGCGGCACTAAGCCCACATCCTGTCCCGACCAGCTTGCACGCGCCTTGCGCGAGATTATCGCAACCTCCTGACTGCTCTGATGAAAAAAGAGAAAAGACAGCTCTGGGGCTACATCGATAAGACAGGGAAATATGTGATATCCCCCGCCTTTGACGACGCTTGCGATTTTCACGAAAATCTTGCTGCCGTTAGAATAGACTGGCAGAGAGGTTATATAGACCGTGGAGGCAGTTATGTGATAGAGCCGCGCTTTCAGTTTGCCGGAAACTTTCATGATGGGATGGCGCGTGTCATGACCGATGATAAATTTGGATTCATAGATTGCCACGGCAACTATCTGATAGCTCCCGCCTTTGATAAGGCGTCTGATTTCCACCACGGCCTGTCGATGATTTCGCTAAACGGTAAGTATGGATATATAACCCCCGATGGAAACTATGTGGCCGCTCCGGAATATGACTATCTGGGAGAATTTCACGAAGGGTTGGCATGGATGAAATTCAATGGCAAGTACGGCTACATAGACCGTGAGGGAAACAGAGCGATAGCTCCTCAGTTTGACAATGCCAACGATTTCTCCGACGGTCTGGCCGTGGTGATGACCCACGACAGATATGGTTACATCAACAGAGATGGAGCGTTTGTGCTCTCTCCCGGGTTTGACGTCGCCGGAAACTTTTACAATGGAGTGGCCCACGTAAAGAAAGAAGGAAAGTGGGAGTGGATAGACAAAAATGGCGCCCCCGCAGCAGCCCCTGAAGAAGCAGCAGCCCCGGTCGAATATCATGAAGGCCTTGCCGTGGTTAAGATAGGAGATAAATATGGCTATGCCGATGAGAGTGGAGCCATAGTCATAGCCCCCGCATTCTGGCAGGCTGAGCCATTTTGCGAAGGTATGGCAAGAGTCAAAACCGGACCGAAATCCAAGTGGGCCTACATAGACCGGAGCGGAACCTATCCCTTTAAGGAGCGTTTTGCCGCCGCTGAAGATTTCTCCGGCGGTCTGGCTCGTGTTATGACCGAGATATGAGAACCACGCTTGCAGATGCACACCGAGATTGAAGAAATATTCCACACTGACAACCTTGACCGGATAGCCGTGATTGCCCGCTCCTCAGGCCATATTGACCGATTGCGGGAGCAGCTGTATGCCGAGTTTATGAAAGTGGCCTGCTATTCCACCCCGCAGCAATGGAACCGCGCTGTGAGGCTGTGCGAAACTCTGGCTATGATAGGGTGGGGGAGTCATGAGGCCGTGGAAGCCCATGCCCAGCAATATGTAAACGGTTATCCCAACACATTTTTCATCACCCCCACAGATGAAGTGCGTTTTCTCGACGCCGTGTGGAAACCGCATGATGGAGGAATGATTATAGACCCGCGGCTAAGCTCACTCACCGCCATGCCGGCACGTACGATAAGCCCTGTTGCGTGCGAAAAAGTCAAACTGCACTCCCAGCGCAACTGGTTGCCAAAACCTCCTGTGCAGATTGTCCGCACGCTTGACAACTGTTATCCATCGAGCCGTGCGGTGCTCCAAAGCATCACCACCGAACTCAATCCAATGCTGTTGGAACGGATGCGCCCAGAAGAATATGGCAATCAGATTAACCGGATTCTCATCAACTGTGCCATGAGTTTCTCTGACGGCCCGCACTGCAAGACCAACTATATCATTGCCGATGAAAGCAGAAAACTGCGGAAATCAGACTACTACGCCGCCCTGCTTGCGACCCGTGATATCGCCGAAATAGAAAGAGAGGGATTATACATGCGGCCGAGATTTGACATCGGTCCATTCCGTAAAGACACAGGCATGATTTATGCCACAATCTGTTTTGAGAAAGAATTCAGCCACCTCACCGTCAGCGAGCAGAAACACACCATGGCCGGCTACTTTATGGAAGTAGTCCGCCGCATATCCATCCGCCAGCGCAAACTCACCTACAACTTCACCCCCCTCCTCACCGACCTCCTCACCCTCCTCACCGCCTGGGCCCCACCCCCTTTATAGAGGAGATATGTGCATTGCCCGCCACTGATCTCTCAGCGCTCTCGCTACAACTTTCAGGGTGGAGAGGGCAATAAAACGGAGTTTCGGGAGTTATCATCTACATGAGACTCTTCCTACTGATTACAACCACTCTGTTTCTTGCCACGGCGGCCGCTGCGCAAGATAAAAATGACTTTAATCCCATACAAACCGGTGTCAACTCGCTCAGCATTGCCCCCGATGCACGCGGAGCTTCGCTCGGTGACCTCGGTGCCGCCACCGAGCCCGACGCCAACTCGCAGTTCTGGAATCCGTCGAAATATGCCTTTGCCTACTCCCGCGCGGGTGTATCGCTTTCCTACACTCCCTGGCTCCGTTCGCTTGTCAACGATATTTTCCTTGCCAATCTCTCCGGCTATTGGAAGATTGGCCGCGATGATAATCAAGCTTTCTCGGCCACGTTGCGCTATTTTTCTCTCGGTGAGGTGACAACCGGCTCGGAGATAACCGGCTCCGCCCAGACGGTCAACCCCTACGAGATGAGCTTTGACGTGGGCTATTCGCGCAAACTCTCCGAGCGCTATTCGATGGGAGTGGTGCTCCGCTACATATATTCCGATCTCGGATTCGGGTCTGCATCCGCTTCAGGTGATCTCGCCACCGGTGCATCTGCTTTTTCTGCCGACATCTCGGGATACTATACATCCTATCCCGTTGTAGGCAGAAATGAGTGTCAGTTTGCATGGGGATTCGATATCTCCAATATCGGCACTAAAGTGAGCTATAACCATGGCGACGACCCCGCATTTCTTCCCACCAATCTCCGCATCGGAGCAGCATTCACCTATCCGCTGGCCGATTACCATAACCTCACCATAGGCCTTGATGCCAATAAGCTCCTTGTGCCTGCACGCCCCAGAGAGTCTGACTACGACGCCGCCACTCCCGAAGGGCAGCGGGCCTATCTCGAAGCTCTCGAAAAATGGGAGACCATGTCGCCTATCTCGGGCATATTCAAATCATTTTCAGACGCCCCCGGAGGCTTCTCCGAAGAGCTAAAGGAAATCACATGGTCGCTCGGAGCCGAATATGCCTACAATCAGCAATTCTTCCTCCGCGCCGGTTATTTCTATGAGACCCCGATGAAGGGCAACCGCCAATACTTCGGCATCGGAGCCGGATTTGCCCTCAACATCCTCCGAATCGATGCCTCCTATATGCTTGCCACCGCACGCACATCTCCTCTCGACCAGACCCTCCGCTTCACTCTTACTTTCGACATGGACGGCCTCCGCGACCTCTTCTCCCGCCGCTAATCGCCATTCCCATTTCTCATTTCTCATTTCTCATTTTTCATTTTTCATTTCTCAATAAATAATGCTTGACATCCGCACCGCCATCGGTTTTGACGTACACCGATTCACCACTTCGCGCCCACTGATACTCTGCGGCGTGACCATCCCACACACCCACGGCCTTCTCGGCCACTCCGACGCCGACGTGGCTCTCCATGCTCTCGCCGACGCCCTGCTCGGAGCCGCCGCCCTGCGCGACATAGGCTATCACTTCCCCGACACCGACTCGGCTTATGCCGGAGCCGACTCCCGCCGGCTGCTCCGCCATGTGGTGACTCTTGTCACATCCCACGGATTTGTCATCTCCAACGTAGACCTCACCATTATGGCTCAGGCTCCCCGGCTCGCCCCGCACATCGACGCCATGCGTGCCAACATCGCGGCCGACCTCTCACTGCCTGTAGACCGCGTGAGCGTAAAGGCCACCACCACCGAGACCCTCGGATTCACCGGCCGCAAGGAGGGTATAGCCGCCCTTGCCACCACACTTATCATGCGCCCCTGACCCCTCCAATCTACGGTGTACCTACGTGCCGGAGGGGCACCGTGTGCGTCGACCGCCCACAGACCCGCGTCCACCCCATCTACGTCCCGGCGGGACGTAATTGTCAGAAACTCCGGGCTTCAGCCCGGGGATAGCAAACCGATGGAGGTGTGTCCCGGCGGGACACATTGTGGCTTTTGCAGCAGCACATACACGATGCGTCCTCCCCGGGACGCCCACTCCACTCATCTCCCTCCCCGGGCTGAAGCCCGGAGAAATCTAGGACCCGTGCAAGGGTGGAAGTGTTAAAATTCGCTCTTCGTCAAAAATTTCGTTTTTAACAGTTAATCTGTTCGCTGAAGGGTGTGACGCTCGA
>JAAVDA010000025.1 GCA_014802045.1 Bacteroides sp.
GTAACCGCCCCCTTCCAAGGGAAGCCGCAAACTCCACAAGAGACTGCGGCTTCCCTCTTTTTATACCCATACCTCACCCCCACAAACAGCGGAGCACCGGCCGCCCCTCGGGCCACCGGTGCTCCCATACAAAGGTAATCGATTTTCTATTTTTCTCCCCAGCGTGAGCGAAGCGGATAGCGCGTTGTGTGAATCAGTAGTCGCAGCGAAGTGTTATATGTGCAATATGCCCAAATCCAGTTTATGAGCACTGTAACCTTGTTGCGCATTCCGAGAATTGAGATAAGATGGATAAACATCCATGTGAGCCATGCCGTAAAGCCTGTGAGATGGACGTGGTTTAGATCCGCCACAGCAAGATTCCTGCCTACTGTAGCCATCGAGCCTTTATCTTTGTAGGTAAATTCATCCTTCTTCCCCTTATTGAGATTTGCCGCGAGAAGCTTGGCCTGCTGTATGGCCACCTGAGCGAGCTGCGGGCAGCCGTGCGGATAAGCATCATAGGTCATGAGCGCTATGTCTCCGAGGGCGTATATATCGTCTGTTCCTTTCACCAGATTAGTGCGGTCAACCTCAAAACGGTTTCCTCTTGCAGGAGTTATTTCTCCACCTGTTATCTCGAAATTGATTCCGGTGACACCGGCTGTCCAGATCACCATTCCTGAATACATCCGGGTGCCGTCGTCGAGTGTCACTATATTATCTTCAAACGATTTCATAAGATGGCTCACTTTCACATCCACCATCAGACGCTTCAGATATTCCAGTGCTTTGCGTGAGGCAAGGTCAGACATAGTACCGAGCACCTTGTCTTGCCCTTCAAGCAAGGTTATGCTCACATCCTCGGGGTCTATATCCGGATATTCTCTCGAAATGATATCACGCTTCATCTCGCCAAGGGCTCCGGCAACCTCCACTCCTGTAGGGCCACCTCCAATCACCACAAAACTCAATAGCTTGCGTTTCATTTCCCGGTCATGAGTCAGCGATGCGCGTTCCAGTCGGTCAAGAATCTCATCGCGACACCTCATTGCCTCCGATGCCGTTTTAATCGTATATACGTGTTTAATCAGCTCCGGATTACCAAAGAAATTATTCGTGGTGCCGGCTGCTATAACAAGTTTATCATATTGTAGCGTCTCAAACTGTGTGTGAATCTCCTTTCTGGCCACATCAATGCTTTTCACCTCTCCGAGATGAAATCGTGCGCCCTTCACCTTTCCCTTTCGCATTTCGCGTCTGAAAGGGAAAGATATGCTTCCCGGATCAAGTCCGCTTGAAGCTATCTGGTAGAACAGTGGCGGAAAACTATGAAAATTATTCCTGTCCACGAGCGTTACATCAAATTTTCGTTTATCAAGGCGCTTCACAAGATTAAGTCCTGCGAAGCCACCGCCTACGATTACTATTTTTTCTTTTTGCATAATGATTTGACAATCTTTTATAAATTTCAACAACCCCGACGCATTAAGGTTTATATTTTATGCTTACTTTTGTGAATTGCAATTAGAATACGGACATGCGTCGCATTATCACATATTTTTACTGCCTGCTGACTTCTGCGGTTGTCTCAGCGCAGATCAACACTGACCAGGTCATGCAGGTGGGTCGCAATGCCCTCTATTTCGAGGACTATATGCTCTCCATCCAGTATTTCAATCAGGTAATTTCCGCTAAGCCATATCTGGCTCACCCTTATTTTTTCCGGGCTCTGGCCAAGCTTAATCTCGATGATTTTCAGGGAGCGATAGACGATGCGTCCACAGCCATAGAGCGCAATCCCTTTATTACTGATGCCTATGAGCTCCGTGCCGTGGCCTATCAGAACCTCGGACGCCATGCCCAGGCTATTGCCGACTACAACCATGTGCTCTCTATGCTTCCTGAAAATCGCGGCATTCTCTTCAACAAGGCGCTCGCACAGGAAGAGAGCAAGGACTATGAAGGGGCCGCTGCCACATTCGAGACCCTTCTCGGCTATCACAAGGGTTATGACAACGGTTATGTCGGACGTGCACGTCTACGTTTGGAGACAGGTGATACTGTCGGAGCCCTCGCTGATGTCGACAAGGCTCTGCAGCTCAACAAAAACTCAGTCAACGCCTATCTGATCCGTGCTGATGTGGCTATCAACAGCAACCGTGATTTTGCCAAGGCTCTTGAGGATATGAACGAGGCCATCAGACTCCAGCCCAAATATGCCGGTTTTTTCATCAATCGCGCTTTTCTCCGCCATAATCTCGACGATTATTACGGAGCCATGAGCGACTACGACTATGCCATTCAGCTCGACCCCATGAACTATGTGGCTTATTATAACCGGGCTCTGCTTCTTTCGGAAGTGCGCGATTTTGACAAAGCTCTCCTTGATCTTGACAAAGTGATTCAGCTACGAGGCATTGATTACCGTGCGCTCTATAATCGTGCAGTCATAAAAAAAGAGAAGCGCGATTTCAAGGGTGCCATTGAAGATATAGAGAAGGTGATTGAGGCTTATCCTTCTCTTGCTGCCGGCTACTTCCTGCGCTCGGAGATAAAGCGCGACATGGGCGATAATACTGCCAAAGCCGATTTCGACCATTCTATGGCGCTCGCTCGTCAGGGAGTCACAAAAGGTCCTGCAAAATCTTCAGATAGCGCATCGGCATTAGCTGCCACCTCCCGCAAGGATGAGCCGGCGAAATCATCCTCACCCTTCGACGATGATATTCTCCGCGCCGACGACGAGCCTCAGGACATCGTGGCTGCACGCTTCACATCGCTCCTCACCATCGACGATAATATGAACCTTGAGCAGGAATATAACAACAAAAGTATCCGAGGCAAGGTGCAGGATCGAAATGTTGCGATTACAATAGAGCCAATGTTTGCCGTGTCCTTTTATAATTCTCCAACCGAGTTGCGGCCTAATCCTGAATATATCCGCGAGGTAGATGATCTAAACCGCACCCGTGCTCTTCGATTCATGCTTCAGGTCACTAATAATGTTCCGGCTCTCACAGATCCCGACGAGATAAAGCGCCATTTTGATTCGGTGGAATACTATAATTCATATCTGTCTTCCCACACCCCCCGTGCCATTGACTATTTCGGCAGGGGAATGGATTTCATGACGCTTCGCAACTATGAGGCCGCCATCGCCGATTTCAACCATGCCGTTGAGCTTGCGCCGGATTTCACAATGGCTTTCTTTATGCGTTCTATAGCCCGTACACGCCAGTTGGAGGCTCCGTCCGACAAAAACACCTCTAATGATTCCGACCAACCCTCCAACACAGCTTTGACCCGCCAGCAGCAGCGGGTCCTTGCCTCCGAGGCTATGGCAGATATGGACACCGTTATAAAGCTATCTCCCGAAATGGCGATTGCCTACTACAATAAGGGAGTGATGCTCATCGGCCTGCAAGACTTCACCTCGGCTCTCACTGCTTTCAATAAAGCTGTTGAAATCAATCCTTCCTTCGGCGAGGCATTCTACAACCGGGGCTATGTCTACTTCAGGCTCGGCAATCGTGAGCATGGTTCTGCCGACCTCAGCAAAGCCGGCGAACTCGGTGTCATTCCCTCCTACAACCTTCTGAAAAGAATGTCACGCTGATAGTCTCATAGCCGGCGCTCTCTCCTCACGTGGCTCTGTGTTATCGGCATCCGCATCCGCACCCGCCAGATGGAGTCTTTTTGCAGTCCTTTTTATGCGTAGGGCTGCAGTGCTCGGCAAGGGGACAGCCGCTGCAGTCAGCGTCAAGGTTCTTTCTGCGCACACGCCTCACAATATATAGTATGCAGACAATAAGCGCGAACGCCACTCCTGCGGCCTGCAAAATCTCGTTGAGAGAAGTGTCGCCGTTCATAGCTGCTTCTTTAGAGCCGGAAGTATCCGGCGATATTCCATCTCAAAATTCGGAGTCATCACTCCCTGGCCAAAATTTTCCTCGATTTCGTCAATGCTCCAGAAGCGAGTGTCGTCCACCTCATCCTCGGCAGCCGTAAGTTGAAGAGTTTCTGGGTCGGCGATAAGACAAAAGGTGCTCACATATTCTCTCTCCACATCCGATTCAAATACATACGTAGCGAGTGGCTTCGCATCCGATGCGTCAATGCCGAGTTCCTCTTGCGCTTCTCTCATCAGAGCTTCCCTGATTTCTTCACCAAAGTCCACATGGCCTCCAACAGCCGTGTCCCACTTTCCGGGCTGAATATCCTTGTTCATTGAGCGTTTCTGCAGCAGGATTGCACCTGCCGGGCTCACTACATGAAGATGCACCACCGGGTGCAGACGCTTCGTCCCGTCATGACACTCCGATCGTGTGGCGCTTCCGATGGTGTGGCCTGTTTCGTCTACGAGCGGAAACCGCTCCTCGCTGTCATATCTCATTTCTTTTTCTTTTTTATTGCGGCGGTCAGTTTGGCAGGAGTGAGGTCGGCTGCATACTCTTCAAACGGTAGTTTCAGTCCGCACCCTTCGCGAAACCGCGAACATCCGTAGGCGGTACGGCCTTTCAAGATGTGACCCTGTCCGCATTCCGGACACACGATTTCCTCCAGGCTCTTTATCGCCGGTTTCCTTTGTCGTGGCTTAGCTGCTTTTTTCTCCTTCTCCTCAGTCTTACCGCTCTTTTTTTCTGATTGTTGCTCCACGATAATCTTTCTTGAGGTATTATCATTGAGCACATTGATCACTATCTGACCCATCATGGCCTTAAGCTCTGCTATAAATTCGGCCGCAGAATATTCTCCGCGCTCAATCCTCCGGAGCTTATTCTCCCAGAGTCCGGTCAGTTCGGCGCTTTTGAGCAGCTTTTCATTGATGGTGGCGATTAGTTCCATTCCGGCCTGGGTCGGAAGGATGTTTTTCCGCTCGCGGCGCAGATATTTCCGTTTGAAGAGGGTTTCTATGATAGCGGCTCGTGTCGACGGGCGTCCGATACCATTCTCCTTCATAGCCTCGCGTAGCAGCTCGTCATCAACGGTTTTTCCGGCCGACTCCATGGCTCTCAGCAGTGTCCCCTCATTATAAGGCTTCGGAGGCTGTGTTGTCTTTTTCACCAGAGCAGGGGAGTGTGGACCGCTCTCTCCTATGGTAAATGCCGGAAGCACTCCCTCTCCCTCCTTATCACCCTCATCGGTCGAACTATTCTCTTGGCTGCCCGCAAACACCGTGCGCCATCCCGCATCGGTTATCACCTTACCGGTAGCCTTGAATCCGGTTCCGTTCACATCGGCCAGCACGGTTGTGGCTGAAAATTTGCAGTCAGGATAGAATGCTGCGATAAAACGAAGAGCTATCAGGTGATACATCTTTCTTTCGTCGCCCACAAGCGAAGACGGCGACTCCCCGGTCGGTATGATGGCATGGTGGTCGGTCACCTTTGCGTTGTCAAACACCTTCTTGCTCTTCGGCAGCTTGCCGGCGAGTATCGTCGCGGTCAGAGGTGCATATGGAGTCATTTTCCTCAGCGTCTCCGGGATTTTGGCATAAAGATCCTCGCTAAGATAGGTTGTGTCTACTCGGGGATAGGTAGTGACTTTCTTCTCATAAAGAGTCTGGATCAAACGCAGAGTCTCATCGGCGGTCCATCCCCACTTCTTGTTGCATTCCACCTGAAGCGAAGTCAGGTCAAAGAGTCTCGGGGGAGCCTCCTTGCCTGCTTTTTCTTTCACATCTGTGATTGTTAACGGAAAGTTCTTTATAGCCTCTATGGCCGCCGTAGCATCGGCCTCTGTCTTAAACCGTCCCGACACGGCATTGAAAGTCGCGTCGCGATATATAGTCTTAAGCTCCCAATAATCCTCCGGCTTGAAGTTGTCTATCTCATGCTGGCGGCCCACAATCAGGGCAAGAGTAGGGGTCTGCACCCTGCCTATCGACAGCACGGCTCCCGGCTGGGAATACTTGAGCGAATATAGTCTGGTGGCGTTCAGACCAAGTATCCAGTCGCCCACCGCACGCGACAGCCCGGCATGATACAGATTGTCAAAATCCTTTTCCGGACGCAGTTTGCTGAATCCTTCGCGTATTGATTCGTCGGTGAGTGAAGATATCCACAGACGCCACACCGGACACTTCACTCCCGCCTTCTGCATCACCCAGCGCTGAATCAGCTCACCCTCCTGGCCGGCATCACCGCAGTTCACCACCTCGTCGGCGGTCTCTACGAGGCTTTTGATCACCCCAAACTGTCGCTTGATGCTGGCCTGATCTATCAGTTTTATGCCAAACCGCTGAGGTATCATAGGAAGCACCGACAGAGCCCACCTTTTCCACATCTCGGTGTAGTCTGCCGGTTCCTTGAGCATGCATAGATGCCCGAAAGTCCATGTTACTCTTATATCCGGGCCTTCATAATACCCGTCGCGTTTCACCGGGGCGCCTACAATAGCCGCTATATCGCGAGCCACGCTCGGTTTCTCAGTGATACAAACTCTCACTTTCTTTTCTTTGATTTTTTTGTTCGGTTTGTGATTTTCCAGATTGATTCCCCACGTGGTCCCTGCACGGTTATCACCATGTAGGTCTGTGGTTTCATGGCCGGAAAATCAATTTCTACAGGTATGATTCCGTCATCCTCCCACTGAAACCAACGCTTCATGTCCACACCGTCTATGTCAGAAGATTCTGTTTCTGCACCCTCCGACCCACGCACCGAGATAAAGTCAATGCGGTTAGACGTGTGAGGGCGCCCGGACAATCTGCCATACACTCTGGTCAGATCCGAGCGGAAATCCACACTGTCTGCAAGCAGAGTCAGGCTCCCGGTGCTGGTGGCGCTGCTCAGCCTCACATCTTCTGCCCTGAGCTGAGCCGGCAATGCTATGGCGGCTACAGCCAGAGCCATAAGAATTTTATTCATGTTTTTTAGCTTCATTCCAATATCGGTCCATCTCTTCGAGGGTCATGTCCTTCAATGCCCTCCCGGCCTTTTTGGCCTCAGACTCTATATAATTAAACCGACGGATAAACTTTCTGTTCGTGTGTTCAAGCGCGTTTTCAGGATTTATACCGTAAAGACGGGCCACATTCACCAGACTGAAAAGAAGGTCGCCCATCTCAGCTTCCATCCTCTCCTTGTCCATTTTTTCAGCTTCGGCCTTAAATTCAGCCGCCTCCTCGGTCATCTTGTCCCATGCCCCGGAAGCGTCTGTCCAGTCAAACCCCACGTTGGCTGCTTTTTCCTGCACTCTGAAAGCCTTGATAAGAGCCGGAAGAGAGCCCGGCACTCCTCCCAAAATGGTTTTGTTGCCGTCTTTCTCCTTAAGCTTTATCTGCTCCCAGTTTTGCTCCACTTCGTGGGCATCAGCCACATTCACATCGCCGAATATATGCGGATGACGGAAAATTAATTTCGCATTGAGAGCCTCAGCCACATCTGCGGCATCAAACTCCCCATTCTCTTCTCCGATTTTAGAATAAAACAGCACATGGAGCAGCACATCGCCCAGCTCCTTCTTCACCTCACGGGTATCTGTGCCGAGCAGTGCGTCGCAGAGTTCGTAAACCTCTTCGATTGTATTCGGCCGAAGGCTTTCGTTGGTCTGTTTGCGGTCCCAGGGGCATTCGCGGCGAAGTATATCGAGAGTGTCTATGACCTTAGCTATCGCTTCAGCCTTCTCTTTAGTTGTGTGAGCCATTTGAGTTAGAGCTTGTTTCAAACCTAATGTCACCCTCCGGGCGTTCAGCCTTTCAGCGATTGAGGCTTAATGATTGAGGTGTGTGGCCGATATGCCATCCACCGCAGAAATAAGCCGGAAGCGCTGAATGCCGACCGCCCGGAATGATAATTAGACATTAGAAATAATTAAAATCACAGTTTTAGTTTCTATGGAGCCGGTTTTCACTTACTGTCATACAAGCTTCTGTCTCTCGGATCTCGGGCGCGTTTTTCGCTTTGTTTCAGTCATGCACGTTGAGCACACTTCGTAAACGTCAGCGAAAAATCCCCACCGAAATCCCCAGACACAGAATCTGTAGACATCAGTTCTTTATCGCGCCCTTATAGTTGCTTATGCCGGTGCCCAGCCATTCGCCGAACTTCTCCACATTCTCATCGTAGTAGTAGGGGAGTGCCAGAGGCGCACCGGAGTTATCGATCATCACATAGTATGGCTGGCTATTGGCGGCAAATTTGCTTCGCTGCAGATAGCTCCACTTGTCGCCCACGCTTTCAAGCACCACTTTGCGCCCGTTTTCCTCCACAGACAGCGGTTCGGCAAGCTTCTGCTTGTCATCGACCATAAGCTTGATGAGCACAAAGTTCTCTTTGATTATGTTGCTTATCACCTCGGTGTCAAACACCGCACCCTCCATCTTGCGGCAATTCACACACCCATAGCCGGAAAAATCTATCAGCACCGGACGCCCGCTTTCGGCAGCATAGCGCATGCCGGCGTCATAATCGTCAAACTCCTTGAATTCGCCCCCGGCATAAAGATTGAAGTCTTGAGTGTAGAGAGGCGGCACAAAAGCGCTCACACTCTTGAGCGGCGCACCCCACAGACCCGGAATAAGATAGACGGCGAAACTCAGCGAAATCAGAGCCATGAAGAAGCGACCTATCGCCACATGCTCAACCGGCGAATCATGAGAAAATCTGATTTTACCGAGCAGATAAAGACCGAGAAGAATGAAAATCACCACCCAGAGCGACACGAACACCTCTCTGTCAAGTATTCCCCAGCCATACGCAAGGTCGGCCACCGAAAGAAATTTCAGCGAAAGAGCCAGTTCGAGAAAACCCAGAACCACCTTCACCGAATTGAGCCATCCGCCGGAGCGAGGCATCTCTTTGAGCCACGAAGGGAAGATGGCGAAGAGTGTAAACGGAATTGCGAGAGCAAGAGCAAAAGCACCCATACCCACGGCCGGACCGGAGATATTGCCCACAGAGGCAGCCTCAACAAGCAGAGTGCCGATAATCGGACCCGTGCAGGAGAAAGAAACCAGCACAAGGGTAAACGCCATGAAAAATATGCTTATCAGGCCGGTGGTGCGCTCTGCCTTGCTGTCTACCCCATTGCTCCATTTCGAAGGAAGCTTGATGTCGAAAGCTCCGAAAAATGAGATGGCAAATACGAGCAGCAACAGGAAAAACGCCAGATTAAACACCGCATTGGTGGCCAGATCATTCAGCTTGCTGGCTCCGAAAATCAAAGTGATTGCAAGCCCTAATGCCAGATAAATCACGATAATACCGCCACCATAGATGAGCGCGTCGCGGATAGACTTGGCTCTGGAGCTATTCTTCTTCAGAAAGAAACTCACGGTGAGAGGAATCATAGGCCACACGCAAGGAGTGAGCAGCGCCACGAGTCCACCGATAAAGCCCCATATGAATATATACCACCATGACGATTCGGCGATATTCTGAGCCGAAGCTTCCCCACTCTCAGGGAAGGTCACCGGAGCCCACCATTCAGATTCGTCGATGGTTGCAGCCTTGTCGGCAGCCACACTCTTCACAGTGGCCTGAACCGGCTCCTCTTCTGCAGGAGCGGCATTATAGCCTTCAGACATCACTTCAAACGCTTCCTTAGCCGGAGGGATGCAGCTTCCGTCATTGCATCCCTGGAATGTTATGGTGCCCCCAAGCAGATATCCCTTCTTGTCGGTCACTCTGAAGCGCTGGCTGAGAGTCACATCACTTTCCCACCAGTTGAGCTTGAGATGAAACACCATGTCAACCTTCTCTACCGGAGCAATCGAAGGCTCAGGCGAGCCAATCAGCTCGGCTCCCTCTATACGGTCAAATTTTATGGAAGTCTCGCGCGGACCACCCTCGGGCAGGGTAGTGCCGTAGAGATGCCACCCTTTCTCGATAGTGGCGGCAAACTTCACCACCCCCTCCGTCTCAGAGGTCATTTCTGTGCTCACATCCCATGTTATCGGAGTGAGAATCTGTGCATTGAGCGTAGCGGCAAACGCCATCACGAGCATGGCCGCCTGAATCAGTATCCGTTTCATTTTGCAGGAGTGCTTACTACTTTTTTGCTGAATTTTTGTGTCGAAGGAGGAGAGCAGGTCATATCATTGCATCCCATAAAGGTTATTGTCCCCGCTATGCAGGCGTTAGAAGGATTCGTCACCTTAAACTTACGGCGGAAAGCAATATCCTTGTCCCACCAGCTTAGATCGAGATTAAACATCGAATCGTGCACCTTCAGAGGAGCGCGGTCGGGAGTGAGCGCACCGGTAAACTCCACCCCGGTGCTTTCATCCGTATTGATCACGGTGGCTTTCGGCCCACCCTGAGGCATTTCAAGCCCATAGAGATGCCATCCCGGTTCGAGACGAGCCTTAAATATAGCCACCCCTTCCGTGGGAGAGGTAAGCTTGACAGTTACCTGCCATTTCACAGGAGCTGCATCCTGAGCAGACGAAAAGAAAGTCAGCATGAGCAGCGCGATAAGCGTCATGGATATACGTTGCATAAATCGGACTGGTTTTCGTAGTTTATTTATCGTTTATATTATTATTAGTCGAGTTGCCAAGCCAATCGGAATAATGGGAGCGAGTGAATCCGCCCGCGTCCGGCAGACGCAGTGTAGCCGATGAAACTGAATATGTCATAAATTCGGTCATTCCGCTTTATCGCGATTATCATTTAGTTATGGTCCACACTTAATAAAGCCCGACACGAAAAGTATCACAGCTAATCACTTAACGCCAGAAAATTTTCAGGCTGCAAAGTTAAAAGATTCCCTTGAATTACGGGCATTTTGTTGCAGAATTGCCACATACCCCCCTCTTTTGTAGTCTAAGGATAGCAAAATAGCCTCAGTTTCAAAAAAAATGCGTATCTTTGCATGCTCAAACTAAAGCAAGACTTATCAATGGAGAAACCCAAAATACTCTACATCTCCCAGGAAATATCCCCCTACCTCGCGGAAACACCCCTTTCGGTGCTCGGACGCGACCTCCCTCAGAGCGTGCTCGAAAAGGGTTTTGAGGTGCGCACATTCATGCCACGCTACGGCAGCATCAACGAGCGCCGCAATCAGCTTCATGAAGTGATTCGTCTCTCCGGCGTGAATATCTCTATCGACGACAGCGACCACCCCCTTATTATTAAGGTGGCCACTCTGCAACCCTCGCGTATGCAGGTCTACTTCATTGACAACGACGACTACTTCCTCCGCTCCGGAGCAAAAGCCCTCGAGACAGAGATTATGGCCGACGACAATGACGAGCGAATGATGTTCTTCGTCCGCGGAGTCCTCGAAACCGTGCGTAAGCTCCGGTGGGATCCGGCAGTGATTCACTGCACTGGCTGGATTTCAGCCCTCGCACCGATGTATGTCAAGCACATGGCCGCCGACGACCCCTCCTTAGCCCGCGCCAAAATGGTCTACTCCCTCCGCAGCGAGAAATTCGACGGCACTCTCGACCCCCGCTTTGCCGAAAAGCTCCGCATGGCAGGCTTCACAGACGCTGAGCTCGCCTCTCTTGGCGATCAACCGGTCGACTGGAAAACCCTCAACCGCCTCGCCATTGACCACGCCGATGCAATAGTGCAGTCATCGGAAGATGTCGATGAAGAGCTCATTGAATATGCCCGTAAATCAGGCAAACCATTCCTTCCCTACGTGGGCGATATCGAACAGACCTCCCAGGCCTATGCCGATTTCTACAACTCCCTCTCACAGGAATAAAACAGCCTGCCCTTAATACCACGACAATTATGAGATTACATAACTTGATTCTCTCCCTCGCCGCCGGAGCACTCCTCGCTGCATGCGACGATTCAACCACAACCGTGGGCACATCTCTTGTCACCGATGCCACAGAGATTGTAGTTGACTCATCCTTCACAGTCACCGGACGGTCACTCTCCAATCCGGTAGTCCAGTCACGCACCCTCACCCAGCTCCTCGGACGTCTCGACGCCAAAGAATTCGGCAGTTTCCGCTCCGACGTCGTCACACAGTTCATGCCCGCCATGAACATCGACACAGAGGGGGTCCAACTCAATGAGATAGACTCAGTAAAACTCCTCCTCTTCATGACCCCCGGCGATTTCACCGGCGACTCCCTCGCACCCATGGGGCTCAACGTCTACAAACTCAATCGCCAGCTCCCATCACCCATATTCAGCGATTTCGACCCAACCGGCTACTACTCCACATCCGATCTCATTGGATCGCAAGTCTACACCGCCAATGTGCTCCACAGCGACTCACTGGCCGGACTCTCATACCGCACAATCTATGTAGACCTCCCCGTAGAGTTCGGACGTGAACTCTTCACCCGCTTCAAAGAACATCCCGAAACCTTCGCCACCCCCTCTGCATTCGCCGAATGGTTCCCCGGGTTGTATATCAGCAACACCTTCGGCTCCGGACGCGTGGTGAATATCAACGAAACCCGCATGAACCTCTACTATCGCAAGCACGACACCTATGAGACCACATCGGGCACAACACGCGACACCATATATAACATCGTCCGCTCCTACCTATCAGTAACCCCAGAGGTCGTAACCAACAATAATATAGACCTCAACATGAGCGACCAGCTCAAAACTATGATAGCCGACGGAAAGACAGTGATAGTGGCACCCACCGGCACAGAAGTCGAAATCAAATTCCCCGCCGCTCAGGTCATCTCCAGCTATAAAGCTGGCTCCCCGATCCTCTCTGTGCTCAACACCCTCTCATTCTCAATCCCCGCATCAGAGATAGAAAACACCTACGGAATAGAACCACCCACCAACCTCCTCATGGTGCTCGCATCCGAAAAAGACGAATTCTTCGCCAAAAACAAGATAACCGACAATCGGAAATCATTTATGGCCACCTATAGCGCCACAACCAAATCCTACGTCTTCTCCGACATGCGACTCTACATTCTCGATATGATGGAAAAATCCACCCTCTCCGAAGACGATTTCACATTCATAATCACCCCCGTCAACGTAGAAACTGAGACCTCGCAATCAAGCTATTACACCTCCGGCACAACCTACGTCACCACTATCGCCCCCTATGTCACCCGACCCTCGATGGCCAACCTCGACCTCGAAAAAGCGAAAATTATCCTCACATTTAGTCGCCAGTCAGCAAAAAATTAGTAACTTTGCACCGCAAATAAATCTTAGGCCGCAATAGCTCAGTCGGTAGAGCATTTCATTCGTAACGAAAAGGTCGTGGGTTCGAGTCCCACTCGCGGCTCAAAGATAATCCGGAGGCCGGTCTGTAGCAGACCGGTCTCCGTTATTTACAATCACAAATGAAATCATGCTTATGAACACCAATCTCCGAATAGCTATCCTTGTGGGCGTTGTGTTTATCCTGATGTGTTTTGGTGCTGTGGCCGCAGTGCTTTGGGATCGCACTCTGATAGAATGGTGGGTGGTGCCCTCCGGAGCAATGGTTGTGGGTCTCGGCACGGCATTTCTCGCCGGCGACAAGTGGAAAGCCGTCACAACCACTCTCAACCGTCCCGTAAACCGCACTTTCCATGCTCTTGCAACCACAGTCGTCATCAGTTGCTGTGTGATTGCTGCCAACTATCTCTGGGCCGCTCCTGATTCAGCTGTCGAGGTAGAAGTGCCTGTAATCGAAAAATTTCGCAAAGAGCATCAGCGCACTCGCCGCGTCGGGCGCCATCGCTATGTCAATGCCGGAGTCTGGTATAGCTATCATCTCAAGGTCGAGATGCCCGACGGCCGCATGAAGAATATAGAAGTGGGTAGGGGAGAATATTCACGCGCACGCGAAGGTGCGCTCAAGAAACTCACCCTTCAGCAGGGCCTGCTTGGTATCCCTGTGATAAAAAAGCCTCAGAAGCCCGCTGAAAAATGAGCCGTAATCCTGAGCCTGACGGCAGCTTCCTGCCCCCGGCTCTTAGAAAGGTTTGCGATACTTTGATGGAGCCGCGTCTTCAAGAATACTGAGATAGGAGTTGTAGCGCGACATCGCTATTCTGTTGTCGCGCAGAGCTTCGAGCACCGCACATCCCGGCTCGTGAGTATGGGTGCAGTTGCCATAGCGGCAATCGGTAGAAAGCGCGAAAATCTCCGGAAAAAAGTGCGACACCTCGTGAGGATTGAAATCAATCGTGCCAAACCCCTTCACTCCGGGAGTATCGATTATATATCCTCCCTCCGGCAGTGGAAACATTTCAGAGAATGTGGTGGTGTGCATCCCCGTGTCGTGCATAGCCGAAATTTCAGACGTGCGCAGGTTCAGACCCGGAATTATGCGGTTGATGAGTGTCGATTTCCCCACACCCGAATTACCGCTGAGCAGGGTTGTGCGCCCCTCCAGCAGTGTCCTTAGTTTCTCAACCCCCTCTCCGGTCAGAGCCGATGCGTGCACCACCTCATAGCCTATAGATCTATAGAGATAGCTCACCGCTTCGAGATATTCCTCTCTGTCCTTGTCCCCCCTGCAGAGGTCGGTTTTATTTATCACTATCACAGGAGCCACCCTGTAGGCCTCGGCGGTAGCAAGAAAACGGTCAATGAAAGTGGTAGACGTGGTTGGATGAAAGAGTGTCACAATCAGAAACGCCTGGTCGAGATTGGCCGCTATTATGTGGGCCTCTTTCGATAGATTGCTCGCGCGTCTTATTATATAATTCGTGCGTGGAGCTATGGCTGTGATGAAAGCAGTTCCGTCAGGAGTGAGAGTGTCTGATATTGTCACAGAGTCACCCACCGCCACCGGATTGGTGGTGCGTATCCCCTTCAGTCTGAAGTTGCCTTTTATCTTGCAGTTGATTTCGCGGCCATCGTTAGTGAGCACTGTATACCAGCTGCCCGTATTTCTGATTACGATTCCTTCCATAGCTTATTTTCATTACTTACTTTTGAGTAAATTGTTCGGCCCCGGTTGTGTTGACTCACACCGGACCCGCTTTGTGGGCGGGGGAGTAAAAAGTCCGGCGGTCGTTTGATCTACGAGTCGGCCGGACTTATTGAGAGATCATTGACAGCCTCCTGCCAACGATTGAGTTTTCTGGAGAATCATCATCCCTGAACGAGACGAACGAGAATCTCCTTGTCGTCGCCGCTCTCCTCAAAAGCCACCTTACCTTCGCGGGCAAGCCAGCCGAGAGCCGCACAGATTTCTTTCTCCTTGAGTTTGGTCATTTTTTTAATCTGCTTCGTGCCGAGCACATCAGCCTCGCTGAGAGCAGTCCAGACCAGTCCGGCCCATGTGCCGATAAGTTCAGTGTTCATAACTTGTTGTAGAGTTTAGTTAAACATTAAGTTGCGGATATATTTGTGTTCTAAATATTTTTGTTGTAGTGGATGCTGAAAGTATGTGGATGAAATTTAGCATTCGGCTGATGGTGTTATGCGGTTCCATAGCAATTGAAGCCCGATTCGAAAGTTCGTCTCATAATTCATGAGAAAAGCATCAAGTTGTTTCGTACACATACTTATATATAATCTGTCATGCCAGATTGTGGCTCATCTGTTCATATTTTTCAGATCCAGACGCTTCAGCCATATAAGCGGTTGTCCCTGAGAGTCCTTCAGTATCGCCTCATTATCCTTGTCGGCAGGCACTACGGTCTCCACCTGTTCGAGAGCCACGAGGAAGTGCTGTTCGCGTTCAGCGTCCTCACACATCATCCGTGTTGTGGCGAGCTTCACAAACTGTATCGAATTTTGCTTGTCAGGATCTATAAACAGACTCCCGTTCAGTATATTGCATCCGGTGTTGCCGTGCACCCTCATCTCAGGCACATCAATCACCATCTGGATGCCGGCCGAATCAGCCACCTCCTGATTCTCGATACGAACCACACTCCAGGCCCCGTTTATAAAACTGATATCGCTTTTGCGGAGTATGAGCAGAGGATTGCCCGACTTGTCTTTCATATAAAGCAGATAATCTTGAGCTATTTTTTCGATGTTAAATGAATTCACCTGAGCGAAAGCCAGATTTATCCCCATCTCATATGGAGCGTCTGCACAGAATTTCATCGTCGACAGAAAATCTGCCACCGGCTTCATCTCTCCGTGCGGAGTCACCGCCATCTGCCCGTTGAGCACATTGCAGCCGTTGTTGGCATACACTTTCAGCACAAAAGGATTCACAGCCGTAGTGTCGAAAATCACATAAGGCCGGTCATCGCCGCTCACTGTCTGTTCGCCAACCTGTGCAACCGTCCATTCGCCGTAGAGCACTCCGTTTATGGCCAGTTCGGTTTCTTCGGGAGTTTCAGTCATCACTTCCCCGCTTGAGGCCACGACCGGAGCGGTCTTCTTTGTAAACACACCGGTTACTTTAGACATTGTCGAACATCCGGCCAATGCCGCCGCTGCCAGAACCGTCATGGCTATGAGAGAAATATTTTTCATTGTCTGATGAATTGCTCGGTTATAAAATAAGTATTTATATTATAATGTGTGAAGAGTGATAAATGTTCATTTTTCAGTCTGCCGGTCCCGCGCTTTTCGCAGTGCGCCTCCGGGTATCGGTCTTCCTGTTTCCCACTTGTCCGTATATCTCGAATGCAAATATACGCAGTTTTTGTCAATTACTCATCCTCCGATTCTCAGAATCGTGCGCCCACTATCAGAGAGAGCGATTCGATAGAGTTCACAAACGTATATCCTTTAGCGAAATAGAAGTGTCCCTCCACATTTGCCTGAAGAGCCGCAAAAAGACTCCTGTGGTTATACACTCCCGAGAGCATCAGCCGCCCGTTGCCCGAAAACATATGTTTTTTCCCGTCGGTAGTCCCCTCATATGCGTGCTTATACCCCAGAGAGGGCATGGCAGTCACATTCACCAGCCACTTCTTCGGCCTTATCACCCAGTTGTAGGCATATCCTCCCAGAACGTCATAGTCTGTGTAGTGGAAATAATATTGCTGATGCAGGTTCGGAAGGTGGGCTGTCATATCCTGCGGCAGAGAGTTGAAATCCATCGAAATATTCTGGTGTGAGAAGCTCAGGCCTGCAATCCATGTGCCTGCGCTTTTCAGCTGATATTTCGAAAATGAATAGGCCGCCGACTGAGAATACTTGCTGTGGTTGAAAAAATAATATATCGCCCCCGTGAGCGTCTTCTGTGCCACATCGTCAAACTTATAGTTAAGGTGATGCAGGTCATAGTCGCCGAAATGGGTTATCTTCGTGCCGCCCGACGTTTTCGCATAGTTGATTGTGGCCGAAAAGAGAGCGCAGCAGAAGTTGAAGTTAAAAGTGTTTCGTCTGCTTTTTGTTCCGGCGGCCAGAGCATTGAGATTGCCCGTATAGCCCACGCTCACAGCCATAAAGCATAGATATGCCCCCAGGTCAGAATGTAGATTGGAGTGCATCCGCAGGTAGCTGTCGGCAGAAAAATACATCGAATAGCTCTCCATCCAGTTAAACGATTTCAGCATCACCTTCCAATTCTTTCCCGTTCCCACCACATATGTCGTATCATAGGTGTTAAACGTCCGGTCGCCCCAGTTATACACATCCACGCAAAATTTAGCGAATTTCGGATAGTGTATCCTTTGGTCATTGATGTTGAAATTGTTGGCGAGCAACTGTTTGTACCAGGGCAATTCGGCAAAGGCCGATGAATCACGCCGTGCCCCGCAGCTGTCGGCCGCTAAATCGGCCGACATTGCGGGGAGTGTGGCAAACAAAAGAATAATCAGGATAATGCGGCGCATCATCTATAGCTTCTCAGCTTTTTTGAAGTTAAGCAATATTTGTTTTCAAGATGAGGAGTCAGAGCGCTGTCCGGTTAATACATCGGAGTGAACGGAGCCGACGGACGAAGCAGGGAGTTGGCCTCACCCACAGCCGACGTATTGACAGAAGTATCGAGTTTCATCACCGGCGCACCCTTCTCGAAGTTACACTTCTTGAGATCTACATAATAAGCGCCCATATTGGTCACGATATCGAAATAATACAGCTTGTCGCGCAGATTGGCAAACGAGCGCCATTGTGTAGACGACACATTCGGCTCTGTTTCCACCTCATAGAGATAAGGCACAGACACATTCATCAGTATGCTGCGGATTATCGAGAACCCCAGAGCGGCATCACCGGTCTTGTCCACATGAGTGTCGAAATAATAGCCCCGCACAAAACGGTCAGGACTCTTCACGGTACCCGGCAGCATATTTGCGCCACCCACCTTCATCCAATAGTCGTTTATAGCCTGCATCTGCGGAAAGGTAGGGTCGTTTGTGAGTGCTATCAGATCGTGCCCCTCATAGATTTTTATGTTGCCATGGTCAAATTCCACCACAGCAGTGCGTCCCTCAGCGTCTGTTATTCCCCAATGCAGGGTCGACACTGTCCCGCCGTCAAATGTAGCGCCCGAAATATTGAAATCATGCTTGCGGAGCACCTCCACAACCTCAGGCGTAGTAGCATTCATATCCAGCATCCATGCCACAAACATGGCCAGCGACATCGGCGGACGGTTCATTGTCGAATCATTCACGTAGATGGTTCCCTTGCAGAAAAGACCGTTCACCACCAAGCCCTTCTCGTTCATCCCCTCGGTCACGCCGCCGTCATACCCCACGGCATATATCGCACCATATTTTGACGTCCAGCGCACGGCATCAGGAGTATTGTTGCCCATTTTAGCCATACCTCTGGGATACACATAAAGATTCGTGGGAATCGGAGTTTTCCAATCGAGCGAACGCCCTACTATATATAAACTGTCATTGCCCTGATACACGATGCGCGAGCAAGCATCAGCATCATTGGTGGCCACTGCCATTGAAGCGGCCATCAGGCCAAGAGTCATAAGCGATTTGATTTTCATAAGGGTGAATGGATTAATATTTCCCTTACAACGCCCCCGCCCCCGCGAAAGTTCCCGCCCGCAAAAAAAATCTCACCCCACCCCCGCTTCCAGAGCTCCGCAGGAGCGACTTATCGAGTCCCCCCCAGGACCCGCGTCGAGCAGTCCGCGAAATAATTGGCGTCGAAGACGGAACCCCGAGATAGAGTCCGCGAAGCGGACAGATAATTCAGCCGGCAGAGCGCCATCCATGATACCCGCGTCGAGCGGGTCGCGATACAATAGCCTGTGGGTTGAGCTTCAGCGAAACCACAGGGCCACAATAGCCCAAGCTCCCATTTCCCGCAGCGCGCTCGATGCGCGCGAGGAAAAAAACTTCACTATATATAGTCCGCGAAGCGGGGGAATACGTGGATGGGATGTCGTCCCCGGAGAGGACGGATTTGTGGGAAACTCCGGGCTTCAGCCCGGAGACGGCAAACGGTCTGCGATGTGTCCCGGCAGGACACATTATAAAAAAATAAATACGCTTCGGAGAAGCGTAAATTGTTGAAAACCCCACATGTAGCGAAGCGGAATGTGGGGTATGGAGCGTAGATACAAA
>JAAVDA010000026.1 GCA_014802045.1 Bacteroides sp.
TACTGATATATTCATTGAGCGCCTGATTGGACGCCCTCCGAAAATATATTCTATCTCTATCGGATAGAGTTTTGTCTTATCATAGTTCTTTGGATAGCGTAACCGAAAATGTCCGGTTGGAAATGGTTTCTTTTGTCTGCCCATATTTACTTGTCTTTACTTGTCAATACTCACTAAGGTCGGAATATGATGCAAATATACACTATAATAGACAAGTAAACAATTTTTCGGCGGAGTAACTGTCTGAAAACAAGCAAGATTATTTTGCGGTAAAGGGACGTAAAAAGCGATTGACAAGTTTATTGTTTTGCTTGTCAATCGCTTGTATTTTAATTGTTTATGCCCTAAAATTGAGCTGATTCCGGCTTAATACTCTTCTTCGTTGAAGAAGAAGTCTTCTTTGCTGGGGTAGTCGGGCCAGATGTCTTCGATGCATTCATAGGTGTCGCCTTCGTCTTCCATCTCCTGAAGGTTTTCAATCACTTCGAGTGGGGCGCCTGAGCGCATGGCGTAGTCTATGAGTTCGTCTTTGGTTGCTGGCCAGGGTGCGTCTTCAAGTTTTGATGCGAGCTCTAATGTCCAATACATATTGAGGGTATTTAAGTGTTGTTGTTGTTGTTGTTTTGACTATGCGCCTGAAAAGGCGGCGCAAAAATAGTCATTTTCTCTATACTAACAATCTTTATCCCAAAAAATTTCAGTGGAAGATGTCTTAACATTGTTAAAACGGGCTATCGCGAAGAGGTAATCGCTGAGTCGGTTGAGGTAGCGTAGTATTTCGGGGGCCACGGGGGTGTCGGTGGCGAGGGAGAGTGTGCGACGTTCGGCTCGGCGGCACACGGTGCGTGCCACATGTGCTTGCGATGCGGCTATGGTGCCTCCGGGGAGTACGAAGCGGTTGAGCGGCGGGAGTTGGGAGTCTATGCGGTCTATCTCGTGTTCGAGTTCGGTAATTGCGCTGTCTGTCACTCCGTTTGCCGGCTCTTCTCCCGGGCCGGTGGGGGTGGCGAGGGCGGCGCCGATATCAAACAGCCGGTGTTGCACTTTAAGCAGGGAGTGGGCTATGGGGGCAAAGTCGCGGTTGGATGGCATGTGGGATATCAGCAGGCCGATGTGGGAGTTGAGTTCGTCGATGGTGCCGTAGGCTTCGAGACGGGGGGAGTGTTTGGTCGTGCGGCTGCCTCCTACGAGCGATGTGGTGCCGCTGTCGCCTGTGCGGGTATATAGGTTGCTTTTCTTTGGTTCGGTCATGATTGTATCAAAAAAAGAGGTGGTGGGGTCAAGGAGTTTTATGGGGATATGATTTTTTCGGGGGGGGGAGGGGTTAAGGGGGCAGATTAAGGAGTGGAAAAGGTGGATTGGACGGAGAGGGGCGGAGCAGATGGCCGCTCATTCCCTGCCTTAGGCACCGCCAAGCGCCCTGTCCTCGAAATAAGCGGCAACCTGCTCCGCCCCAATTCGGACGGAAGAAGAGGTTGCTCGGTATTCCTGCTGGACGTGTGTGTGATTGGCGGTTTCAGACGCGGGAATATGAGTCGTAGCTCATTGTTTGTGATGAAGAATCTTGATGTGCTTGCCGATGATGGAATCTCTATTCCGCCGGATGTGAGGTCTGTGCTGACAGCAAAGTTACAATAAAAAAATGCATTTGCAAGCATGGCTGATGCGGGATATAGGATTTTCACCGATATGTCACCATTTTGCAACACCGGTATCAGGTGGGTCGATGGGTTCAGGCTCCGAGGAGTTCGAGAATTGTCGGTGCGAGAAGGGCGGTGAAGAGGCCGTTGAGTGTGAGGCCGAGTGATGCCCAGGCGCCGTAGCGGTGGCCTCCGGTGTCGATGGCGGCCGATGTGCCGAGGGCATGGGCGGCGGTGCCCATTGCAAGGCCGCGTGCCATGGGGCTTTTTATGTGGGTCATGGTCATGACTCTAAATCCGGTCATGCCGCCGAATATGCCTACGCAAACCACCACTGCGGCGGTGAGGGGCGGGATGCCTCCGACTGCGGCGGTGACTTCCATGGCTATGGGGGTGGTGACTGATTTGGCGGCGAGGGATAGGACTACTTCGCGTGTGGCTCCCATGGCTTGTGCTACCACCACTACTGATACGATTCCGGCTACGCATCCGGCGAGTTCGGCTGCGAGGATGGGCAGGAGCTGTTTGCGGATTGTGGAAAGCTGGCGGTATAGGGGTACGCCGAGTGCCACAACGGCCGGCTTGAGCCAGAATTCGACATATCCTCCTCCGGCGGTGTAGGTTTCGTAGGGGATGCCTGTGAGCCAGAGAAAGAGGATGAGCACTGTGACTGAGATTAGAATAGGGTTGAGGAGGATGAGTCCGGTGCGCTTATTGATGATTCTGGCCAGGATGAATACGATGAATGTGAGGGCCAGAAGGAAGTAGCTATTTTCGAGAAACTCCATTGTGGGGAAGGTGTTTGCGGGTGTATTGATGAATCAGGCCGGTGACTGCAAACACTACTATGGTGCTCACTACCGATGCTGTGACAATGGCCGGCCACTGGCCGCTCAGGAGGTTGAGGCAACTCATCAGCGCCACTCCTGCGGGCACGAAGAAGAAGCCGAGATTGGTGACGAGGAAGTCGGCGGCTCCCTCCACGTGGCGTGGTTTGACAATGCCGAGCTGAAGGGACATTGTGAGGAGCAGCATCCCGATGATGCTCGACGGCACCGGCACTCCTGTGGCCCAGACAATGAGTTCGCCCACGGCGAGAAACATAAAGATGACGGCAAGTTGAAGTATAACCATTTTTGCTGATTTTGTGGGCGTCAAAGTTAGTCAAAGTCGTTATATCATGCAAGCGGAAATGAAAAAAGCCTTGTTCTGGGGGAAAACGGGGTCTTATAAACAGGGAGGAGGCTAAAAAGTGGGGGTGGGAATTGGGTGGTTGGGAAATATGGATTATATTTGTAGCCGGATTATTAAGTGTGTGGTCGAAATTATTTGATGCATTGTGTCATAAATAATGAGGCGAGCTTTCGAATCCGGCTTCAGGTGCTCCGGAACCGCTATAACGGCATCGGCCGATTGCAAAATCCCAATCACATACTGTCATAATCCGCTACAGTGAATAATATGTTAACTTAATGTCTTTGCAATGAAGAGTGAATGTGTGATCGGGGGGGCTATGGCTGCGCTCCTTACAGCTACGGGTAGCGCGCAGGCTGCTGATGAGGTGTCGGCTTCACGACGCCCGAATATTCTGTATATAATGTGTGACGATATGGGTTATGGTGATTTGGGTTGCTATGGTCAACCGTATATCTCCACGCCGAATATCGACTCTCTGGCCAGACAGGGAGTGCGTTTCACTCAGGCTTATGCCGGGAGTCCGGTGAGTGCTCCTTCGAGAGCGTCGCTCATGACGGGGCAGCATTCGGGTCACTGTGAGGTGAGAGGCAATAAGGAGTATTGGAGCGGCAGGGACACTGTGATGTATGGATCAAATGTGGATTTCGCGCGTGTGGGTCAGCATCCTTATGATCCGGATCATGTGATTCTGCCTGAAATCATGAAGGCAAACGGTTATAAGACCGGTATGTTCGGAAAATGGGCCGGTGGTTATGAGGGTTCGGCTTCGACTCCCGAGAAGCGTGGAATTGATGAGTTTTATGGGTATATTTGTCAGTTTCAGGCTCATCTGTATTATCCGAACTTTCTCAACCGCTATAGCAAATCGCTTGGCGACACGGCGACCGTGAGGGTTGTGATGGAGGAGAATATAAAGTATCCGATGTTTGGCGATGACTATCTGAAGCGTCCGCAGTATTCGGCCGATATGATTCATCAGGAGGCGATGAAGTGGCTTGAGTCGCAAGATGGGGAGCAGCCGTTTTTCGGCGTGCTGACATATACTCTGCCTCATGCCGAACTCGTGCAACCGAATGATTCGATACTCAAGGGGTATAAGCGGAAGTTTTTCCATGACCGCACGTGGGGCGGCCAGGAGGGTTCGCGCTACAACGCGACGGTCAACACTCATGCTCAGTTTGCGGCAATGATAAGCCGTCTGGACGCCTATGTGGGTGAGGTGATGGAGCTTCTTGACAAGAAGGGTCTTGCCGACAATACAATAGTGGTGTTTACAAGCGACAACGGTCCTCATGAGGAGGGTGGAGCCGACCCGGAATTCTTCGGGAGAGACGGAAAGCTCAAGGGGCTGAAGAGGTCGTGTCATGAGGGTGGCATCCGTGTGCCTTTCATCGTGAGATGGCCTGAGGTGATTGAGCCCGGGCGTGAGAGCGACCATCAGCTTGCTTTTTATGATGTGATGCCCACTTTGTGTGATATTCTCGGCGACTCTATGGAACGATATGCATCGCCAAAGAAGAGTGTGGATTATTTCGACGGAATATCTTTTCTGCCGGAACTGACAGGAGCGTCGGTGCAGCCGAAGCATGATTATCTGTATTGGGAGTTCAATGAGACAGATCAGATCGGTGTGCGTCAGGGCGACTGGAAGCTGGTGGTGAAGCGCGGCAAGCCTGAGCTATATAATCTTGCCGAGGATATTCATGAGGACAATGATATTGCTTCGGAGCATCCTGACATCGTTGAGCGGCTGGTGGCGATAGCGCGGTCGCAGCACACTCCCAATCCTCATTTTTCGGTGACTGTGCCCTGACCCGGGCGCTCTTGGCGAAAAAGGATGAGGCCAAGCGATCTGCCACCGCGGCCGAACATGGCCTCGGTGTCGCGCACGAATCCGAGTTTTATCCGTGTTGAGGCACAATCGGAGTTATCAAGCACACGGTCTGAGAGCCGTGTGCCTTCTTTTTTATGCCCTCTACGGAGCATGCGGCCTGCGAGGGTCATGCGGGCAACATCGAGCATTAGGGGGAGCCGGGCATCGGTGGAGGGATTACGCTGCATGGAGGCGGCGCAGGCGTCGAGAGCGGGGATAAGGTCTGTGGATGCCGGGACGGTTGAACCTGGCACTATCACGGTGGGCTCTCCGCTAAGTTTGCGCACAGTGGAGGCTGCCAGCAGACACCGTCCCACATATTCAATCATAGCCGCGGAGCCGAGAGATTCGTCTATGGGGCCTACGCGGCGCAGGAGATCTGTGGCTATCACGAGATTATTCTCGCTGAGCCAGAGGCCGGAGAAGTGGTCTGGAATAAGGGTGGCGGCCGAGGGTGAGCAGAGGGTGGTCCATCCGTCGGAGTCGTGGGCCACGGTGTCAAAAACCAGTATTTCAGTGTCGGGTCGCAGTGTGAGTTCATTCTCAATCCTCTCCATGTGGCCCGGGAGCATGCGTGATTGGGATGTGAGAAATGCAACAAATGGTGTGGTCACTTCCGACAGCGCCGTATTGAGGTCTGATAGCAGGGGTGCAGGTGTATGAATTACGGAGATGAGTCTGGTTTGGGGCATGATGCTTTTTGTTGCTGAAAATAGTTCGGGCGGCCGAGCCTGCGGATTGAGACCTCCTTGGCTGAGCCGCCCGGATGATGGGGGTGAGATTATGTGGATGATGGGGTATTATTTGCTTTCGGTCACGCGGTTGTAGCGGGCATTAAGACCTTCGATAACTTCGTCGGTGATATCGAGCGCGGGATTGAAGTAGACTCCGGCAGCCTTATAGAGGATAGCGTCGAAGCCTTTGGTGGCGTTGTAGGCTTTGATGAATGATTCGATGGAGTCATTAAGCTGCTGCTGCTGGGCTGCGAGTTCCTGCTCGGTGGTGCGCTGAAGGTTTTCGAGGTGGGCCTGAGCGTCCTGCTGCATTTTGTTGAATTTAGCCACGTCGGCATTGTAGGAAGCTTCGGAGAGATAGCCGTTGCTGCGCATCTTTTCTTCAATCTGATTGCCAAAGCGCTGAATCTCTGCGGCGCGGCTCTGGCGGGCATTTTCGAGCTTGCTGAATGCGCGGATGCTGACTTCTCTGAAGTCGATGGCGAGATTGTAGCGGCTGGTGAGTGAGTCGGCGTCGATGTAGCGGATATTGAGAGAGGGGGTTGATTCACCGGTTGCGGATGCTGCCACAGGCTGTGCGGGAGCTGAAGAGTTGTTGCCATTTCCGGAGCATGATGCTACCGCAAGGCCGAGGAGAACAGCTAACGTGAGTGCTGACTTTTTCATTTTTTGGTGTGGTATGATATTTTTAGTTTATTTTATCGATGGTTATTCGCCAGACCGCATACACCCGACTCCGCGCTTCCGAAGGGCCTTTGAGCCGTGGTGGGAAGGAAATCTGCCGCCTCTGACAAAAAGGACTCTCACCCCAAGCAATACGATGGCGAGAATCATCAGAATTATGGTCAAAAGCAGTAATTTCATCGGATATTTGCAGTTTTGACGTGCAAATATAGGAAAGGTATCTAAATTTTTAGGTATGTATGAATTTTATTTTGTAACTTAGTGACCGCTTAAGGGATTTTTTAACATTATTTTCCAAACGGCGACCATCACAGACATATAAATACGTATATAAATAATAATATTATCTCATCATGACAATCAGAGAACTTCAGCCGCGCCGCGTCTTTGAGATTTTCGATGAAATCACAAAGGTGCCCCGCCCTTCAAAGAAGGAAGAGAAAATCCGTCAATATCTGCTCGACTTCGCCAAAGCCCACAATCTTGAGGCCAAGACCGACAAGGTTGGCAATGTGGTGATAAAGAAACCGGCCACTCCGGGCCATGAGGATGCTCCTACTGTGATTATGCAGGGACACATGGATATGGTGTGTGAGAGCAACGACAAAAACTTTGACTTCGAGAACACACCTATCACCACAGTGATAGACGGCGAATGGGTGCGCGCAGAGGGAACCACTCTTGGCGCTGACAACGGCATCGGAGTGGCGGCCGCTCTTGCAGCCATGACCGATCCGGATCTCGTGCATGGACCGCTTGAAGCTCTTGTGACGGTTGATGAAGAGACCGGTATGACTGGAGCTTTCGGTCTGGGCGACGATATGATAAGCGGCTCCATACTGCTCAATCTCGATTCTGAGGATGACGCGGAGATATTCGTGGGGTGTGCCGGAGGTGTGGACACAGTGTGCACATTCTCCTATCGCCGGTCTTTCTCTCCGAAAGATTTCACATATTTCAAAATAGATATCAGCAAGGGTCAGGGTGGCCATTCGGGTGGCGATATTCATCTCGGACGTGCCAATGCCAATAAGCTGCTTGCACGTTTCCTCTTCAATCTGACGAAGAAATATGAGGTTTCGGTAGCGGAGATCGACGGTGGCAATCTGCGCAATGCTATCCCGCGTGCGGCTCATGCCGTGATCGGTGTGCATACTTCGAAGAAGGAGAATGTGTGCGTGGCACTGAATCATTTCATCGCCGATATAGAAAACGAATATGCCGGCCTCGAACCGACTCTTGAGATAAAGATGGAGAGTGTGGACGCTCCGGAATATTGCATCGACTCGGAGACTTCCGTAAATCTCATCCGCTCGCTCTATTCGGCTCCCCACGGGGTGATCTCAATGAGCCGTGACCTGGAAGGTCTGGTTGAGACGTCGACCAACCTTGCTTCGGTGAAGATGAAGGATACCGACAAAATCATCGTGACCACCAGTCAGCGCAGCTCGGTTGACTCACGGAAGTGGGATATAGCCAATCAGGTGGAGGCTCTCTTCCTGCTTGCCGGTGCGGAGGTGACCCACGGTGAAGGCTATCCCGGCTGGCAGCCCAACATTGAGTCGCCCATCATGAAGATCGCATCGGAGGCTTATCAGGAACTCTACGGTGTGACTCCCGCCATCAAGGCTATCCATGCGGGTCTGGAGTGCGGTCTGTTCCTTCAGAAGTTCCCTCACCTCGACATGGTGTCGTTTGGCCCGACTTTGCGCGGAGTGCATTCTCCCTCAGAAAAGATGCACATTCCGGCAGTGGAGAGATTCTACGAACAGCTTAAGCTCACTCTCAAGAAGGTGGGCGAGATGAAGAAATAACCAACCAGAGAGTCTGTAAACTCCAATGCATCCGGCTCCCTACGAGCCGGATGCTTGATTTTCCATGAAAAAACATTCATCCATGAAACGACTACCGATGCTTTCAGCCGCTGTGGTGCTGATAATGCAGGCTCCGGCTCTACCGGAGGGTGAGAACAATAATGAAGAGTTTGAAAATGACCCGGTGGTGCTTGCCGCTCTCGATGCGATACCGGTCGGAATAATGCCCGAAGACCTGTCGCTTATACCCGGACATATAAAGCGCCTCACCGAGGCCGACTATCGTGCTGTGGCGGCTTCGCTCGGCATAGAGGTGGCGGCTATGAAGGCTGTGGTCGATATAGAGGCGGGTCCGAGTCATCAGGGATTTTATGCCCCGGGGCAACCCATCATAAACTTCGACCTGACGATGTTCAGGCGCATAGCCGCACGAAGAGGAGTGAATCTGACTCCTTACACGCGAACCCATCAGGAGGTGTTTGCGCGTCCCAACGTGCGCACCTATGGCTCTATGCAGGGTGGTCAGCAGGCAAGGCTGCGCGCGGCGTGGGATATTGACAGCGTTGTGGCTGCGGAGGCTACATTCTGGGGGATGTTTCAGATCGGAGGATTCAACTGGGACAAATGCGGGGCTAAGTCTCTTGACGATTTTGTGAGAAGGATGAGGCGTTCGGAAAGAGAGCAGCTTGATATGTTTGCCGAATTCATCAAAACTTCCGGCCTGGCAAGGCATCTGCGGTCGCACAATTGGGAGGCTTTCGCGCGAGGATATAACGGGCCGGGATATGCACGGAGGGGATATCACACCCGTATGGCGTCGGCCTACACTCAATATAAGCAGAAGGAAAAGAAGTGATTTAGAAGCTACTTGCTCGTGCGGGTATTCCTCTCCTCCATGAGTATATAGATAAATCGATAGGTAGGTGTTCTTAATTATTTATTGCAGCGGAATATGAAAGTGAGGGTGTTAAATTGCATTAGGCTGAGGGAGCTATGGAGATTCGTAGCGACTGAAGCCGGAGTCGGAAGTTGCGCCTCATAAAATAATGCATTAAATAATTTCGGATACATACTTATAATAACCACATATTGAATCAATCATTTGCATGGCAGCAAAAACCGTAAAATCATCACGTCTGGAATCGCTCGATATCTTGCGCGGATTCGATTTGTTTTGTCTGGTAGGACTTGAAGCGGTGGTCCACGCACTGTCGCATGCCGCCGGAAATTCATGGTTGGGTGGGATAGCGCGTGCTTTCACTCATGCCGATTGGGTGGGGTTCACACCATGGGATCTCGTTATGCCGCTGTTTATGTTTATGGCGGGGGTGACTATTCCGTTTACCCGCACTGCGGCTTCAGGAGGAAATACGCGGATATGGTTGAGAGTGCTTAAGAGGGTGGTGCTTCTGTGGCTGTTTGGCATGATGTGTCAGGGCAACCTTCTGGCGCTTGATCCGGACCGGGTGTATGTCTACACAAACACTCTTCAGGCCATAGCCGCCGGCTATCTTATAGCCGTGGCGCTTTATCTCACATCGTCGCTCGAATTTCAGGCTGTGTGCGCGCTGCTTTTTCTGGCTCTCTATTGGGCGGGGATGGAGTTTATAACTATAGACGGCTTCGGGGGTGGCGACTATACTCCGCAGGCTAATTTCGCGGAGTGGGTAGACAGGGTGTGCCTGGGTCGCTATCGCGACGGAGCGGTAGCCGGGGCAGGAGGCACAGTGGTGTTTGCCCGCGGTTATCACTACACATGGATCTGGAGCACTCTGACATTTGCCGTGACTGTGATGTTGGGAGTTTTTGCAGGCGCTCTGCTGCGCAACGGCAAGGTGGGTGAAATCAGGAAAACTGTGTTGCTCGCCCTTGGGGGAGTGGTGCTTGTGGGCGTAGGGCTGATGCTTGGTCACTGGCATCCGATTATAAAACGGATATGGACGGCTTCGATGACTCTGTTCAGCGGTGGGTTGTGCTGGTTGCTGATGGCATTGTTCTATTATGTGATAGACTGTCTGGGTGTGCATCGCGGGCTGCGGTGGCTGAAGGTATATGGTATGAATTCGATTGTGGCCTACATGCTGATGTCGTGCGTGAATTTCAGATGTGTGGCCGAGTCGTTTCTCTATGGCCTGGCTAAATATATGGGCGCATGGTATGAGGTGGTTGTGGCTGCTTTCTGTTCGGTGATTATCTATCTGATATTGCTGTTGCTTTACCGTAATAAAATATTCCTCAAAGTGTAGGGGGAACAGGTTAAGGCCTAAGTATGAAAGTAAGTGGATGAAATTTTGCATTTGGCTGATGACGCTATGTGGTCCCATAGCAGCTGAATTCGAAAGTTCGCCTCATAATAATTCCAGACACATATTTATTGATGGAATGCCATGAAATGGCATTGGGACGCAGTAGATTTGCGGAATGAAACAGAATGTAGGAGAGCCGACGGTTTTTAACACCGAAGGGCTTTCTAAAATTGCTTATTTTGACTAATTTCGCATAATCTATGGCACACAAGATAAAGACGCGTATAGCCCGGTTGCTGGCCGCAATGACCGAGGGATTGTGGGAGAAAAATCATATTATGGCGCTCGCACTGCTGAGCAGTGTGGCAGGCGAGAGCATTTTTCTGCTTGGCCCTCCGGGCACGGCTAAAAGTATGGTGGCCAGACGGCTCAAAGCCGCCTGGAAGAATGCTATAAGTTTTGAGTATCTGATGTCGAGGTTCAGCACTCCCGATGAGGTTTTCGGTCCGGTGTCGATAGCCCGTCTTAAGAATGATGATGTGTATGAGCGTAGGACAGATGGCTACCTGCCTGAGGCTACCGTGGTGTTTCTTGATGAAATCTGGAAAGCCGGACCCGCTATACAGAATGCACTCCTGACGGTGATAAATGAAAAGATCTTTCAGAATGGCAGAGATACTTTGAGAGTGCCGCTGCAGGCTCTGATAGCTGCCTCTAATGAGCTTCCGGCCGAGGATGAAGGGCTTGAAGCGATATGGGACAGATTTGTAGTGAGGGTGGTGAGCAACTGTATCACAGACGAGGAGACTTTCTATAGGATGATATGCGAGCCTGCGGTAGCCGAACCGATGATTGATTCGAAACTCCAGATAGATGAGCCCACATTGTGCAAATGGCGGGAAGAATATGGCAGAGTGGAGATTCCGCAGAGGGTGTTGAGTGTCATTACTTCTGTGAGGAAGGGGCTGAAAGCGGCAGGAGAAAAGGAGGGCATGAATCCTGAAGATTTCTATGTGTCTGACCGTCGCTGGCGTAAGGTGGCCGGGCTGATGAGGGTATCGGCTTTTCTGAACGGACGCGATGCGGTGGACCTGTCGGATATGCTGCTTCTGAACCATTCGCTGTGGAATAGAGCTGAATGTATTCCGGAGGTGCTTACGGTGGTGACCGACGCTTTGTTTGCCGACATCACGGCCGAGAGTGCTATAATTGAGGAGGATCTTGACCGCCGGATAGAACAGGCTTCTCCGGGAAAGGAGCAGGAGACGATGAAGGCAGATGCATTTAAGGTGTATAATTACTTCTATCTTAAGGTGGTGGGATATCCGTCGGGTGTGTGCTATCTGTATCGTTCGGACTATGAGATGCTTTCTGCAAAGGCAGATACGCCGGGAGTTTTGTTTCGCGACGATAATCAGGGCGCCTATATAGTGAGCCGCAATGATTCGTCGGGGCCGTTTGCGTCTTTGCCGGCTGTGAGAAACGGAAAGATGGTGAAACTCCGGGCGGTGGCCGGTGGGCTTAGTATCGACGGAGAAAAATATCCCATTGAGCTGCGCAATGGAGGTGCGGCAATCATGGATGCTGTCGAAATGTCGCTCGGTGTTCGCATGGAGACGCTGAGAAAGCGGCTTGAAGAGCGGATGAACGAGATTGAGGGGAGTGGAAATCTATTTGTGTCTGACGATGATGTGCGTCTTTTGAGAGCCGCCAAAAAGATTATGGCCAAGAAATTGCGTTCGCTTGAACTGCGGGTGAAAAGCATGGGCTGAAAAAGAAGTGAGGAAAGCTTCGGATTATGAATGAAGAAAAGGGACAGAAGGCTTCGGAGAGGGTGAAGACGCCACAGGTGTATGGCGATCTGTTTGACTTTTATATGGAGAGAGGAGAGATGCCGCCGCAGTTTGCGGGCTCGGACGATCCTCTTGCTGATTATGTGCGTGAGGTGGCTGATGAGCCGGGCAACCGGCGGCTTATGGAAGAAGACTCGTTATGGCGCGACATAATGCGAGAAGCGTTGGGCGGATTTTTCGAGGGGATGGTCCCGATGTTTGGCAAAATAGATGGCAAGGCAGCAGACGAAGCCGGAATGATTGACGAATTTTTCGAAGCGTCGCTTGATAAGAAGCGTGAGATGTGGCCGGGCATCGTGCAGCATATTAAGCAGAATTATGCTCCCGAAGAGGTGAATGTAGATGGCTATTCACGTCTGATGCGTGACACTCCGGGAGATCTGAATGACATATTCGACGCACTCCACACCGACTGGCAGAGAGCTCTTGCGCAGCGCACCCGGCGCCTGAAGCAGCAGGCACTCGAACGAAATAAACCCAGGTTTGAGCAATCGGTGCGTGAGGCCGGCAGTCATGATTATGAAACAGTGCTTGCCACTGAGGCAACCGTTGGAAGGTATCCTCAGCTACGTGAAATTCTGTTGATGATGGGAAGGGATAAGGAGGCGTCGAGAGATGAATTTGACGCTACTGTTACCCGCTATGTACCGGTGGTTTTGTCGCGCTCGCCCGAGATGAGCGATATAGATGGAGTGACCGTTGGCAATGATCTCCGCAGAATGATACCGGCGGAATTGGTCAGGCTTTCAGATTCCGCGATAGACATAGGATTTTATGCGGATTTTGCCGCCCGCAGACTTCGGTTGTTTTCCACAAAACCACCGAGCGAGAAGCGCGAGAAGACCGAATTGGAAAAACGTAGGCGCCCGAGGCTGAAAGAGGGCCCTATGATTGTGAGCGTAGACACAAGCAGTTCCATGTCCGGCCATCCCGAGAAGATAGCAAAGGCACTGGTGATGCAGATATTGAGAGTGGCCAAGCGCAAACGGCGTAAACTGTTTCTGATTACATATTCGATTCGCTCTAAAAGCATCGAACTGACGTCAAGAAAAGGATATGCGGAAGTGAAAAAGTTCATGCGGAGTGGATTTACCGGAGGCACCAACGGTGAGATGATGCTGGGAGCAGTGTTGCGTCAGCTCTCCACCGAAGACTTTTCTATGGCCGACGTGCTCATCATCTCTGATTTTGATTTTCCTTATCCGCTGAAGACCACAGAGCGCGACATCCGACGAGAACAGGCAAAAGGAGTCCGGTTTTACGGACTGACGATAAAGTCGGATGTGAGACAATATTCCAGAATACTTGATCGTTCATGGAAAATCTAAAGCGGAGATGGAATATATTGTGAACCCTTCAATGAGACTGGTGACCGGGCAGTTTAGGCTCGCGTGGCACCGGATTGACGACTCCGTGCTTCAGGCAGAAGCATCAAGAGGGAGAGGAGCGGTGTATGTAAACAAAAAACGTTGCGAAGTAATGGCAGTGGAGACACTGGGCACTCTGGATATGCTCTATTCTCCGTTATCGGGATTCATGGCAAGAGGTCAGCAACAATGGATGCGCCGGATGGTGCGCGATGCAGTGATTCACACCGCAGAGAGGATTCTTCCAGACAGGCTGGCGGCTCTTGAACAAAAGCACGGATTGAAGAGCTCAGGACTATCGATTACGAAACTGCGCAAGAATGTGCTCGGACAGTGCGACTCGGGCAAGCATATCTACCTTACACCCATGATTGTGATTTTTCCCACAAAAATCATGGATGAGATAATCCTCCATGAGATGGCCCACCTGAGGCAAATGAATCACGGAGCGAAATTCTGGGCTCTTCTGTCAACTCTGTTGGGCGAGGATGCCAAGGCCAGAGATGCAAAACTCAACGCCTTCTTCGGAGCCTACCACCCATTGTTTCATTATTTGATGAAGCCATAATACGAATAGTTCTGCAGAAAAGCGTCCCCACACCGACAAAAATCCACAAATGAAGAAAATTAAGGCCAGACGCCTCTGTTTGGCATTAAGCTTTATAAGAGATGGAAAACAGATTGTGGGGTAGCCTACGGAAAAGAATCAAGCGACACCTCAGAAGAATCGAGCGATCTCACATTGATTGGAGAGGAATAATTGTAAATTATAAAAAGCTGAATATCCGCATATTGTGGATCTGAAATAAAGGCGCTATGAAAAAATAGTAAAAAAAGCCTCAAAAAAATTTGCACGGATAAAAAAAAGTCCATAACTTTGCAACGCAAAACCGCAAAAGGTGCCATAGCTCAGTTGGTAGAGCAAAGGACTGAAAATCCTTGTGTCCCCGGTTCGATTCCTGGTGGCACCACCAAAGACCGCTAATTCTCAATGAGTTAGCGGTCTTTCTTTCACCCATACCCCTCCAAGTCACCACATTAGTCACCACGTCCATCATAATTTGCTGAATTATTGTGCGTTATGTGTGTTGTGGGATTCACATATCTATCTTATCAGCATTATAAAGTATTGATTATCAATATCTAATTTACTATCATTCATCATCATTCGCAGCCATTCAACCCACCCATCTGCTCTAAGAAGGGCAAATTTTAACAGACTTTAACTATAATTGTGGAGTGAAACTGTGGTGACCTCAGCCAAAATCTCTCTTGGGTCACCACGTCAAATCGTTAAAATATGAAAATAATTTCGTAACTTTGCATTCGGATTGGCATACTCCAGACCCAACAAAGTGCAGAAGACCTCCCCTGAAGGCTTTCTATATATTAGGTATAACAAATTACAATTATTGATATGCAATCACGTGATGAGATAAAAAGATATGTAGCTGAGACTAGAGCATCTATAGAAACTCAGTTCAAACATATCTCATTAAGGAATTATCCGTTTGAGGATAATATTATTAAAGTAATCCCTACAAAAGGATTATACTATTCAGAAAATTATTGGCTTGATCATCTGTTTTATATTACTGAGAAAGGATATTATTTCACAAATGAGGATATCTTTAACTCTATACCGGATG
The DNA here is from genome assembly GCA_014802045.1 of Bacteroides sp. Taxonomy (GTDB): domain Bacteria; phylum Bacteroidota; class Bacteroidia; order Bacteroidales; family Muribaculaceae; genus Paramuribaculum. Next base: position 15,058 of record JAAVDA010000026.1, read on the forward strand.
AGGATCAACCTTATGCAGATTTTCTGAGAGGTATTCTCAACATAGCAAAGGTAGTGAAATTCAATGAAGATTTTGACGACATGCTCAAGTTCATACTATCCATTATGAAGCATGGACGTATAACGGGAATAAGCTATACTCAAGGATACAATACTGGAAAGAAAAAATATTTATATTCCCACAGGTATTATTCATGGATAGGAAGTGAATATAGGGACAATTAAAAATAGAGTCTGTAGAAAGGTCTAATCCGAGTTTGTTAAGCTTTTGTGCTTGTTAATTATGTCGTCTTGTTGATATTCAAACGCCAGTAGTTAACGATAGGGATATAAATAACGTGAGTTCGAGATAATAAAACTCACATTCAAGGATAAAATATTCAGCCATTTAGCATAAACTAAGTGGCTGATTTTCTTGGTGGATTTGCGGAAAATTCGTAAATTTATAGTGACTAAGTATAACATTCACAAGAATTTACCGCTATGATTACCGAGAGCAAAATTACTGAAATTTTCTGTCTTGCCGATGATTTCTGCAAGTATTTTCATCAGAACTTAAAAAACATCAGCTCAGCGATGGGAAAGTCCATCGAAATAAGCCCGGTAGACTGTCCGATGCTGAGGTAATAACCATACTGATTCTCTTTCATTCCAAAAGCTTCCGATGTCTCAAACATTTCTATACTCAATATGTCTGCAAACATCTGACCCATCTGTTTCCGGAAACAGTCTCATACAACAGGTTTGTAGAACTGCAGATGAAAGTTGTTCTTCCTCTTACGGTCTTTATCAAGGAGGTATTGCTCGGGACATGTACCGGTATCACTTATGTCGACTCAACTCCGTTGAGGGTGTGCAAGCATCAGCGTATTCTAATACATAAGACATTCAAAGGATTAGCCGAACGGGGAAAGTGCTCGATGGGGTGGTTCTTCGGATTCAAGCTACATCTGATAATAAACGACCGCGGTGAGATACTCAACTTTATGTTTACCCCGGGGAATATTGATGATCGGGAACCTCTTTATTCCGAGTCGTTTATCGAAAGGGTCAAGGGTAAACTATGTGGGGATAAGGGATATATCGGCAAGCAACTCTTTGACTTCCTGTTCCTCAACGGTATCCAGCTGGTTACTAAGGTCAAAAACAATATGAAGAACTCTCTTATGACTGTGACAGACAAGATCATGCTGCGCAAGAGAGCAGTTGTTGAGTCGGTTAATGATGAACTGAAGAATATCGCTCAGATAGAACACTCAAGACATCGGTCTTTTACTAACGTTATTACCAATGCCTTGAGTGCTATTGCTGCTTACTGCTTCTTTCCGAAGAAATCTTCTATCTCTCTGGAGTTTGTTACCGACAATCAGTTGACATTATTCTAATTCCTTATGTCGAACTCACGTTAAATAGAATCAATCTATTTTATGTATCAAGAAGCTAACTTACAGAAATGTTTACCATATTTTGCAAATAATTGTTTTGGTTACAGTTCATAGCTAACTCGGATCATTAGGAATATAAGATGTGTTGACAATAATTCTTATAATCGTTTTTGATTGTATAAATTATAGCTTTTGGCTATAGTTCAATATATGGTCTATACAGAATAGATTATGATACTGAATTAACCCGCTTGATATTATATACGTATTCCATGCATATTGCATGTGTAAAAATTTTAGATTTTGGAACTTATTCGGTGGAAATCAAAAACCGACAAGACTATGTAGTATAGTATTGTCGGAAAGATAGTCATTTGAACATGTTGATAACGAAAGTTATTAGCTAACGTAAACTAAGTTCAATTTCAAAAGCTACTTTTTTCACCGTTGACTAAGACTACTCTTTTTTAGTAGTCTCAGTCTAATAAGAAAACTTTAACATTTAAAAATTAGATTTTGAGATTACAGGATGTTTTATTTAAAATGGCCGTATATCCCATTCATGCCATATACTTTTTACCAATCGCGAGTAAATGAGGCTTCTCCAACACGATTGTAATCTACATAAAACCAAATATCAATTGAGGAGACCATATAGCTTGTTTTTCTGACAAACAAGGTATAGCTTACGTTTCCATTCTTTCCATTTAAATAATATGGTCTTTCATATTCATAATATCCCGTAGGAGTTTGTTTAAATACAATCTGATCACCTTGAAAAGTCATTTTAATCTGATTGTCATAGAACTCAAAAGTTGCTTTTGAGCCCAATGCTGATGACGCAATGGTATTTAACCTATCTGCAACAGAGGAATTCTTATATGAAACATCCCATTTGTCACAGGTAAACTCTTTTTTATCCTTTCCAATTGAGCATGCGCTCATCAATACAGAAAGAACGACTGTGAAGAGAATAAGAAATTTTTTCATAAATACATACGAGTTTTTTGTCTTTTTTGTAAGACGCAGAGAATAGACTCTTTGACTTGCAAAATTAGTAATAATTCCTGAGATTTTGAGCCGGTTATGCTGAAAAACATAATTCACATTGAAAATGTTGCCATCAAGAGAGGCATCATCCTCTCTCGGTGGCGGTTGATATTAGTGCAGCCTGGGGCCTTGGAGGCGTTGTTTTGTCTTCTGCTTTTCGCGATAGCGGTGAAGAGCCTCTTCAATGGTCATGCCGGGATGTCAGCTTAGCCATAGTTTGAAGTCATCAGGGATGGCGGCTCCATTAGTGAACCCTTCATCTTGAATATGTGCGCTACCGATAGCCGGATATGACAAAGTGATACCAGCACCTTGTGTGAGATTATCGGAAGTTCCCTTTGACGCTGTCATCTGCCGCTCGAAATCCTCAGGGATATAACGGTCAGCAGGTGGAGGTGTAGTCTCACATTGAGGCTGGCCAGTTTTGAAATCATACCATATCCAGTGATGTTTGCCGACAATTTCGTCTGGCTTGCAGATGTAGGCACAAACAGCTTCACCTTTCTGATAGCGATCGAGGTCGTGGGGTGCTATCCTTGCTCCCATAAATCCATCGGGCAATGGAGGTATGACAACCGACTTCGATTGTGGCTTTGGTTTTGGTGCATCTGAAAGCGTAGTCATAACAGGCTTTTGCGAAACAGTCTTCTTAACCACTTGTGATGTGCCCTTTTGTTTTCCAGAGCGTGCCCTGAACACTTTTTCAAGATTCTCTCGGCTGAGATACGGGTTAAGTTTCCTATACCAGAATTCATGTTTGCCTACGCAGTAATAGAGATTCATCCTGCCTGATTTACCTACCTTTTCCTTGACAGTTATGCCATGTTGCCGGAGAATGTCAAGATAGGAATTCCAGTCCTTGACAGACGGGTGGATAAACAGTTTGGCAATATCCTGAACGAGCTGATAGCGTACTTTCTCCTTTCCTCGTAGTTTGGATACATCGGTATTGAGCTTGCTCTTACCCTGCATCAGCTGATACTTCCTGTTGAGAGCCTTGCAGACGCGCTCATTCTTCTTGAAGTTGGTGGTCTGCGTCAGTATCTTTCCGTCATAGTCAACTCGACTGAAAATTATGTGACAGTGCGGATGCTCCTTGTCATAGTGACGGACCACAACAAACGGAGTATTGGTAAGACCCATCTGCTTCATATAGTCCTGAGCGATTTCTGCCATAACCTCATCCGTCATTCTCGGCTTATCCTTAGGATGAAAGTCAAGCGAGATATGTCCGACGGGATCCTTTATAGGTTTTCGTGTTTTTGTCGGTCTTGCTATGTCTTCTGCCATTGCCTTACGACCTTCATAGATACGGATATCTGAAGTAGCGCAGAGAAGATGCCAGTCTTTGGAAAGATGCTCGATAATGTCCTCTCCATTGTTGGGCTGCGGTGAGTCATGATGGCTTTGCCACCGCGCACCGGCTGTGCCGATATGCGCTTCATGCTCACCCGCGAGCCGCTTCGCGGGTTCATACTTTCTTTCGGCGGTTTTATGGTGATGGGATTGTTCCTTGTTCAGCTGCTCTTCAAGGGCACGGCGCGTCACATAGTCCACGCAGTTGCCGAAACTTTTGCCGTTAATTATGTAGGCGATCATCGGAATATAAGGGCTTAATCATTGTTGAATTTGGCGAACAGTTCACGGAATTTTCCGAGGTAATACTCCACCTCTCTGCTCATGGCATCAAGACCGCGCTGATGACACAGACGCAGGAGCTGGTTGAAGTTATTGCTCATTCCGCTCAGTTTCCGGGCAATCGCCACCTCCGTCTCACTGAGCCGTGGAACAATATTGGGATTGAGGGAAACCTGACGGATATACTCACTGACATTCTTCAATCCTGCTTTCGATACGTTGGCAAGCAGCACACTGTCTTCGGCGGCATTATATCGGGTATGGCGGATGATGGATTGTCTTTCCTTTTCAGGGAGTGAAGGGCGGCCGTTATGCGGTCGGCTCTTCAAATCTGATTTGGTAGTAGTGGA
>JAAVDA010000027.1 GCA_014802045.1 Bacteroides sp.
CCCCCAGGAGCGGACATCAGCAGAATATACTGGCAATACAAAAAAAGGAGACCGAAGTCTCCCTGAGATTAACTAACTTTGTATTGCCTTATGTATCATCAATTAACCTCGCAGCAAAGGTCGCAAATTTTCGCCTTACTGCAAAGAAAAACTCCGAGAAAAGAAATCGCCCTGATAGTAGGGTGCAGTCAGTCAACACTTTGCCGGGAACTCAAACGGAACTCTACGGACAAAGGCAACTATCTGTGGGATAAGGCTCACGCCAAAGCCCTGGAACGTAGAAAGCGCACGACCTTCAACAGGAAGCTGGACAGCATGTTGGTATGGCGTATAAAACAGATGATTATTGACCACCAGTGGTCTCCCGAACAGATATGCGGCGTATTGGCGAAAGAAAGCATTTCCGTCTCCATACAGACCGTCTATAACATCATAAACGCTGATGAAAGCGGAGAATTGCGCCGCCACCGCCGCCATCCCTACTTTAAACGAAGGCCAAAAGGGGGACAAAGACCGACAAAGGCTACAAACATACACGACCGTACAAGCATACACGACAGGCCGGCTGAGGCCGACGGCAAGCGGTTCGGTGACTTTGAGATGGACCTTGTTGTCGATGCTTACGGACACGCCATTGTTGTGCTGCTCGAACGCATGACCGGCTTTGTGATGATGGAGAAACTGCCTTACGGAAAGAGAGCCAAACCGTTGTCAAAGGCTGTGGTCAGGATGTTGTTTGCATATCGTAAATATATCAGAACCATTACCACTGACAACGGCAGCGAGTTTGCTGCCCATCGTGACATAACCGCCGGACTACGCATGAAAGGACTTGAGGATGTGATTGTTTACTTCGCAGACAGTTACTGTTCATGGCAGAAAGGAGCTGTCGAAAACGTCAACAAGCTAATCCGACAATATATACCTAAAAAATCCAATTTCAACGACTTCTCTGACAGATATATCAAAAACGTAGCGAAGAAACTGAATCTCAGACCTCGGAAGAAACTCAATTTTTCTAACCCGAAAGATGAGTTCTTCAGACAAATCGCTAATTTTGCACTTGCCAGTTGAACCTGCGTCCGCTTTTTTTAGCGCCGTAATGTCGAAAAAATGAGGTGGAGGTGTGGGGTAGTAGCGTTTTTTTGTCTAATTTTGCAGAGTATGACTGATTCGGAATCTACATCAGGCACTCATTCAAAGTCCCCTCATCAGTCTCCAAAGAAAGGGCGCTGGGCCCGAATGGTGGAGAAGGGTGAGCGGATGTATGAATATTGTGCGTCGGGAGTGTGGCGCGACACCCGCGACACATGGCGCGTGCGTGCCGTGAAAATTGGCAATCTCTCAGTGAGAGGCTTTATGGATGCCGACCTTCAGACTCAGGCTAGTGCACTGACCTTTCAGACAATTCTGGCCATAGTGCCTTCGCTGGCTCTGATTTTTGCCATAGGACGTGGATTCGGATTTCAGAACCTGATTCAGACGCAGCTCTATAATTATTTCCCATCTCAGCACAAAGCCCTCGAAATGGCTTTCGGTTTTGTAGATTCATATCTCGGGCAGGCTTCGGAGGGTATATTTGTGGGAGTTGGCATAATGTTCCTTCTGTGGACTCTGCTGTCGCTGCTCAACAGTGTGGAGACCTCGCTCAACAAGATATGGGATGTGAGAGTGGGACGAAGCATCTGGCGTAAGATGACAGACTATCTGGCAATATTTCTGATTCTTCCGATTCTGATGATTTGTGCAGCCGGATTGTCACTGCTGATGTCGGCCACTCTACAGAAATTTCTTGACTTTGAGTTTTTGAAGCCGGCCATAAACTGGGTGCTTGATTTCGGAAGCTATATATTCACCTCACTGTTTTTTGCGGGGGTTTATATCCTGATTCCAAATACAAAGGTGAGGATAGTCAATGCCCTTGTGGCGGGTGCCTGTGTGGGCCTCGCGTTTCAGGGATTGCAGTGGGTGTTTCTGACCGGCCAGATGTATGTGGCGAAATATAATGCTATCTACGGAAGTTTTTCTTTTTTGCCCTTGTTTCTGATCTGGCTTCAGCTCGTGTGGCTGATAACCCTTATAGGTGCGCTTTTGTGCTATGCATCGCAGAATGCCGGCCGGTTTAATTTCTATCGTGATGTAGACAACATCTCTTTTGACTACCGCCGCAAGGTGGTGCTCACAGTCATGACCATAATAGCAAAACGGTTTGTGGAGCAGAAAAAGCCTCTCACTGCGAGTGAAATCGCTGTGACCTATAGTATACCGGTGGCTCTTGTCACAGCTATAGTGCTTCAGTTGCGCAGAATCGAGCTTATCACTTTCATAGAGGCCGAGGCTGAATTTCTGGAACATCCGCTGCAGCCGGCGGTTGAGGTGTCAACTCTCACGGTGGGCGAGATAATAAGAAGGCTCCAGACAGACGGAGCTTCAGAATTTATTCCCGGCTTCGAAGCACGTTACGGTTCGGTAGGTAAAATAGCCGAGAGCGTGACAGACGCAATGATTCATATAGCAAATGAAACCAATATCATATCAATAAATATAGATATATAAACAAAATGAAGAAACAGATTGCAACAACAGCCGCTCCTGCGGCTATCGGTCCCTACAGCCAGGCTATCGATCTCGGCAACATGGTGTTTATCTCCGGTCAGATTCCGGTGAATCCCGCCACCGGTGAAATTCCCGAAGGCATCAAGGCTCAGACAGCCCAGAGCATCAGCAACATCAAGGCTATCCTTGCCGAAGCCGGTCTGACAATAGACAATGTGGTGAAGACCACCGTTTTTCTTGCTGATATGAGCCTCTTCACAGACATGAACGAGGTGTATGGCGAGGCTTTCACCGCTCCCTATCCCGCACGTTCGGCTGTGGCTGTTCGTGAACTTCCGAAGCAGGTGCTCGTGGAAATCGAGACTATCGCTGTGCGCTAATCGCGCGCCTGAAGGTGTTCGAGCAAATCGGCTACTACAAACGTAGAACCACCGACAAACACCATATCGCTCTCGCCGCATGCGGCGAGAGCTTTTTTGTATGCGTCAGTGACGCTCGTGAAAACTCCGGCCACATCAAGTCCGGCATTGCGGGCAGCCTCGGCAAGGGTTTCGGCTGGGGTGGCTCTGGGTGTGGATGCCTGAGTGATCCAGAGCCGTGCATCGGGAATGGAGCGCATGAGAGAGAATACGGGGGCTGTGTCTTTGTCTGACACAAATCCGATGACCATATTCTTTACTCCCGTCATGGTTGCAAGCCGGGGAGCTATATGGCGCCAACCTCCGATATTGTGACCCGTATCGGCAATCACTAAAGGAGAGTCAGAGATACGCATCCATCTGCCGGCCAACCCGGTGAGTTCGCACACGTGGTCGAATCCTTCGGCCACGGCTTTGTCGGCAATGGAAAAACCAAGTTTGCGAAGAGATAGAAGCGATGCTATGATTGTGGCGGCGTTACGATGCTGGCATTCGCCGCTGAGCTGGGCGTGAAATGTGCCGAATGGGGTGGAATAGACCGGGCTGCCGTCGGGATACAGTTCAGTCACTCTGACTGCATCGAGGTCTGAAGCGAATATCACCGGTGCCCCGGCCTTACGCCCTTTTTCTTCAAACACGGCTCTTACATCGCCTTCGGCCTCACCAATCACCGCCGGGATTCCGGGCTTTATGATTCCGGCCTTTTCGGCGGCAATCTTGGGCTCTGTGGAGCCAAGCAGGGCAGTATGGTCAAGCGATATGTTTGTGATGACAGATAGCTCAGGGGTGATTATATTGGTGCTGTCCAGACGTCCGCCAAGTCCAACTTCTATCACTGCGATATCAACCTTCTCAGTTGCAAACCAATCAAAAGCCATAGCCGTGGTGATTTCAAAGAATGAAGGAACTATGGGAAGGTTCAGCGCTTTCCATCTGTCGATAAAGTCGACCACCCGCTCGCGGGGAATCATTTTTCCGTCGATGCGCATGCGCTCACGGAAATCAATAAGATGAGGCGAGGTAAACAATCCGGTCTTATAGCCGGCGGCAGAAAGTATGGCTGCGAGTGTATGGGCTGTAGAGCCTTTGCCGTTGGTGCCTCCCACATGGATAGACCGGAATCCTCGCGACGGATGGCCAAAGGCTTCATCCAGCAGCAGCGGCACTGATAGACCGGGATCGTAGGCTTTGGACCCTACTTTGTGAAATGCCGCAAAACTATTGTTGAGCTCATCGAGAGCAGTCTGATATCTGTCTGTAGTCATTGATTTTTTTGAAAAAAAGATTGAGAATATCCGGTCCTCCGGCTTTGGAAAGCGTGCGGAATCCGGCATTACCGTTGACCTCGCAGACGGTGAATCCTCTACGAGTGAACAGCAGGTCTACTCCGGCAAAAAAAAGACCGCAGGCAGCGGCAGCCTTTTCGGCCAGTTTCCGGGCTTCAGGAGGGGCATCGCATAAAGTGGCCGAGCCACCCAGGGCGAAATTTGAGCGGAAATCAGTGTCAGATCTGCGTATTACAGCCGCAACCGCTTCTCCACCTATCACCCAAATCCTTAAGTCTCGCCCGTGACTCTCTTCCACATATTCCTGCAGGAGAATCCCTTCAGAGCATGCGGATATGGCTTTGGAGAATGAATGCTCACTATCGGCGAGCCATACTTTTTCGCCTTTGGAGCCTTCGCGTTCCTTGATTACAAAGCGCGGAGCTGACATGAGCCGAGCCGCATCAGCATAGGGAAGAGCCACCGGACACCATATTGTGGCGGGTTGCGGTAGTCCGGCTGCCGAGAGAGTCAGGTGAGTGAGCAATTTGTCGCGGCTCACAGACATGGAACGGGTGGAATTGACCACCCGGACTCCACGATGCTCGAAAAACTCGGAAAGGGGAGTGCAATATCCGCGCATCACCACAAATTGCGGAGCGAGAATCTCGCCGCCGGCAAGCATTGCTTCAGTGCGGTCGCCGCAGACTTTCAGAATGATATTTTCGAAGAATTCCACTCTTACCTTCAGTCCGAATGATGCGGCTGCATCTATCCACCATCGGAAAGCACTATCGCTACCCGAAGGAGTGGAGCGTGGAAAAAGAATGAGGCCGTGGCTCATCAGAGCAGATGTCAGAATATTATATATCCGGCCACTCCGGCAATCAGTATCACAACGATGGGATGGAGTTTGGCGAAGTAGACAAGACAGAAAGCTCCAAGGCAGATAGCAATTGAGGCAATCACATCTGATTGTGCTTCGCCGAAATTGGCGGCATTCATGAGCAGCATGGCCGCAGAGGCTATGAGTCCGACAACAACGGGTCTAAGTCCGCTGAACACGCCCTTTACAATCGCACTTTCCTTATGACGGGTGATGAAATGGCTTGCATAGAGAGTGAGGATAAACGAGGGAACCACAACCACGAGAGTGCAGATTATTGATCCGAGGATGCCGAACAACGGCGATGATAAAGCAGCCGATGATTCACCCGGAGCTACAAATCCGATATAGGTGGCCGAATTAATTCCGATAGGACCGGGAGTCATCTGCGAGATAGCCACAATGTCGGTAAACATCTGTTCGGTGATCCATCCCGGACCCACTATTTCTCTCTCGATGAGGGCGAGCATTGCATATCCGCCGCCAAATCCGAAAAGTCCTATTTTCAGATATGCCCAGATGAGCTTAAGGTAGATCATATCTTATCCTCCTTTCCTGATGTGGTTTGTTTTTTTAGAGCTTTGCGGGTAAACCATATATATCCGCCTAAACCTCCCAGAACAATGTAGAGAATCGGGCTCGACACCACCGGAATCTTACTCCAGATCAGCAGTGCGACAGCTAAGGGTATAATAGCTGTGGCCCATGTGAGCTTAGCGGCTTTTGCAGCCGATATGACCGGAGCAATGATGAGCGCCACCACTGCCGGACGAATGCCGCGGAACACCTTGCTTAGCACCTCGTTATTCTTTATAAGGTCTGGGGTGAGAAAGATGGCTATGGCAAGGATGATGATAAACGAGGGGAGAATCGTGCCGAGAGCCGCACAGATGCTTCCGCGGGTGCCTTTTAGGCGGTCGCCCACAGCCACAGAAATATTTACGGCGAGAATGCCGGGCAGTGACTGGGCTACGGCAAGAAGGTCGAGAAATTCTTCACGCTCGATCCAGTGGTGCTTGTCTACGATTTCTTTTTCGATAATGGAAATCATGGCCCATCCGCCTCCGAATGTGAACGCTCCGATTTTTAAGAACGTAAGGAAAAGCTGAATGAAAATATTGTGCATAGCTTCCGGGTGTTTCATTACTTGCTGCAAAGGTAGCAATAATGACGGTTGTATGCAAAAAGAATGCGGCTCTCTGCAGTAGTGTGATGCCAACAGAGAGCCGCCGTATCCTTATAATCAGGTGTATGCTCAGTAGGAGTGCTGGAGCGACATGGTGAAGTCTTTATTGTCGGTTTCGAAACGCAATATATCGTTATTCACCTTCACATCGTCAAGATGGCGGATATTAATGAACCGCGTCATGACATCGCGCTGTATGCGCTCCTGAAGCTGACGGATGATTTCCGGTTTTATGGAATCTACACTCGGCAGCATCTCGCCGGTGAATATATCGGCATTGATGTCTACTCCGTCGGGATCTACCTTTACAACAATCGATGCAGGGTCTATAGTCACTGAGACTTCATCGCCTTCGATAGCTTTCCAAGTGCCGGAAGCAGTGGCTTCTGCAGCGGCTGTAAGGGTATATGTGCCGATGGCGTCATTGTCGTCGGCTGCTGAACTTGTGGCGGAAATAGCGGCAACCACATCAATGATGCCTCCGTCTGTTTTTTCAATACGGGTGAAAGAAACGGTCTCTATAATGGTCGTAGACCCGGCAATGTCGTTTGACAGACTTGTCGGGGTTCCTGTCCATGTGCCCTCCATCTTAGAAGCGAGCTTTGAAGTCTGGTCGCATGCGGTGAAGAGCAGGGTGGCTATAGCTGAAACCGTTAATATTAATTTTCGCATAATGAGATTATTTTGGCGGTTTATGGTATTGAAACACTCAAAGAGAAAGAAATGTTTTGTGTGCATTCCATTTTTTATTAACTTTGCTGCGTAAGAAACTCAAAAAAATCCTTCAAGCATATGGCAACCAAACCATTCCAATATCAGGAAATGTTTCCGATGGGTAAGGACACCACGGAATATTATCTTCTGACTTCAGACTACGTAAAGGTGGAAGACTGGAATGGCCACGAAATGCTCGTGGTCGATCCGGAAGCTCTGACAGTGCTCGCACGTCAGGCCACTCACGACAATGCATTCATGCTTCGCAGAGAGCACAACGAGATGGTGGCTAAAATTCTCAGCGACCCGGAAGCCAGTGAAAACGATAAGTTTGTGGCTCTCACCATGCTCCGAAATGCCGAAGTGGCTTCAAAAGGTCAGCTTCCTTTCTGTCAGGACACCGGCACGGCGATCATCATGGGAAAGAAGGGTCAGAACGTCTATACGGGAGGTGGCGACGAAGAGAAGCTGTCGAAAGGTGTGTATCTGACTTACACCGAAGACAATCTCCGCTATTCGCAGAATGCCCCGCTCAATATGTATGACGAGGTGAACACCGGATGCAATCTCCCTGCCCAGATAGATCTTTATGCTACGGATGGAAACGAGTATAAGTTTCTGTTTGTGGCCAAGGGTGGCGGATCGGCCAACAAGACTTATCTCTATCAGGAGACAAAGGCTCTGATCAATCCGAAGACCCTTCTGCCTTTCCTCGTGGAGAAGATGAAGAGCCTCGGCACCGCAGCCTGTCCTCCCTATCATATCGCTTTCGTGATTGGCGGCACTTCGGCTGAGATGAATCTCGCCACAGTTAAGAAGGCGTCTGTGAAGTATTATGACAATCTCCCCACCAAGGGCAATGAGCTCGGCCATGCTTTCCGCGATGTAGAGCTGGAAAAGCAGCTTCTCGAAGAGGCTCACAAAATCGGTCTTGGTGCTCAGTTCGGAGGCAAATATTTTGCCCATGATATCCGTGTGATACGTCTGCCCCGCCACGGTGCGTCTTGCCCCGTTGGTCTGGGTGTGAGCTGTTCGGCCGACCGTAATGTCAAGGCTAAAATCAACCGCGAAGGTCTTTGGATTGAAAAGCTCGATGCCAATCCCGGTGAGCTTATTCCTGAGAAATATCGCAAGGAGGGTGAGGGACAGGTTGTGAAAATCGACCTCAACCGTCCGATGCCCGAGATTCTTGCCGAACTCTCTAAATATCCGGTTTCGACGCGTCTGTCGCTCAACGGCACGATTATCGTGGGCCGCGACATAGCGCATGCAAAAATCAAGGAGCGTCTTGACAAGGGTGAACCGATGCCCCAGTATCTGAAAGATCATCCGATTTATTATGCCGGTCCGGCCAAGACTCCCAAGGGTCTGCCCTCCGGTTCTTTCGGCCCAACCACAGCAGGCCGTATGGACTCTTATGTGGATCAATTTCAGGCAGCCGGCGGCTCGATGGTGATGATTGCCAAGGGCAACCGCAGCAAGCAGGTGACTGACGCATGTGCGAAACATGGTGGCTTCTATCTCGGCTCTATCGGTGGCCCGGCCGCAATTCTTGCGCAGAACAGCATCAAGAAGGTGGAGCTTCTCGAATATCCCGAGCTCGGCATGGAGGCTATCTGGAAAATTGAAGTGGAAGACTTCCCCGCTTTCATACTTGTAGACAACAAGGGCAACGATTTCTTTACTGAAATATCGGAGAAATGTGCCTCATGCGGGCTTAAAAAATAACCGTCTGCATCTATATGAAGCAATAAAACGGGAAAAATCGCGTTGATATATCCGGTCAGGGTCTTCAGACTCCCGGCCGGATATTTTTTATGGTAAATATTTTCAGGAAGATAGCCGGAGGAGTGTCTCATCGCAACCGCACGAGAAAATACGAGTGGTTCGTTGAGCAGGTAGCCCTGACTTCTGATGCAAGGTTGCTTGATGTGGGCTATGAGGGTAGGGAATATCATAGCCTATCAAATTCGTTGGAGAAGCTCTACCCGTATCCAGAGAGAATCACCGCACTCGGTCTTCCGCAAGACAACAGAGAATTCCGGACCCGGCATCCGGAGGTGAGAATCGTGACCTATGATGGAGGGCGTTTCCCTTTTGCAGACAAGGAGTTTGACGCAGTGTGGAGCAACGCCGTGTTAGAGCATGTGGGCAATCGTGAGAGCCAGGTCAGATTTGTAAGCGAGCTTCTCAGGGTTGGCAAAATAGCCTTTTTCACCACCCCAAACAGATATTTTCCTATAGAAGTACACACTCTCACTCCTTTGCTCCACTGGTTGCCGCAGAAGGTGTTTGATATCTGGGTGCATCTTACCGGCCGTCCGTGGGCCGACGGAAAAAACATACGGTTGCTAAGCCGGAAAGAGCTGGAGTCAATATGCCATGATGCCGGGGCTTCGGATATGCTGGTGAAAAAGAACCGGGTGGGCGGATTTACGATGGACTGGTGTGTGATAGTGTCACGGACGGCCGATTGAAAGAAGGGTGAAACCTTCGGCTCTGAGTTCGGCAGGGTCATATATATTGCGCCCGTCTACTATAATATTTCCTCTCATGGCTTTGCGCACCACTCCCCACGAAGGGAGGCGGAACTGTTTCCATTCAGTGAGAAGGGCTATTGCATCGGTGTCGAGAGCCGCATCATAGATATCTGAGGCGTATTCCACCTTTTCGCCGATACGGCGGCGGCATTCGTTCATAGCCACCGGGTCATACACCCTTACTTCGGCACCTCCGCTGAGGAGGGCATCGATAACGGTGAGCGATGGAGCGAGACGCATATCGTCTGTTTCTGGTTTGAATGCGAGTCCCCAGACCGCGATGCGTTTTCCGGAAAAGTCGCCGAGAGCATCCCTGAGTTTGCGCACCACCACTTCTTTCTGAGCTTCGTTGACCTCCTCTACAGCTTCAATCACTCTCATCCGGTAGCCATGGTCGAGCCCTGTGCGGATAAGAGCCCGCACATCTTTTGGAAAACATGAGCCTCCATATCCGCATCCCGGATAAAGGAATTTGCCACCGATTCGTGTATCGGCTCCCACTGCTTTACGAACCATGTTGACGTCGGCGCCGGTGAGCTCACAAAGATTGGCAATATCGTTGATAAAAGAGATACGGGTGGCAAGCATGGCATTTGCGGCATATTTTGTCATCTCAGCCGACGGAATATCCATAAACATAACCCTGAAGTTATTGAGAAGGAAAGGTCTGTAGAGACGTTCCATGACTTTTCTGGACCGCTCTCCTTCCACTCCTATCACAACTCTGTCGGGCGACATAAAGTCTTTAATCGCGGCTCCTTCCTTGAGAAACTCCGGATTAGATGCAAGCTCGAAAGGAATTTCTACTCCTCTGCGTGAGAGCTCTTCTTCGATAATGGTCCGGATAATAGCTGATGTGCCGACGGGCACAGTGCTCTTCGTCACGAGAATATTGAATCGGGTTATGTTGGCTCCGAATGTGCGGGCCACCGCACGCACAGCGCGAAGATCGGCCGAGCCATCGTCGTCGGGAGGTGTGCCGACTGCACAGAACACGGCTTCGACATTGTTGATACAGTCAGGCAGAGAGGTGGTGAAGTTGAGGCGGCCGGCGGCAACATTTCTTTTCACGAGATCTTCCAGTCCGGGCTCATAGATGGGAATCTTTCCGTTGCGCAGAAGGTTGATTTTATTTTCGTCGATATCCACGCAGGTCACATGGGCGCCTACTTCGGCAAAACAAGCTCCTGAAACGAGCCCGACATATCCGGTTCCGACAATGGCTATATTCATATTCGATCTGATATGGCTGTGCTGTATATTTATCCCGGCCGGCAGTCATAGTAGGAATGATTTGGCCAACCGGATGCAAAATTACTGCTTTTCGGGGGATTTTTCATCGTCGGAATATACTTTGCCACCTCTTTTTATCGTTATGAAAGGGATGAAACGTACGATTTTCTTTATTATAATATGTGTTGCGACGCTGGCTCCGGTAATGGCGAGAGTGGTGGTGAGGGGGATAATAACTTCTCCCGACGGTGAACCGATGCCCGGCGTCACAGTCAAAACCTCTCTTGGGGGGATGGCTGCTTCAAGAAGCGATGGAGCTTACCGTGTGACTGTTGATTCGCAGCCCGACTCGCTCACAATAGTCTTTACTCTGCCGGGGTATCTCACCGAAGTGCGCACACTGTCGTCGCCACGGGGCGAACTGACATTGAACATGCGCATGAAGCCGCAGGAACGCGAGCTTGACGAAGTGGTGGTCAGTGACATAAGAAAACGCACGGGCTCCATGGAGAGAGTGGATGCCCGCACTTATTCGAGAAGTTCAGCCGGTCCTGATGGCGGAAGTGTCGAGGGCATAATTTCAACCATGCCCGGTGTGACAGGGGCTAATGAACTTTCCAACCGCTACTCTGTGAGGGGTGGTTCCTATGACGAGAATGCCGTCTATATCAATGGTGTGGAGGTTTATCGCCCTCTGATGGTCACATCTTCGGCTCAGGAGGGACTGAGTGTGATAAATCCGGATATGGTGGGAGGTGTGGAATTTTCAACCGGTGGATTCGGGGCTCAGTATACCGACAAAATGTCGTCGGTGCTCGACATCACTTATCGACGTCCGGCCGCTCCTGAGGCCACTGTGTCGGCAAGTCTGATGGGGGCGAGCGCCGCTTTCGGTCAGGGTAGCGGAAAATTCTCTCAACTCCACGGAGTGAGGTATCGTCGCAATGCGTCGCTACTATCCACCACTGATACAAAAGGGGAGTATGATCCGGATTTTTTCGACTGGCAAAGCTATCTCGTGTGGACTCCTTCAGAGAGGTTTAAGATATCTGGGCTGGTGAATGTGAATCTCAACAATTATCGCTTTACTCCGACTGACCGTCTTACGAGTTTCGGCACTATGAATGATGCCAAGCAGTTTAAGGTTTATTTCGACGGAGGAGAACATGACCGGTTTAATAATTTTACGGGAGCCATCACTCTGGATTGGGCGATGAGAAAGAATTCGACACTGACGGCTGAGGTATCGGCATTTCGTTCGGATGAGCTCGTGGCTTATGACATATCCGGAGAATATTGGCTTGATCTTGCCGGAGCAGGGGAGGGAGACGGAGCTATCGGTGGAGAGCTGGGTGTGGGACGCTATCATGAGCACGCCCGAAGCCGGCTTAAGGCTACCGTAGTGTCGGCCGCTTTGAGAGGTGCCACATCGCTTGGATCGCATATGCTCACTTATGGTGTGGGGATGAGCAGAGAGATGGTGGAAGACCGGACACGGAGATGGGAACGGCGTGACTCAGCCGGATTTTCTCTTCCCTATGATCCCGACCGGCTAAAGGTGTGGTATACTCTGGCATCTGACAATGAGATTAACTCCACCCGTCTCTCGGCATATATCCAGGACAACTGGAGATATGTGTCTTCTGCCGGTTATCTCAATCTTAGCGCCGGAGTGAGAGCCTCGTGGTGGGGATTCAACCGTGAGACAGTGGTGAGTCCGAGAGTGCAGCTTGGATTTGTGCCGTCGTCAGCTCCGGCATGGGCCTTCAGGCTCGCGTCCGGTTTTTATGCTCAGGCTCCGTTCTACAGAGAGATTCTCATGCCTGTGCGTCAGGAAGGAGGAGAATATTTGAATATGCCTAACGGTGAGATTAAATCTCAGAAGAGTTTTCAGGCTGTAGCTGGAGCAGACTTCACATTCCGTGCTCTTGAGCGTCCGTTCAAACTCTCGGCAGAAATCTATTATAAGGCGCTTTCAGATATAATACCTTATGAGGTTGATAATCTGGAGCTGATTTATTCGGGTGTTAATTCCGGTTCCGGGCATGTGGCGGGAATCGATTTCAGGCTATTCGGAGAGTTTGTTCCCGGAAGTGACTCATGGCTGAGTGTCGGACTGATGGATGGTAGCGAGAGGGTGGATGGAATTAAATTGCCCCGCCCGAATGACCGGCGGTATAGTCTGGCTCTTTATTTCACGGATTTCGTGCCTAAAGTGCCTCGTCTGAAAGTATCGCTCAAGGGGGTGTTTATGGACGGGCTGCCCACCACTTCTCCTCATTCCACCCGGCAGAACGGATATTTTCGGATGCCCCCATACAAACGAGTGGATATTGGTGCATCGTATGGCATTTTCACTCCTGAATCGTCGGGACGTCCACATTGGCTTCGGGGGTTGTGGCTTGGTGTGGATGTGTTCAATCTGTTTGATATTTCCAATGTGGCAAACTACTATTGGGTGAGCGATGTAAACGGAGTGCAATATGCTGTGCCAAATTATCTCACCCGTCGTCAGATAAATGTTAAGCTAACGATGGATTTTTAAGTGTTAATGTAAAATAATGTTAAATCAATATATTTTTATATGTTGTATAACATGTTTTTCGAAAAAGATGCTTAACTTTGCATCAGTTTTTCATGGTATTAGATTTAAGGTAAGAAGATTATTCGTCGTGATGACGAGTAATTTTTTTTTGTATATCTGTGAAGTGCCCCGATTAAGAGCCGGTTAAAGTTTCTACGAACGAAAAGAACCGCACCCTCATCAATAGAAGGGTACGGTTCTTTACGAGTCGTCTTACAGATAAAATATCTTACAGGATACCCTGAGCCATCATGGCTCTGGCCACTTTCATGAATCCGGCCACGTTGGCTCCTTTCACATAGTTGATATAGCCGTCGGCTTCCTTACCGAAGAGTTCGCACTGGTGATGGATTTCGGCCATGATGTCTTTCAGTTTAGCGTCGACCTCAGCTGCGCTCCATGAGAGCTTCTGGGAGTTCTGAGCCATTTCGAGACCGCTCACCGACACACCGCCGGCATTGGCAGCCTTGCCGGGAGCATAGAGAATACGGGCAGCGAGGAATTCCTTGATAGCTTCGGGAGTGGAGGGCATATTAGCACCTTCGCTCACAGCTATACATCCCTGAGCGAGGAGGGCGCGGGCATCGTCGCCATCGATTTCATTCTGGGTGGCCGACGGCATGGCGATATCGCATTTCACACGTAGCCAGGGGCGCTCTCCTTCGAAGTATTCGCAGCCATATTCTTCGGCAAATTCGCGTATGCGGCCACGATATATATTTTTAAGTTTGAAGATATAGTCAAGCTGTTCCTGAGTGATTCCGTCGGGCACATAGATGGTGCCGTCGCTATCGCTCATTGACACTACTTTCGCTCCAAGCTGCAGGAGCTTTTCGGCAGTATATGTGGCAACGTTGCCTGATCCGGAGATTGCCACCTTCTTATCCTTGATGTCGATGCCGCGTGTGGCGAGCATGCTGAGGAGGAAATAGACATTTCCATAGCCGGTGGCTTCCGGACGGATAAGAGAACCGCCGAATTCACGGCCTTTGCCCGTGAATGTGCCGGTGTTTTCGCGTGCGAGCTTCTTATACATTCCGTACATATAGCCTACCTCACGACCGCCTACGCCTATATCGCCGGCAGGCACATCGGTGTCTGCTCCGATCTGACGCCAGAGTTCGGTGATAAATGCCTGACAGAAACGCATCACTTCCATATCGCTTTTGCCACGGGGAGAGAAGTCGCTGCCACCTTTGGCACCACCCATTGCGAGAGTGGTGAGGGAGTTTTTGAAAGTCTGCTCGAAGGCGAGAAACTTGAGGATGGAGAGATTGACAGAGGAGTGGAAGCGGATGCCGCCCTTGTAGGGACCGATTGCATTGTTGTGCTGGATGCGGTAGCCCATATTGTTCTGTACCTTGCCGGCATCGTCAACCCACGACACACGGAAAGAATAGATGCGGTCGGGGATGCAGAGACGTTCGATGAGGTTATAGCGTTCGAATTCGGGATATTCGTTATAGGTGTCTTCGATAGAGGTGATTACCTCTTCCACAGCCTGAAGATATTCGGGTTCGTTAGGGAAACGCCGCTTAAGATCGGCCAGTACGTCGGTTGCTTTCATCTGGGAGTAGTTAAGTGATTTAACGATGAGTTGGGTGTTTTCGATGTGAAAGTTGCATATTGAAAACGCTGCAAATTTATAACAAATAATATTCACGAGCAAATAAATTTTCACAAAAATGCACATTTACGCGGCAAATTGTCACTTACGATGCTTTCGTGGCAACATTTTTCTACGTAGTTGTTTGGTTTTTGAGCAAATTTCCGCCGTAATGAGTCAAAAAAAAGGCGGAATGGGCGACTGAACGAAATATCCTATGGATGCTGTTATTAATTTAATGTGTGTAATGCCCCGACACAGGCAGGAATCATCTGATAAGGGTGAATTCGAAGGATTTTTGACTGATATGATATAAAAATCGGTGTAAGTGTTTGCCAATTAAAGAATAATGCGTAAATTTGCAGGCCATTACAGACGTCCGCCTTACCAGCGGGAAGAGTAACTAACTGACTTTCAATTAAAAACATTCATAGAAATGAAAAAAGACATCCATCCTTCCAACTATCGTGAAGTAGTGTTCAAAGATATGTCGAATGAAGAAATCTTCATCACCCGCTCGACAATCGCCGCCAAGGAAACGATTGAAGTGGATGGCGTGACCTATCCTCTGGTGAAACTTGAAATCACAAGCGCTTCTCACCCCTTCTTCACCGGTAAGCAGAAGCTCGTAGACACCGCAGGTCGCGTGGACAAGTTCATGAGCCGTTACGGCAACCGCAAGAAGAAGTAAGCGGTAAGACCGTTTCATCTGTCAACGAAATTAATAGGAGATTGTGTCAATCAGGCATGGTCTCCTATTTTCTTTATAGGAAGTAACGGAAGGTAGTATGATGTTGGGAGTAAACAATAATCCGCGGGAATCCCGGCCAAACAGGTGGCAGATTCCCGCAGAATGAGTTTTAATTTCGGTTTGAAAGAGAGCTGCCTTCAGCCGAATGATTCTCTGGTGGCTTTGCCTATCTTCATCAGATGGCCGATGGCTTTCTTGAAATCTTTTTTGCTGCACTGGAAGCGGGCCTTGATTTCGTCGGGCGAAGAGGAATCGCTGAGTTCAATGTGTCCTCCTGATGTTTTGAGGGCAGCCTCGATTCTCTCGGCGAGGGAGCGGGTGCGCTTTTCAGCATGTGGCGAAAGAGTGAGGTCTATTTTGCCGTCGGGTCTCACCTGTTTTACGTATGCCTCCAACCTGTCGCCTATATTGACCGGTGAGAAAAGCTCGTCGGAATAGAGTATGCCGAGATGTCGGGAGTCAACGGCACAACGCCATCCAACCTCGTTGCGGTCAAATATTATAACGCTGACTTTAGCTCCTTTCCGGTAGCGGGGGAGCAGATTGCCGAGGTGTTTTTCAATCTTGGCGGATGCTACCACGCGCTTTGAGGCGTCGTCGAGAAACACATATACAGGGTAGCTCCTCCCCTCTACCATTTTAGTTTTCTGTTCGGAGAGCGGGACAAGGAGGTCTTTCGGTAAGCCCCAGTCGAGAAACGCACCGTAGCGTCCGGCCGACACAACTTTGAGCATAGCCACATCTCCGGCCTCGGCGAGGGGAGTGAGGGTTGTAGCCACCGGACGGTCTTCGGAGTCGGTGTAGACAAATACATCTACCATATCACCGGGATGCAGAGGCGTTTCAATATATCTAGCGGGAAGAAGCACCTCTGCTTCTCCTCCCGGCTCACGGAGATAGGCGCCGAAATCCACGAGACGCGATACTTCCAGATTATTTCTGTTTCCTATTTTAATCATACTTTCGCGAAGATATATTAAATTTGCGTATGGCTAAAGAAATTGAAAGAAAATTTTTGGTAGAAGACCTCTCTTACCGTTCAATGGCCGATAGTTGCCACAATATTGTGCAGACATATCTTTCGGCAAATCCTGATGCGACCGTGCGGCTCCGTATTGTAGACGGAAGGGGATTCATAACCGTGAAGGGTAGGAATTCCGGCTCCGAACGCGATGAGTGGGAGTATGAGATTCCGGAAGCCGACGCCCGCGAGATGATGGAGCGTTGCAGTCATACGCCGGTAATCGACAAGACACGCTACCGGGTGGGCCGGTGGGAGGTTGATGAATATCACGGCACTCTGAGCGGGCTTATAGTGGCCGAGATTGAGCTGTCGGGGGCAGATGAATCTGTGTCGCTCCTTCCTTTTGTAGGGAAAGAGGTGACAGGTGACTGCCGCTACTATAACTCGGCTCTTGCGCTCAGTGGCCGGATTCCTGAAGATGGAGGCGATTCCATC
Organism: Bacteroides sp.; assembly: GCA_014802045.1. Taxonomy (GTDB): domain Bacteria; phylum Bacteroidota; class Bacteroidia; order Bacteroidales; family Muribaculaceae; genus Paramuribaculum. The sequence continues at coordinate 17,200 of JAAVDA010000027.1, forward strand.
CGCCCCCGAGACTCTTGTATAGAGTGACCAGCGACAGCATTTCATCGCGGATGGCATTAGTCAGACCGATTTCGGCATCAAGAAACCGACGCTGCGCATCAAGCACATCCAGATAGTTGATGCTTCCTCCTCTATATTGCAGGTGTGCGAGCTCCATATATCTTTCGGCCGCAGCATGGAGTTTTGATTTGGCTTCCGTGGCCTGGCGGTTCTTGCGATATGCCGTTGCGGCATCGTTCACTTCCTTGAAAGCAGTAAGCACATCTTGCTCGTAGGCGAGTCTGGCTTCGTCGTATGCGGCTAAAGCGGCCCGATATTTTTTCTTCCGTTTTCCAAAGTCGACAATCGGTCCGACGAGTGCTCCACCGACGAATGTGAAAGGCGATTTCAGAATATGCTCAATATCGTTATCTTCGAGACCGCCGGTGAGAGTGAATGTGAGGCGTGGAAACCGGTCAGTGTAGGCTACTCCGACAGCTGCCATAGCCTGACGCAGTTTCATTTCCGAACCACGCAGGTCGGGGCGTCGGGTCAGGAGTTCGGATGGGAGTCCCACAGGGATATTGCGTTCGGCAAGCGGTTCGAGTATGGCTCTTGTCCGCTCAATCTTATTGCCGGGATAGCGTCCCATCAGGAGATTGAGGGCGCTTTCAGTCACCTCAATCTGACGTTCGAGTCCGGGGATAAGCGATAGGGCAGTGTTATATTCCACCTGCGCCTGCAGGTAAACAATTTCCGAGGTAAGGCCGCCCTGATAGCGGAGTTTGGCTTTTTCGAGCTCTTCACTTCGGGTGGATAGAGTGCGTTTCACAATCGCGATTTCATTGTCGAGAGCCACGAGGCGGTAGTAGGCAGAAGCGGCTTCGGCAATAAGCGTCATCTGCATCGCTCTCATATCTTCTACTCCGGCAAGATATGTGGCCTGCTGTCTGCGTTTGTTCCAGCGGAGATTGCCCCATAGGTCTGCTTCCCAACTGAGGGTGGCTTTGATGCCATATTCGGGATCGGTGGTATGGCTCTCGTCGTGATAATTGTTGGTCTCCTGATTGCCGTAGACTGTAGCGGAGATTTGAGGCAGGAGGTCGGTCTTGGCGGCTCCGTAAAGTTCGCGCAACTGATCCACACGCGCTGCCGCACCCATGAAATCACGGTTGTTTTCGAGCGTGGCGGTGAGAATCTCTTTCAGCATCGGGTCGGAATAGAATTCAAACCATTCTATGTCGGCCAGAGACATTGAGTCGGACTCGGAGGCCACAATCTTTTCAGGGAGATTCAGCTGCGGCTCGCGACATTGCTTTACGGCCGAACATCCGGCTGTGGCAATCATCATCGCGGCTGCTATGGTCGGGAGGGCGAAATTGTATCTGAATGTTGTCATACAGTTTTCTTTTTAAGTCTGTCTTTGATTTTCATAACCCCTACGAAGAAGAAGGGTACAAAGATTATTCCTACAGTGATAGCCACAAGCATGCCGAAAAACACTCCTGTGCCGATGCCCTGACGGCTTGCAGAACCGGGTCCGGAGGCAAACACGAGCGGAAGCAGACCGAGCATGAATGCCAGCGAAGTCATCACGATAGGACGGAAACGCAGATGCATGGCCGACAGGGCTGCCTCGGCCGGCGACTCTCCGCGCTCCACTCCCTCTTTGGCAAACTCCACGATGAGGATAGCATTTTTGGCCACGAGTCCCACGAGCATAACAAGACCTATCTGGAAATAGATGTTGTTTTCGAGGCCACAGAGCCATATGCCGAGATATGCTCCAATGCCGGCAACCGGTAGTGACAGAATCACAGCAATCGGCACAGACCAGCTTTCATATTGCGCCGCCAGAAACAGGAATACAAACAGAAACGCGAGCATCAGCACGATGCCTGTCTGTCCGCTCTCATGCTTTTCCTGATAGGAGAGTCCGCTCCATTCCACTCCGATTCCGGCCGGAAGGTCATTGCTTACGATTTCTTCAAGCGCCTGCATGGCCTGTCCGGAGCTATAACCGTTGCCTGCTTCTCCGGTTATGGTTGCGGAATTAAACATATTGAAGCGTTTCACTGAGCCGGCTCCGGTGGTGTAGTTCGATGTGCCGAGCGAAGTAATCGGAATCATTGTACCATCGCTTGCACGGACAAAGAAGAGATTGAGATTTGAGCGATTTGAACGATATGGAGCCTCCGCCTGAATATACACGCGATAGATGCGGTTGAACATATTGAAGTCGTTGACGTATATGGCTCCCGTGAATGCCTTCATTGTAGAGAATATGTCTGACATATTCACCCCCTGAAGCTGAGCCTTATCGCGGTCTACATCAAAATACAGCTGTGGAATATCGGCTTGCATTGAGGTGGAAAGGCTTGCCAGTTCGGGTCTTTGGGCAGCTTTGACGAGCAAGGTGTCTACAGCATTCTGCAAATCCTCGTAGGTGGTGTTGCCTCGGGCTTCCAGCACCATCTCAAAACCGCCCGAACTTCCGAGGCCCGGAATAATTGCGGGAGTGGAAAGAAACACCTGACTTTCGGGATAGGATGAGAGTTCGGCCAGAGTCTCGCTCATGATGGCGGAGATATCTCCCTTTTTCCTTTCGTCCCAGGGCTTGAGGATTACAGTGAGTTGCGTGTGGGCCTGATTGGTGCCGACACGCGGGCTGGATCCGGTGACGTTCAGCACATGCTCCACATCAGGATGCTCCATGAGCCATGCCATTGCTCTTTCTGTCACTTTGCGCGTACGCTCGATAGTGGCTCCCTCGGGCAGAGCAAGCTCTACAGTGAAATAGCCTTGGTCTTCCTGAGGCATGAAGCTCGAAGGAACCAGTCTGTTCATAAGCCAGATAGAAATGATAATCAATCCGTAGAACGCCAGCATGCGGCGAGGCATCGAGAGGGTTTTGCGCACCATGCGGCAATAGAATGAATTGCCCTTTGCGAGAGACTCGTTGATTTTGGTGAATATCTTGTTTTTATGGCCTGACTCGGGTCTGAGAAGCATCGAACACATGACAGGCGAAAGTGTGAGAGCCACAATCGTGGAGATAATCACGGAGACGGCAATCGTGATAGTGAACTGGCGATACAGCTGTCCGGTGATTCCGGGGATGAAGCTCACTGGGACAAACACCGCGCAAAGCACCAGCGACATGGCAATCAGCGCACCGCTTAGTCCCGACATGGCTTTGCGGGTGGCCTCATATGGAGAGAGGTGCTCTTCGTTCATCACACGGTCTACATTCTCCACCACTACAATGGCATCGTCTACCACAATACCGATTGCAAGAATCAGGCCGAGAAGAGTGAGCATGTTGAGCGAGAATCCGAATATGAGCATCACTCCGAATGTGCCCACAAGAGATATCGGCACGGCAACGATAGGGATAATTGTGGCCCGCCAGTTTTGCAAAGAGAGAAACACCACGAATATTACCAGAATCAGCGCCTCGAAGAGTGTGCGATACACATGGTGGATTGATTCTGAGATATAGGTGGTCATGTCAAACGGTATCTCATATGTGATACCCTCGGGAAAATTCTTTGACAACGTTTCCATCTCTGCTTTCACGGCATCTGCCACATCTATGGCATTGCTGCCCGGAAGCATATTGATTTCAAGCACTGCCGCATTGCCGCCGTTAATGCCGCTCTCGGTGGCATAAGTGGATGCCTCAAGCGATATTCTGGCCACATCTTTCAGGCGGATGAGAGATCCGGATGCGTCTGCCCGGATAACGATGTCCTCGAATTCTGTGACCGACGAGAGACGTCCGCGTGCAGTGATAGGCACGGTGAGATCCACATCGCTGACGGGTGCCTGTCCAAGCACACCGGCGGCACTCTCGCGGTTCTGGTCTTGAAGAGCTTTCTGAAGATCGCTCACGGTGAGACCGAGGTCGGCGAGTTTGTCGGGCTGCACCCATACCTGCATGGCATAATAGCGGCCGCCTACGCTGCGGATGCTACCCACCCCCGGGATGCGGCGCAACATATCAAGCACATTGAGGGTGGCGTAATTACTGAGATAAATCTCATCATATTTCGGATCGGAAGAGAGTACGGTGATGGTCATGAGTTTATTGGCTGTCTCTTTTTCAACCGAGATGCCGTTTTTCACCACCTCTGCCGGAAGGCGCGATTCAGCTTTTTTGATTCGGTTCTGAATATCTACGGCCGCAAGCTCAGGATCGGTATCGATGTCAAAAGTCACGGTAACAGAGAAACCGCCGGAATTGGAGCTTGACGACTGCATATAGATCATGCCGGGAGTGCCGTTGAGTTCCTGTTCGATGGGAGTGGCTACGGCCTGGGTGACGGTCTGAGCGTCGGCGCCGGGATAGGATGCTGAAACCCTCACAACAGGAGGCACAATATTGGGATATTGGTCCACCGGTAAGAGAATCAGGCCGATAGACCCCACTATCAGTATGACAATAGAGATTACTATCGAAAATACGGGATGGTCAAGAAAGAAATTACTTTTCATTTGCGGTGGTCTTTTCGGCGTCATTGGTCTGTGTTGTCTCGGGAGCCACTTTCGCGCCATGACGAAGCTTATGGAATCCCTCTACCACAATATTCTCTCCGGCAGCAAGGCCACGCTCCACGATAATATTGTTGCCGATTTCAGGGCCGGTTTCGATGAAGCGTTTTTCTACCACACTATCCGGGCGAACTACGAAGATGAAGGCGGCTCCCTTATCGATGGTCAGGGCTTTAGACGGCACCACTACGGCGCTGTCGCGCACATCCATGAGCAGCTTTACCTTGGTGAATTCTCCGGGCAAAAGTATCTGATCCGGATTGGGCATCTCAGCTCTCACGGAAAAAGTGCCTTTTTTAGGATCAATCTGAGGGTCGGCAAAATCTACCTTGCCTTTATAGGGGTAGACTTCTCCGTCGGCAAGAGTGATTGTGACATATGGTTGCCAGTCTTTTTCGCTGTCATTGGATCCGAGAGTCACATTGCGCGATTTGCTGCGGAGATAGTCGAGCGCGGTCATGCTGAAATCCACTCTCACGGTGTCGCTTTTCACCACGGTGGCCAGAAGCGACTGTGCGGATGGCCCCACCAGAGTGCCAATATCTGCGCTGCGCTGGGAAATATATCCTGAAATCGGTGACTTCACATTGGTATACCCGACGGTGAGCTGAGCCTGCGTAAGATCGGCCTCACACACCTCGACGTCGGCATTGGCTCCCTCGAAAGCTGCCACGGCATTGTCAAGATCAAGCTGGCTGGCTGCATTGGCCTCGTAAAGCGGGCGGATGCGGTCAAGGTCGCGCTTGGCTTTGATGGCTATGGCACGAGCTTTGTTGAGCTGGGCTGAAGCTTTGTTGAGACGGGCTCTATAGATGGTAGGGTCTATCACAAAGAGGGTCTGACCCTTGTTGATATATGAACCTTCCTTGAAAAGCATTTTTTCAAGATAGCCTTCCACACGGGCTCTGACCTCCACAAACTGCTGGGCACGGATACGGCCTACGTATTCGCCGTAGATGTTTACATCTTCGGCCACAATAGGCTGCACTATGACGGTGGGGAGTTTCTCATCTGCTATCGGTTTTCGCGAGGCGGTGGTTACAGCCACTATGATTATAGCGACAATCGCAAGCAGCACACAAGCAGATATTATAATACCTTTTCTGCCTGATTTGCGTGCAGAGCTGGCTATAGAGCTGAGATGTGAATTGAGGCGGTTGGGAGAGGCTGAGTCTCCGTGTGATGAATTGTGAGTCATGTGATGAAATAATAAATCTATACAAACAACGCTTCCGGTGGGGATAATGTTCCGGGCCGGAAGCGTTATGATAAGATGTATGGGGGGAGGCTGCAGAATCAGCGTTTTTCGAGGCGCACCACGTTTTCCACATGGTGGGTGTGGGGGAACATGTCGACAGGCTGCACGGCTGTGACCTTATAAAGTCTGTCGAGAGCGGCAAGATCGCGGGCCTGAGTGGCAGGATTACAGCTCACATACACGATTCTTTCGGGAGCGGCGTTGAGTATGACTTTGATTACATCGTCGTGCATGCCGGCTCTCGGGGGGTCGATAATCATAACATCCGGACGCCCATGCGTGGCGATGAATCCGTCGGTCAGCACATCTTTCATGTCGCCGGCATAGAATTCTGTGTTGTCAAGGCCGTTGACCTTTGAATTGAGGTTTGCGTCTTCTATAGCATCGGCCACATATTCGATACCAATCACATGGCGGGCATTGCGCGCCACGAAGTTGGCGATTGTCCCGGTGCCGGTGTAAAGGTCATAGACCAGTTCAGAACCGGTCAGCCCGGCAAAGTTGCGCGCCACCTTGTAGAGCTCGTAAGCCTGACGGGAATTGGTCTGGTAGAACGATTTCGGCCCTACTCTGAAATGCAGACCCTCCATCTCTTCTTCGATATAGGGTTTTCCGGCCCAAGTGAGGATGTCGAGGTCGCCGATAGTATCGTTGGCCTTTGTGTTGACCACATATAGCAGGGAGGTGATTTCCGGGAAGTGCTCCCTGACGGCATCCATAAGTGCGGAAATTTTCTCAGGTTCGTCTGCCCCGAACACCATAACGGCCATTATATCGCCGGTTGAGGCTATACGCACCATAAGAGTGCGGAGCAGCCCGGACTGAGCGCGGAGATCGTAGAAGGAGTATCCGTGTGTTTTGCCAAACTCCTTTATAAATAAACGGAGACGGTTGGAGAAATCATCCTGAAGGTGACATTTCTTTATGTCGAGCACCTTGTCGAAAGCTCCGGGAATATGGAACCCGGCAGCATCGCGGTCGGGAAACTCCTCTCCGCTTCTCATCTGTTCGAATGTGAGCCAGCAGCGGTTGGAAAAAGTATACTCCATCTTATTTCTATATTCCCAGATATCGGCAGACCCGAGTATCGGATTGATTTCAGGAAGCTCCACTTTGGCTATGCGGGTGAGAGCATCCGTGACCTGCTGCTGCTTGAAGCCAAGCTGGGCACGGTAGGGGAGGTGTTGCCAGCGGCAACCGCCGCACACTCCGAAATGCTCACATCTCGGTTCGCATCTGACGGGCGACGGAGTGATTATCTGCTCGATATGTCCTTCGGCATAATTACGCTTCTTGCGGTCTATCTTAATGTTGGCCACATCGCCGGGAGCGCCGAAAGGCACAAAGACAACCATATCGTTTACGCGGGCTATAGCATTACCCTCGGCAGCTACGCCTGTTATTTCCACTCCCTCTATGAGGGGAAGTTCTTTTCGTTTTCTTGCCATTGATTTTTCAACGAATCATAAATTCTATGCAAAGCTACTCATTAATGAGGAAATATCCCCAAAAGTGACTAAAAAGTTAAAAAATTATTTCCGAAACCGAGATATAATCACTAAATTTGCACAACTCCAACAGCAACTCCCGGAGCCGTAGGCTTTGCGGAGTCCATATACCGGAAGAACATTATCAAAATTCAACCACTAATAAATAGACATCAGATGAAAAGAGTCTACACATTCGGAGACGGCAAAGCCGAGGGAAATGCCTCGATGCGCAATCTCCTTGGCGGTAAAGGCGCCAACCTTGCCGAGATGAATCTGCTCGGCATGCCCGTGCCTCCCGGATTCACAATCACTACCGAAGTCTGCACTGAGTACACTCAGTATGGCAAGGACGAGGTGGTCAATCGTATTAAAAAAGATGTTGAGGGAGCTATCGCTCACGTAGAGCAGCTCACCGGCAAGAAATTTGACGATCCCTCCAATCCGCTTCTCGTATCCGTGCGTTCAGGAGCCCGTGCCTCCATGCCCGGCATGATGGACACTGTGCTCAACCTCGGTATGAACGATGCCACAGTGGCTTCGCTTGCTGAAAAGAGCGGTAATCCCCGTTTCGCATGGGATAGCTATCGTCGTTTTGTCCAGATGTATGGCGACGTTGTGCTCGGCATGAAGCCCAAGAGCAAGAACGATATCGATCCTTTTGAGGAAATCATGGATAAGGTGAAGGAAGAGAAAGGCGTGAAGCTTGACACAGAACTCACCGTTGAAGATCTTCAGCTCCTCGTGAAGCTCTTCAAGGCAGCCGTGAAAGATTTCACCGGTAAGGACTTCCCCGACAGCGCTTGGGAACAGCTCTGGGGCGGTATCTGCGCCGTGTTCGACAGCTGGATGAACGAACGTGCCATCCTCTATCGTCGAATGAATCAGATTCCCGAAGAGTGGGGCACTGCAGTCAATGTTCAGGCTATGGTCTATGGCAACATGGGCAATAATTCAGCTACCGGCGTGGCATTCAGCCGCGACGCAGCCACCGGCGAGAATATCTTTAACGGCGAATATCTCATCAACGCTCAGGGCGAGGATGTCGTGGCCGGTATCCGCACACCTCAGCAGATCACAGTGGAGGGTTCACGCCGCTGGGCAGCCCTTCAGGGCATCAGCGAAGAGGAGCGTGCAGAGAAATATCCTTCACTCGAAGAGTCTATGCCCACTTGCGCAGCTGAACTCATAGCTATCGCTCATCGTCTGGAAGACTACTATAAGGATATGCAAGACATGGAGTTTACCATCCAGGACGGTAAGCTCTGGATGCTTCAGACTCGTAACGGTAAGCGCACAGGCGCTGCCATGGTGAAGATTGCCATGGATCTTCTTCGTGCCGGCGAAATCGACGAAAAGACAGTTCTGGTCCGCATGGAGCCCCAGAAACTCGACGAGCTTCTCCACCCGGTGTTTGACAAAGACGCTCTCAAGCGTGCCAAGGTTGTAGCCAAGGGTCTTCCCGCATCTCCCGGCGCAGCCTGTGGTCAGATAGTGTTCTCTGCCGACGAGGCCGAGGCATGGGCTGAGAAGAAGAAAAAGGTTGTTCTTGTACGTATCGAGACATCACCCGAAGACCTTCGCGGTATGGCAGTGGCTCAGGGTATCCTGACAATGCGCGGCGGTATGACTTCTCATGCGGCAGTCGTTGCCCGCGGTATGGGTAAATGCTGCGTGTCTGGTGCCGGCGAAATAGTAGTAGACTATAAGGCCAAGACAGTTCAGATGGGTGGTAAAACCTATAACGAAGGCGACTGGATTTCACTCAACGGTTCTACCGGTGACGTTTATGACGGTCAGGTTCCCACTGTAGATCCTAAACTCGACGGCGATTTCGGCGCAGTGATGAATCTCGCTTCGAAATATACCAAGACTCTTGTCCGCACAAACGCCGACTCACCCCGCGATGCCAAGAAAGCTCGCGAACTCGGCGCTCAGGGTATCGGTCTCTGCCGCACAGAGCATATGTTCTTTGAAGGCGACCGTATCAAGGCTGTGCGCGAGATGATCCTTTCTTCTGACGTTGAAGGTCGTCGTGCAGCTCTTGCCAAACTGCTTCCCATGCAGCGCGGAGACTTCGAGGGTATCTTCGAAGCGATGGACGGATTCGGAGTGACTATCCGTCTGCTCGATCCCCCGTTGCACGAATTCGTTCCTCATCAGACCGCAACTCAGAAGGTGATGGCCGAAGAGATGGGCATCACTCTTGAAGAGGTAAAGGCAAAGGTTGACAGCCTCGAAGAGTTTAACCCCATGCTCGGTCACCGCGGATGCCGCCTCGGTATCACCTATCCTGAAATCACCGAGATGCAGACCCGTGCTATCATCGAAGCTGCCCTTGCAGTTAAAGCACGTGGCATCGAGGTTCACCCCGAGATTATGATTCCTCTGGTAGGTTCGCTCAAAGAAATCCAGAACCAGGCTGATGTAATTCATCTCACAGCTGCCAAGGTGTTTGAGGAAAAAGGACAGACCGTTCTCTATAAAGTCGGCACAATGATTGAGGTGCCCCGTGCAGCTCTTGTAGCCAACCAGATCGCTGAAGTTGCCGAATTCTTCTCATTCGGAACCAACGACCTTACTCAGATGACCTTCGGCTTCTCTCGCGACGATGCTCCCAAGTTCCTCAAATTCTACAAGGAGCATGGTATCATCAAGACCGATCCCTTCGAAGTGCTCGATCAGGAAGGTGTTGGCCAGCTCGTGAAGATGGGTGTAGAAAAAGGCCGTGCCACAAATCCCGACCTCAAGGTTGGTATCTGCGGCGAACACGGTGGCGAACCCTCATCAGTTAAGTTCTGTGCTAAGCTCGGCATGAACTACGTAAGCTGCTCACCCTATCGTGTGCCCATCGCTCGCGTAGCAGCGGCGCAGGCTGCCATCGAGGACTAATAGATATAGTCTGACAACTTTTAAGTTAGGTCGTAACGTTCTGTTAAATCAGAGGTTACGGCCTAATTTACTCTTAAACCACTTGCTCACTTTGAGTCAG
>JAAVDA010000028.1 GCA_014802045.1 Bacteroides sp.
ATTGCCGCTACATTTTACGAACACTCAGACGAGATAATAAACTTCTTTGACAACCGCTCCACCAATGCCGCGGCCGAATCCATGAACTCAAAGATTAAAGCTTTCAGAGCCAAACTGCAGGGCGTAAACGACACTAAATTTTTCATTTTTAGACTTTGCAATCTTTACGCTTAAACACAGGTATTTTACTATGCGCCGTGGATTCCTCTCTCTTCATCTATGTATATATCCGTTAGATGGACAGAGGAATATTAACACAAAAGGGCAGTCTCACGACTGCCCTTAAGCTTCAAATACACAATTATCTATAAAACAACTATTTAATACTTAAACTCTCTCTTATCTCCAATAACACACAGAAAACTGTGTGCGTCAGTCAGACAAACTCTATCAGGGGAAACTCTATCAATCCGGCCATCGGTGATTCCAAAGACTTTTCTTCAGAAAGGGGGCTGTTTCCCGCTTGCCAGCCACAAGCCTCCCAAAACCGATGTGCAATCCAGACTGAAATAACGGGGTTGTCATAGCTTTGTCTGAAAAACATTGCAAAATTATTATGTTTCGAGGTTTTCTGCAAGTCAGAAGCCTATTTTTATAGATATTTTAACTTAATTTGCGCTATATGGCTGATTCGCCGAATTTTAGCTCTAACCGCTTAATTCTCAGCAACAATAGCCGCTTCGGCAATAAATGTTTTGTTGAAGAAATAAAATGCGTAATTTTGCAGCGCTAAGTAGGTGTCACAAATTAATTAAGTCACTACCTGACATCTGACACATACTTAAAACAGATAAACAACGACTAATCACACCACTATATGGCTAAGGCTGAATACGTAATAAAAAATCGCGAATGGCTCGCCGAAAAATCGAAAGAGCCGGGAGTGATAACCATCGACAAGGGAGTGTGCTACAAACCCATCAAATCGGGGCCTAAAAACGGGCCGCATCCCAATCGCGGGAGTGTGGTGACAGTACACTACACCGGTAAAACCATCAATGGAAAGACGTTTGACAGCAGCCGCGGCGGCACCGCTCCGGCTTTCAGACTCCGCGAACTGATAGCCGGCTGGATCATAGCTCTGCAGCAGATGACCCCGGGCGACAGGTGGGAGGTGTATATCCCGGCCGAACAGGGCTACGGGCGGTTTGCACAGCCCGGCATTCCGGCCGGCTCTACCCTGATATTCGATATCGAACTCACAGGAATAGCATGAACCGCAGCTTGCTCAGAGGTCATGCCGCAATGCTTGGGGCAAATCTGTTCTGGGGACTGATGTCGCCTGTGGCCAAAAGCGTGATGGCAGCCGGAATAATATCTCCGCTGCTTCTCACTGATTTCCGTATTGTCGGGGCGGCAATACTGTTCTGGTTGGCATCGCTCACCGCCCCACGCCAGCATGTGCCTCCGAGAGACCTCGCGCTGCTTGCCGGGGCTGCCATGCTCGGCATAGTATTCAATCAGGGGTGTTTCATATTCGGAGTGGGATTTACCTCACCCGGGGAGGCTTCGATCATCACTACCACCATGCCGCTATGGGTCATGATCCTGGCCGCCCTGCTGCTCAAAGAGCCAATCACATGGAAGAAGGCCGGAGGAATATTGCTCGGCGGAGGGGGAGCGCTGATTCTCGTGGCAGGAAGCGTGAAATCGACCGGAGCCACAAACCCGATGCTCGGAGACATTCTGGTGCTCACCGCGCAGCTGAGCTATGCGCTCTATCTCACACTCTACAGAAATTTCATCAAGCGCTATTCGCTGCTCACTCTGATGAAATGGATGTTTACTTTCGCCGCTATAACAGTGCTGCCGTTCTCGATGCCTAAAATCCTCACTACGGCATGGAGCCACGTGAGCGGACTGCAAAGTGCCGGAATAGCCTATATAGTTGTGGGAGCTACATTCGGCTCCTATCTGCTCGTGATGATCGGTCAGAAGACACTGCGCCCTACTCTGGTGGGGATGTATAACTACGTGCAGCCGATTGTGGCCACCGGGGTGGGAATCTGTCTGGGGCTCGACACTTTCACTCCGGTGAAGGGGGTTGCCGTGGTGTTGATATTCACCGGAGTGTGGTTGGTGAACATCAGCCGCGCGGCCTCGCCGCAGAAACCGGTGGAGAATAAGCCCGAATAGATTTATTCCGGAATAACTGTCAGCGAATGGAGTTTTAGAGGATAGACAGAGCTTCGAGACACATGCGTGAATTGTGGTAGGGGCATTTCCAGAAGCCGGCCTTGTCATCACGACGGTTGACGGTGCCGTCCGGCAGGCGGCTCCAATACCACTCCCCTGCCTCTCGGTCTATCAGATTGGCCGAGATATAGTTCCATGTGAGTGCCGCGAGGTCGAGAGCTTCGGGGCGGCCATGGTATTTTGCAAGCCACAGCAGGCCCACAAGGGTTTCGGCCTGCACCCACCAGTGCTTCTCATTGTCGTAGGAGCCGGAAGCGTGGCGCTCATAGACCATCGAGCCGTCGAAGCAATATCCCTGAAGCGCAGCGTCGGCAATGCGGCGCGTGGCTTTGAGCACACGCTCATACATCTCAGCATCGCCCAACACTTCGGCGGCCTCAAGGAGGAGCCATGATGCCTCGATGTCGTGGCCATAAGAGATGGTCTTGTCGGTCATGTGCCAGTCGCGGTCGAAAAACAAGCCGAGATGTCCGGTGGAGGAATCCATTATCCGGGTAAGGAACACATCGAGCAAACGCTTCTGAGCCTCAACCAGAGTCGGAAAAGGCCACACACGGAGCAGCGCCGTGTAGGCCTCCAGAATGTGGAGATGGGTGTTCATGGTCTTGCATGAATTGGCATCCTTGTCGCTCAGGCGCATATCGTCGATAGGATTCCACTCTCGGGTTGCCGCCTCAAGGTAGCCCCCCTTTTCGGGGTCATAGCTATGACGCTCTATGTCATCGAAGAGCACGATAGCCTCTTCGAGCGCCTCCTCTCTGCCTGTGGCACGGTAATATTCCGCGAGGCCGTAGATGGTGAAGGCTATGGCGTAGAACTGCTTCTTTGTGTCGGCGGGAGTGCCGTCGGGATTAAGCGACCAGTAGACACCGCCGAATTCACGGTCTATGAAATGCCTGACTATATAATCATAGGCGCGGTCTGCAGCTTCGCGATAGCGCTGATTGCCGGTGTGACGGAGTGCAGCCGAGAATGTCCAGAGCAAGCGGGCATTGAGAATAGCTCCTTTCGGAGCTTTGGCATCGAGAGTGTCGAAACCGTCGCGGCGGCCATAAAATCCGCCGGCCGGATCAATCATGCGGTCGAGCCAATAGGGGAGAATATTGTGGGTGAGGCATTCGCCGAGTTGTGAGGCGAGGGCGGTTTTCTGCTCCTGTGTCATCAGATATTGTTTGCGGGGTCTGTCATTTCATAATATTCCGGAGGGGTGGTCTGCGCTATGCGGCGCGTCTTAAGCTCAGCCACGATAGAGTTGACTCTCTTTGTGGTGAGGGGATAGAACCACACCACAATAATGGCGAGAAGAGCCACACCGGCCGGAATGAAAGTCATAAGCATCCAGAGACAGCTTATTGCTTCTGAGGTCTGGGTGAGAGCGGTCGAGGCTTGGTCGGCCGTGCGGGTCAGATATCCGCAGGCATCGAGCAACCAGAGCACAGCAGCGCCACCGAAGGCACCGCCGAATTTCTGGGCCATAGAGGAGGATGAAAATATCAGACCGGTCGAGGCGGTGTTGTAGCGGAGCTCGGAATAATCACTCACATCGGCATACATTGACCATATGAGCGGCGACATTATGCCGGTGAGCACGGAGATGAACACCTGAAGCAGGAGCATCCACCAATAGCCCGCAGGGGTGACAGGCACAAAGAAGAAAGCCACGCTCAGCACAATCAGCAGAAAATTGACAAAGATAAACGTGGTTTTCTTGCCGAGACGGCCGGCAATGGGAACGGTGAGAGCCACGCCCACCATATTGGCAACCTCGCCTATGCTCAGAAACAGGCCGCTATAGAAAAGGAGCGCGATGCTGAAGAGCATGATATGGGCATCGAAACCGATAACGTCGGCAAAGAAATAGGCCACGGTGGCTCCACGCACAGTGCTGAACAGATTGAAGCAAAGCGCCGCTCCGATAAGCAGCCACCACGGACGGTTGGAGAGCAGAGCGCGGAAGTCGGAACCGATGCTCACCTTAGACACCGAACGGATCCGCTCTCTGGTGAGCTTAAAGCAGCAGAGGAAGAGAATGAAGCATGCCGCTGCAATCACTATCATGGCACACTGCCAGCTGTTTTGGATGGACAATCCCCAACGGTTCTCGAAGAGAGAACACAACGGCTCCCATGCCGCAAGAGCTATAAACGAGCCCCCGTAGGCAAAAAACATGCGGAACGAGGAGAACACGGTCTTTTCGTGGGAATTATCGCTCATCACCCCGAGCATGGCTCCATAGGGCACATTGATACCTGTATATACGGTCATCATCAGTATATAAGTGACATATGCCCAGAGGAGTTTGCCGGCGTAGGCCCAATCGGGGGTGGTGAACAGAAGGATTCCACAGATTGAGAATGGCGCAGCGACCCAGAGAAGATAAGGCCGGTATTTACCCCAGCGTGTGTTGGTGCGGTCTGCCACAATGCCCATCATCGGGTCGGAGACCGCATCCCAGATGCGGGTCACGAGCACAAGAATGCCGGCATCAGTGAGCGAGAGTCCGAACACGTTGGAGTAGAAGAACGGAAGATAATAGCTGAACACCTTCCAGAACATCGACGAAGCCATATCGCCGAAGCCGTAGCCTATTTTCTCTGATAGTCTTGCCATGGTTTTGTTTATCGGTGGGAAGTGGTGTGGAAATAAGCCTCGTTTGAATCAATGAGGCGGTTGATGGCCTTGACGCTCTCTCCGGTAAAGAGACCGTCGGCCGGAGTGTTGAAGCAGTAGTCTACCAGCCTGTCGACGGTAGAGGTGGCCACATGCATGCGGGTGTCGGAAGAGGCGTAGTAGATGTAGACTGTTCCGTCTTCGTCGGCAATCCAGCCATTGGAGAAGAGCACATTCATCACATCGCCCACATATTCCTCGCCCACGGGAGCCATGAAGTAGCCGCCGGGGGTGGCGATAGCACGCCAAGGTTCGTCGAGAGCGGTCATATAGAGATAGAGCACATAGCGGAGTCCGGAGGCACATCCGCGCACACCGTGGGCAAGATGGAGCCAACCGCGGGGAGTCTTGATGGGATGAGGCCCCTCGCCGTTTTTCACCTCTTTGATTGTATGATAGAAGCGGGCATCGATGATGCGTTCATCGGTGACTACAGCATTGGTCATATCGTCTACGAGCGCCCAGCCTATACCGCCGCCGCTACCGGTGTCGATGAAGCCGTCCTGCGGACGGGTGTAGAGAGCATATTTACCATTATAGAACTCCGGATGGAGCACAACATTGCGCTGCTGGCTGCGGCTCTTGAGGTCGGGAAGTCGCTCCCAGTTGACAAGGTCGCGGGTGCGGGCTATGCCGCAGGCCGCAGTGGCGGCGGAGAGGTCGCCAGGGCAAGAATCATCATGGCGCTCCACACAGAAGAGACCATAGATCCAGCCGTCTTCGTGGCGGGTGAGGCGCATATCGTAGACGTTTGTGCCGGGCACATCGGTCTCAGGCATTGTGATAGGGCGGCCTACGAAACGGAAATTGTCTATTCCGTTGGGGCTTTCGGCGAGCGCGAAGTAAGATTTGCGGTCCATGCCCTCCACACGCACCATGAGCATATATTTACCGTTCCATTTTATAGCGCCTGAATTGAGGGTGGCATTTACACCTATACGCTCCATAAAAAACGGATTGGTAGAGGGGTTGAAGTCGTAGCGCCATGTCGGAGGAACACTTTCGGCGGTTATCACCGGGTTGGCATAGCGGCGATAGATACCGTTGCCTTCAATTGGGTGATTGAGACGGGTCACATGAGCTTCGTAGCGGCCTTCAATAAAGCGCACACGCTGTTCGAAATCAGGGGTAGTCATCGGGGATATACTTTAGAGTATCTGTTCGGGGTGAATGATATGAGTTGTAGGCCGGGCGGCGCCATGGCTATGCCGGGCGCCTTCCGGAAATTAGTCAGCGGATTGTATTCATCTCGCGTGCAAACACAGTGCGGGGGTCGTCGTGGAATTTCTTGAACGAGGCCTCCGATTCCTGTCCGGGCCACGGAGCATAGAAATGTCCGGGCTTATCGTGGGCATTGCGCCACACAACCACATAGGCGGCGGGATATTTGCTCACGGCCGGGAGAAGCACTTCGGTCCACCAGTCGGCCATCGGTATGCCTTCGAGACCTGTTTCAGTGAAAGCCACGAGCTTGCCTTTTTCAGAAGCGGCCTGTGTGGCGGCTCCGAGAGTGGCATCGACAGCCGCGAGATAGGAGTCTACACCCTTTTCGGCACCATAATGGTAGACGTCGGCTCCCATGATATCCACATACTCGTCGCCGGGATAGCGTTCGAGATATTCATCGATATCCTTCACGCGGTCGGGCGAGTATGCCCAGAGGATATTGTCGGCGCCCTCCTCATCCATGATGCGGCGGGTTTCGGTCCAGAGATGGCGATATTGGTCAGGCGTACACTGCTTGCTGCCCCACCAGAACCATGCTCCGGTGTGTTCATGCCAGGGGCGGAGAATCACACCGATCTTTTTGCCGGAAGCATCCGTGAGGCCGGCAATGAAGCGGGCGGCCAGGCGAATCTGATTGCGGAAACGCTCCGCCACTTCAGGGTTGTCGATAATCTGTGCCACGATTGTGGTGTCGGCACACTGCCAGCTATCCTGCCCGTCGACCGGATTGACGGCGTGCCAGCTGAAAGCGTTGACACCGCCACGTGCGTCCTGAGCAATCACCTCTGCACGCATACGCTCGAAGTTCACGCTATCAAGGTTTGAGGCGTCGCCTTTCTCTATTCCTCCGAGGTCCCAGTTCATCACTGCCGGATAGTCGCCGGCGGTCTCAAGCACATCAGAGCGGCCGGAGTCGCCCACCCATGTGTGGCCATACACCGGGTCATCATCATGACCAAACATCACAAGGCCTGCACGGCTCACACTGTCGAGGCGCAGGCTGAGCTGTCGGGCGGGAGAAACGGTGTCGGTCTGAGCCGAAGAATCGGATGCTACTCCCCTGCCGCCACATGAAGCTGCGGAGAGAGCCAGAAGAGTCATTGCTATAATCGGATATTTCATTTCTTTATATCTTTAAGAGAGTCGGTCATGCGGCGGATCACCTCGATAGTGGTGGAATCGGTCACAAAAACTGAATTGAGCCCTTGGTCTTCCTGAGCCGGGTCGCCGGAATAGTCATCTCCGCGCTGCCAGGTGCGGTGGGCCGGATTGGCATATCCGCCCCAGCCCCAGAAGTTGGAACCGTTGATTTTACCGGAATCGCGGATGATGGAAAACACATATTCATAATAGCGGTCGCGCCCGGTGGTGGGGCTTCCGGGAGCTATGCCCATAGTGTCGCGCGGATAGCCGAACTCTTCGAGCACGATAGGCTTCACACCGCCCATCTTGTCGAAATGCTCGTCGATATAGGCCTGAGTGTATTTGCAGGCGGAGTCCACATCTTCAACCACACCGTCTTTTGTGTCTTTTCTAATCCAGTTCCAGTTGTAGGGCCAGATATGGATATTGGCATAGTCGATTTCAGGATAGTTGTGGATTTCGGCCCAGAGGTCAAGGTCAACCTCACATCCGTATTTGCCTTCGCTGCCGGTAGAGACCAGGTGGTTTGAGTCTATCTCTTTGATTGTCCTCGCGGTCTGGCGGAGCCAGTCGGCGAGCGCACGCTTGCCCTCGCGTGAGAACGCACGGGGCTCGTTGGCTATCTGCCACGACATGATGGCCGGCGACTCGCTGTAGGGTTTCCCGGTAACGGAGCTTGTGCGGCCCACTATGTTGCGCACATGATTCATGGCGAGCTGCTTTGCAGAGTCGGAGAGCACAAACTGGCTCACATAGTCCACATACTCACGATAGCCATCTTTGGGCAGCGGAGCAGGGCCGTGGCCGGTCCATTCGAGATATGTGCCATATCCGCCGCTCCATTCCCACGCATTGTTGAGATAGAGCACAGCTTTCATATCGCGCTTTTCGAGCTCGGCCAGAAAATAGTCGAGACCCTCAAGAAGAGTGTCGTTATAGACCCCGGGGGCTGTCTGGAGCACCGGCTCGATATGCGACTCGATTCCTTCGGCGCCATCACCGCCCACAAGCACACGGAGATTGGTGATGCCGATCTCTTTCATCTTGTCGAGCTCACGGGCCAGACGCTCACGGTCGCCATACTTCTCGGCGCCGAGCAAGCCACCATACCAGAAATTGGCTCCGACATAGCGATACACGGAGTCGCCGATGTAAAACTCACCGTCGCGCACAGTGACAAACTCCGGCTGCTCGACTGCGGGCGACGAACAGCCCACCGCCGCAGAGACGGCAACCACGGCCGCCGCCGCAACTGTAAGGATATTTTTCATTATAATTCAGTAGTAAGGTAATAGTTATTGAGCGCAAATTTACAGATATTTTTTTGAATTACAGCGCCACGCGTCGATTGGAATTTCCGAATTCCGCAAAATTCACCCCGAACCATATTTTCCGGAGAGCCCCTCTCCGTCATAACCATCTAAGAGTATGAATGATGCGCAGCTCACTTCTATTTATATGCAGGTTTCTACGAAGGCTTACCCGATAAAATTAATCGATTTCAATTTTTTTGTGTAATTTTGCAGCCGAAGAGGTCTGCGCGTGCAGGCCGCTGCCATTATCCCTCACAGACTCATCACAAAAGCAAATCAATACGATGCAACTTTCTGCTCTGACTGCAATCTCTCCCGTTGACGGCCGCTATCGCGGTAAGTGTGAATCTCTCGCGGAATATTTTTCCGAGTTTGCCCTGATCCGCTACCGCGTTCGTGTGGAGGTGGAATATTTCATAGCCCTTTGCGAACTTCCCCTGCCGCAGCTTGCCGGCGTAGACCATTCGCTATTTGAATCGCTGCGCAACATATATCGCGATTTCACCATCGACGATGCCAAACGCATCAAGGAGATAGAAAGCGTGACCAACCATGACGTAAAGGCCGTGGAATATTTCCTGAAAGAACGTTTCGATGCCCTCGGACTCGAAGAATACAAGGAGTTCATCCATTTCGGCCTTACCTCGCAGGATATCAACAACACTTCGGTGCCTATGTCTGTGCGTGAGGCTATGGACAATGTCTACGTGCCGATGCTCGAACAGCTTCTGGCCAAGCTCGACGAACTGGCCGAGGAATGGAAAGATGTGGCCATGCTTGCCAAGACCCACGGCCAGCCCGCATCGCCCACCCTGCTCGGAAAAGAAATCGGAGTGTTTGCCTATCGTCTGCGAGTGCAGATAGAGCAGCTCAAGAGTGTGCCCGTCAGCGGAAAGTTTGGCGGCGCCACCGGCAATTTCAACGCTCATCTGGTGGCTTTCCCCTCCATTGACTGGCGCGGATTTGCCGGACGGTTCCTCAACGAGCGTCTCGGCATTGAGCGCGAACTGCTCACCACCCAGATATCCAACTACGACAACCTCGCCGCACTCTTCGATGCAATGCGCAGGGTCAACACCGTGATTCTCGACCTTGACCGCGATGTGTGGCAGTATGTGTCGATGGAATATTTCAAGCAGCGCATCAAGGCCGGCGAGGTAGGCTCTTCGGCTATGCCCCACAAGGTGAATCCTATCGACTTCGAAAACTCTGAAGGCAATCTCGGCATTGCCGACGCACTCTACGGTCATCTTGCCTCGAAGCTCCCCGTGTCGCGTCTGCAGCGTGACCTCACAGACTCTACTGTGCTCAGAAACGTGGGAGTGCCCATGGCCCACACTCTCATATCCGTGGCAAGCACGCTCAAGGGACTCGGCAAGCTCATACTCAACGAAGAGGCTATCCGAGGCGACCTCGACGATATGTGGAGCGTAGTGGCCGAGGCTATCCAGACCATACTCCGCCGCGAGGGCTATCCCCATCCTTATGAGACCCTCAAGCAGCTCACACGAGTCAACTCAAAGGTTACAGCCGAAAGTATCGCCGAATTTATCGACACACTCGAAGTGAAACCGGAGGTGAAAGAAGAGCTGAAACGCATCACACCCCACGGCTACACCGGCTATGGACTGCTCTGAAGCAAAAAAACAGAAAAAACAATAACTTCAATCAGATAAAAACCACCATTTGATTGTTATACTCCGGGAAATGGTTAATTTTGCACCCGAAAGAGACTGTCAGTGCTCCCGAGGGTGTGAAATTCATGCCGGATTCCCGCCTATAGAAAACCGATTTTCCACACAACAATTCACCCGCCGGAGCCTACACTCCGCCAACTCACAAAAAAAACCGACTGAATCTTAAATAATAATCGCCGCGAGGCAGAAAATATCAAAACAAAGCTATCCGAACACTATGGACAATAACGAGAAGAAAAGCAAGCGTCCGCGCATAGGGGAAGTAAGAAACGTATCACCCGATAATCCCGAAGAGGGAGCACGTTACAGCGAGCACAGAACCGATTTCGGGGGCGACCGTCCCCAGGCCACCGGCTATCGCCCCCGTCAGCAGGGCTATAACCGTCAGGGAGGCTACGGCTACAACAATAATCAGGGCGGCTACAACCGCTATAATAATGAGCAGGGCGGCTATCGCCCCCGCCAGCAGTATCAGGCTCCTGCAGAAGGCCAGACCTCTGCCGACGACAGCACCGAGAGCACTGAATCAACCGGCTATCAGCCCCGCTACCGTCAGCAGAGCGGTTACAACAACAACCGTCAGCAGGGTGGCTACGGCTACAACCGTCAGCAGGGTGGCTACAACAACAACCGTCAGCAAGGCGGCTACGGCTACAACCGTCAGCAGGGCGGCTATAACAACAACCGTCAGCAGGGTGGCTACAACAACCGCCAGCAGGGTGGCTACAACAATAACCGCCAGCAGGGTGGCTACAACAATAACCGCCAGCAGGGTGGCTACAACAACCGTCAGCAAGGCGGCTACAACAACCGTCAGCAAGGCGGCTACAACAACCGCCAGCAGGGTGGCTACAACAACCGCCAGCAGGGCGGACTCCGCCACAACCAGTTCGGTATGCCCCACGGTGGAAAGAGCTTCACCCCGCGTCCGAAACGCATTGAGTATGAAATGCCCATACCCGATCCCGAAGAACAGATTCGTCTGAATAAGTTCATGGCCAACGCCGGAATCTGCTCACGCCGCGAAGCCGACGACTTTATCCAGAAAGGCCTCGTGAAGGTGAACGGCGAGGTTGTGACCGAACTCGGCACAAAAATCTCACACAACGACACCGTGGAATATGACGGCAAGGTTGTGACCCTTGAGCACAAATGCTACATCCTGCTCAATAAACCCAAAGACTGCGTGACCACCAGCGACGACCCCAACGGCCGCCTCACTGTGATGGACATCGTGAAGGGTGCCTGCGAGGAGAGAATCTACCCTGTGGGACGTCTGGACCGCAACACAACCGGAGTGCTTCTGCTCACCAACGACGGAGACCTCGCCTCAAAACTCACCCACCCCAAATATGTGAAGAAGAAAATCTATCACGTGTGGACCGACAAGGATATCTCCGAAGAAGATATGCAGCGCATTGCCGACGGCATTGAGCTTGAAGACGGCCCCATCCACGCCGACGCCATCAGCTATGCCACCGACACAGACCGCAATCAGGCCGGCATTGAAATCCATTCGGGCCGCAACCGCATTGTGCGCCGCATCTTCGAGAGCCTCGGCTATCATGTGACAAAACTCGACAGAGTATATTTCGCCGGCCTCACCAAGAAGAATCTTCCCCGAGGCCGCTGGCGCTATCTCACTCAGGAAGAGGTAAACTTCCTCAAAATGGGCTCTTTCGAATAATCATATCCCCTACCAATGAAAAGAACCAGAATTTCCGAGATATTCAATCCGGAGCTCATCGGCAAAGAAGTCGATGTGATGGGCTGGGTACGCACCCGCCGAGGCAACAAGCATGTGCAGTTTGTGGCTCTCAACGACGGCTCCACTATCAAAAACCTCCAGATAGTGTTCGACATGAGCCGTTTCAGCGACGAAGAGCTCAAAGCCGTGACCACCGGTTCGAGCATCCATGTGACCGGCAAGCTCGTAGAATCAATGGGCAAGGGACAGACCTGCGAAGTGCAGGCAGAGAGCCTTGAGGTGTTTGGCACTGCCGACCCCGAGACCTACCCTCTGCAGAAAAAGGGCCACACTCTTGAGTTTCTCCGTGAGAAAGCCCACCTGCGTCCGCGCACCAACACCTTCGGAGCCGTGCTCCGTGTCAGAAGCGCTCTCGCATTTGCCATCCATAAGTTTTTCAACGAAAAGGGATTCTTCTATCTCCACACCCCTCTCATCACCGCAAGCGATGCTGAGGGAGCCGGAGCAATGTTTCAGGTGACAACCCTCGACGTGGAGAATCCTCCGCGCAATGAAGAGGGCAAGGTGGACTATTCCGCCGACTTCTTCGGCAAGCACACCTCGCTCACCGTGTCGGGGCAGCTCGAAGGCGAGCTGGGAGCCACCGCGCTCGGAGCCATCTACACTTTCGGCCCGACATTCCGTGCGGAAAACTCCAACACTCCCCGCCATCTGGCCGAGTTCTGGATGATTGAGCCCGAGATGGCATTCTATGATATTGCCGACAATATGGACCTCGCCGAGGAATTTATAAAATATTGCATCAGCTATGCGCTTGAAAACTGCCGCGACGATATCGACTTCCTGGCCCAGATGTATGACCCCGAACTCGTGAAGCGTCTCGAAGATGTGGTGAAGAGCGAGTTTGTGCGGTTGCCTTACACCGAAGGTGTGAAGATACTCGAAGAGTCGGGTAAGAAATTCGAATTCCCGGTCTACTGGGGAGCCGACCTCCAGAGCGAGCATGAGCGCTATCTCGTTGAGGAGCATTTCAAGCGTCCGGTGATTCTCACGGACTATCCGAAAGAAATCAAGGCATTCTACATGAAGCTCAACGACGACGGCAAGACCGTGCGCGCCATGGATGTGCTCTTCCCGAAAATCGGTGAGATTATCGGCGGTTCGGAGCGTGAGGCAAGCTACGACAAACTGCTCGGACGCATAGAAGAGCTGAATATCCCGATGAAAGACATGTGGTGGTATCTCGACACCCGCCGCTTCGGCACAGTGCCCCATTCGGGCTTCGGTCTGGGATTCGAGCGCCTGGTGCTCTTCGTCACAGGCATGACCAACATCCGCGACGTGATTCCTTTCCCCCGCACCCCCAACAACGCCGAGTTCTGATAACCCGGCTCACCAACAGATAAGCGGCCATGACAGCGACTCAGAATTCACATCGAGCCAGACTGCATGGCCGCCCACTTTTTGAGCTATCCGATAAAAATCTCTATAACCATGCCCGATACACAGCTCCTGCCATTTGCATTCATCTGCTTCACCTCATTCTTCACACTGACCAATCCTCTCGGCACGATGCCGGTGTTTCTGACCATGACAAACGGCATGGACAATGCCCAGCGCGCAGCCATTGTGAAGCGAGCCACGATAATCTCGTTTGTCACACTGATTGCATTCACCCTCCTCGGCCAGTTTCTCTTCAGCTTCTTCGGCATCTCAGCCAACGGTTTCCGCATAGCGGCCGGAATCATAATCCTGAAGATCGGATATGATATGCTGCAGGCACGCTACAGCCACACCAAGCTAAAAGACGAAGAGATAAAAACCTACGCCGAAGATATTTCCATCACTCCCCTCTCCATCCCCCTGCTGTGTGGCCCAGGAGCGATTGCCAATGGCATCATGCTCATGGACACCGCCGTGACATGGGAGCTAAAAGGGATTCTTATCGGCACGATCGCACTCATCTATCTCCTCACATATTTCATTCTCCGGGCCTCTACCAGACTGGTGAAACTCATCGGCGAAACCGGCAACAATGTGATGATGCGGCTCATGGGGCTGCTGCTCATGGTCATAGCTGTGGAATGCTTCGTGGCCGGGGTGCGTCCTATCGTAATCAGTATATTGGAATCTGCCAATTGACACCCTCCGCACCTATAGGTCGGTTTGCCCCCTCCCCTTCCGGCAGGATGCATCTGGGCAATCTGTTCACGGCATTGATGTCGTGGCTATCGGTGCGTAGCCGCGGTGGAAAATGGATACTCCGCATAGAGGATCTCGACCCGCAGCGCTCGAAGCCTGAATACTCACATCTCATCGAGCAAGACCTCGAATGGCTCGGACTTGACTGGGACGAGGGAGGAATGGCCGGACACGGCTCCAACGGTCCGTATATCCAGAGCAAGCGCAGCCACTTCTATGAGGAAGCATTCGCCCGCCTGAAGGAAACCGGTCTGACATATGCCTGCTCATGCACTCGCGCGGATATAATGGCCACGCGCGCACCTCATCAGTCAGACGGACGAATAATCTACGGAGGCCGATGTCGTCCGGCAAAACTCCCGTCGCCCTGGATTGAACCGGAAAGAGCAAGCGCCGTCAGACTCGCCGTGACACCCGAAAAAATAGAATTCACAGACCGCATATGCGGCCCGCAGAGTGTAAGCCTCACAGAGGAGTGCGGCGACTTCGTGCTTAGACGCAGCGACGGAGCATGGTCCTATCAGCTCGCGGTGGTGGTAGACGATGCTCTTATGGGAGTGACCGAGGTGGCGAGAGGCAACGACCTTCTGCTATCGGCAGCCCAGCAGATATATCTCTATCGTCTGCTCGGATTCAAAGAGCCTGAATTCATGCACCTTCCCCTCATATGCAATGCCCGCGGACTCCGACTGTCGAAGCGCGACTCTTCTCTCTCTATGGAGGCGCTTCGGTTGAGTCATACGCCGGAGGAGCTTATTGGCTACACCGCATGGCTTGCCGGACTTATCGACAATCCCACTCCATGCAAACCATCCTCCCTGCTCGATGTTTTCACTACAGCGACTCTCTCCCGACAGCCCTCTATAATCCTTCCTGAGATAAACCTGAAATGAACTCCACACCCCACACCCCACATACCGGCCTGACCGAAAGCGAAGTGGCCGAAAGCCGCCGACTTCATGGCTCAAACATACTCACTCCGGCCAATCGCGAACCGTGGTGGAAGAAACTTCTCGCCAAATTCGGCGACCCGCTCATCATAGTGCTTCTCATTGCCGGAGCGCTATCGGTGGGCATATCCTTTTATGAATACTACGGCCTCAGACTCGGCGGAGGCGTGTTTTTCGAACCGGCAGGCATATTCATGGCCATAATCCTCGCCACCGGTCTGGCATTTCTGTTTGAGCAGAGAGCCGACAGAGCTTTTGACCTCCTCAACAAGGTGAACGACGACGAGCCGGTCAGAGTGATTCGCAGCGGTGGGGCAACCGAAGTGCCCAGAAAAGATATTGTGGTGGGCGACATCGTGATTCTCTCAACCGGCGACGAAATTCCGGCCGACGGAGTGCTCTTAGAGGCTGTGAGCATGAATGTGGACGAATCGACCCTCACCGGCGAACCAATGTGTGGAAAGACCACTGACCCCACCCATTTCGACCCCGACGCCACATTTCCGTCAGACCATGCTATGAGGGGCACCAAGGTGATGGAAGGCCACGGAGTGATGCGTGTGGAAGCTGTGGGCGACGCCACCGAAAACGGCAAAGTCTACACCGCATCAAGAATCGACAACTCCGTAAAGACTCCCCTCAACGAACAGCTCGAAAAACTTGGCCATCTGATAGCCGGATGGTCTTATGTGATAGCGGCCATAATTATCGTAGGGCGCATCATAATGTATTTTGCCCACACGGAGTTTGAGTGGGTGTCATTCCTGGCATATTTCCTGCAGACTGTGATGATTGCTGTGACCCTCGTGGTAGTGGCGGTGCCTGAAGGGCTCCCGATGGCCGTGACTCTCGCGCTGGCCTACTCGATGCGGAGGATGCTTACAACCAACAATCTCGTGCGCAAGATGCACGCCTGCGAAACTATGGGGGCGGCCACAGTGATTTGCACCGACAAGACCGGCACTCTCACCCGCAACCGAATGCAGGTGTTTGCCACCGACTTTTTCGGCAATCCGCCCGCAGAGGTGATTGAAGAGGGTATGGCCGTCAATTCTACCGCCATGCTCGACACCTCCGACCCCACCACACCAAAAGTGCTCGGCAATCCTACCGAAGGAGCCCTGCTGCTATGGCTCGCAGAGCGGGGGGTGAACTTCAACCAACTGAGAGGAGACGCCACCACTATCGAGGAATTGCCATTCACCACCGAACGCAAATATATGGCCACAGCCGTGACCAACCGCTCCGGCCGCAGGATTCTCTATGTGAAGGGAGCGCCCGAGATTGTCTACTCCATGTGCAGCTCCTCTCCCGGAGTCACAAAAAATCAGCTCGACACCCTGCTCAGAGGATATCAGAATCAGGCCATGCGCACCCTTGGGTTTGCATGGAGCGAACTTCCGGCCAATGAAACAGGCATCACCGATGGAAAGGTCACTGCTCCGCTCACATTTCTCGGCATCACCGCTATATCAGACCCTGTGAGAGATGATGTGCCTGAGGCTGTGCATGAGGTGCTCGATGCGGGAATAAAGGTGAGAATAGTGACCGGCGACACCCCCGGCACCGCCAAAGAAATCGGAAGGCAGACCGGGCTATGGGACGACCGCACCGACACAGACCGCAATATCATAACCGGACCCGAATTTGCCGCGCTGACCCACGACGAACTCCTCGATAGAGTGGAGGAGATAAAGATTATAGCGCGTGCCCGCCCTATGGACAAGAAGCGTCTCGTGGAGGCTCTGCAGCAGTGTGGCGAAGTGGTGGCTGTGACCGGCGACGGCACCAACGACGCCCCCGCGCTCAAGGCTGCCCACGTGGGGCTGTCTATGGGCGACGGTACTTCTGTGGCAAAAGAAGCCTCAGATATCACCATCGTAGACAATTCCTTCTCATCGATAGGACGCGCAGTGATGTGGGGACGCTCACTCTACCGCAACATCCAGCGCTTCATTCTGTTTCAGCTCACAGTCAATGTGGCGGCATGCCTTATTGTGCTCTGCGGCTCATTTATGGGTATGCAGTCGCCGCTCACTGTCACTCAAATGCTGTGGGTCAATCTCATAATGGATACCTTTGCGGCAATGGCACTGGCCTCGCTCCCCCCCTCCATGTCGGTGATGAACGAGAAGCCGCGTTCGCGCAACGCCTTTATTATAAACCGCGCCATGTGGCGTCTGATAGCCTGGACGGGAGGATTATTCTTCCTGCTGCTTCTCGCACTGCTCTATTACCTCGAATGCACAGACATCACCTCGCTCAGCATGGTTGGAAGAGTGCCGCTTGGACCTCGGGGCGAACTTTCGCCCTATGAGCTGTCGGTCTTTTTCTCCGTATTCGTGTTTCTTCAGTTCTGGAACCTCTTCAATGCCCGGGCATTTGAGACCGGAAAGTCTGCCTTCCACTTCAAAGGCTGCGGCGAATTTGCCCTCATTGCAGCTATAATATTTGTGGGGCAGATTGCTATAGTGACCACCGGAGGAGAATTTTTCAACGTCGTTCCACTCTCTTTTTCCGACTGGATAATAATCATTTCAGCCACATCGCCGGTGCTATGGATTGGAGAACTCCTGCGCCTAAAAAAATGACACCATCGCATTTTAATCTCAACTGATTTTCACTACCTATCGGAAAATAGTCCATCCAAATACACCCTCTGCACTATTTCAGCAATATAATTCGGGAGCTAATTTTGCGGGTGAATCACTCACAGCTCACGAATCATGCAAAAATTGCGAAAAAGTTTCATCAACTACATCTGCAGCGTCTCTGCCATGGGAGGGCTGCTTTTTGGCTACGATTGGGTAGTGATTGGCGGTGCGAAGCCGTTTTATGAAATCTACTTTCAGATAGCCGACAATCCCTGGCAGCAAGGCATAGCCATGAGCATAGCCTTAGCAGGGTGCCTGCTCGGTGCTATGACTGGAGGCACCCTTGCCGACCGCTACGGACGCAAACCGCTCCTCATCATTTCGGCAGTGATATTTCTGATATCGGCCTACGGCACCGGAGCTGTAAATGCCTATCTGTGGTTTCTGGCAGCCCGCTTTATAGGAGGAATAGCAATCGGTATCGCTTCGGGATTATCGCCTATGTATATCGCTGAGGTGGCTCCGCCACATTCGCGTGGACGCCTCGTGTCAGTCAATCAGCTGACCATAGTAATCGGCATTCTCGCCGCCCAGATCATCAACATGGTGATAGCCGACTTCGGAGCTGCCGGCGGGAGCGCCACAGATATTGATTCGTGGAATTGCCAGTGGGGCTGGAGATGGATGTTCTGGGCCGAAAATATCTTTGCGTTGCCGTTTCTGATTCTGGCCTTCTTCATACCGGAAAGTCCGCGCTGGCTCGTGACACACGGATATGACTCGCGGGCCGCCGGAATCCTGACCCGTATCGGTGGAGAGCAATATGCCGCCGAAGAGATTGCTGCGGTTGGGCGCACTGCTTCTTCCGGCAAAAAGAGCGGCGGATTGCGGCGGTTGTTCAGCCGTCCGTTCAGACACGTGCTTGCACTGGGAGTATTTATAGCCGTATTCCAGCAGTGGTGCGGCACAAACGTGATATTCAACTACGCTCAGGAGATTTTCACCGGAGCGGGGTTTGACGTGGGTGAAATGTTTTTCAACATAGTGCTTACGGGGATCACAAACATGGTGTTTACTATTGTGGCGATGAAACTGATAGACCGGGTGGGGCGCAGAGCTCTCATGCTTGCGGGAGCCGCCGGCCTTGCTGTAATCTATGCTATTCTTAGTGTGTGCTACCTGAATTCTGCCACGGGCTTCCTGATGGTTACACTCGTGGTGGCTGCAATAGCTTGCTATGCTATGACCCTCGGCCCGGTCACATGGGTGCTACTGTCGGAACTCTTCCCCAACAGTGTGAGAGGAGTTGCGATGGCAGTGTGCACCTTTGCTCTATGGACAGGCAGTTTCACTCTCACACTCTCTTTTCCGCCCATCAACACTGCTCTCGGCAGCGCGGCAACTTTCGGTTTATATGCAGCGATATGCGTTGTCGGACTCCTGTTCCTGCGGCATCGTCTGCCTGATACCAAAGGGCGCTCTCTCGAAGAAATAGAGACTTCACTAATCAACGACAATATACTTTGATACCTCTACATATATGGTAAAAGCATGGAGAGAACAAGTGGTGATACCCACCTACGTGCCCGGTAAGCCGGAAGAAGCCCCGATGTTTCTTGAAAAACGAGTCTATCAAGGCTCAAGCGGAGCGGTCTATCCATATCCGGTGATAGAATCAGTGGCCGACGAAAAGACCGATTG
Source organism: Bacteroides sp. (assembly GCA_014802045.1). Classification (GTDB taxonomy): domain Bacteria; phylum Bacteroidota; class Bacteroidia; order Bacteroidales; family Muribaculaceae; genus Paramuribaculum. Next base: position 19,402 of record JAAVDA010000028.1, read on the forward strand.
CGAATATTCGGCCGTCTATCTTGAGAACGAATATATCAAGGTGATGATTCTTCCGGAGCTCGGCGGTCGTGTGCAGATGGCATACGACAAAATCAAGAAGCGTCATTTCGTCTACTACAACAGTGTGGTCAAACCGGCTCTCGTAGGACTGGCCGGACCGTGGATTTCGGGAGGGATAGAGTTCAACTGGCCGCAACACCACCGTCCGAGCACATATATGGAGGTGGATTGCGACATTGAGCAGGGAGCCGACGGGAGCGTCACAGTGTGGGTGAACGAACTTGAGCGCATGACTCATCAGAAAGGCAGAGCCGGATTTACGCTCCGCCCCGGATGCGCCTATCTGGAGATTCACGGCATAGTGGCCAATCCCACCGATCTTCCACAGACCTTCCTTTGGTGGGCTAATCCGGCTGTGGCTGTCAACGACTGCTATCGCTCGGTATTTCCGCCGGATATCAACGCCGTGTTCGACCACGGCAAACGTGCTGTAAGTTCCTTCCCTATAGCCACAGGCACATATTATAAAATGGACTACTCGGCCGGAGTGGACATTGCCAACTATCGCAACATCTACGTTCCCACTTCCTATATGGGCGTGAATTCCCGATATAATTTCGAGGGCGGATATGAATGCGACACCGAGGCAGGTATGCTCCATGTGGCCAATCATCATGTGTCGCCCGGCAAGAAACAATGGACATGGGGCAACGGAGATTTCGGCCGGGCCTGGGACAGAAACCTCACCGACACCGATGGTCCGTATATAGAGCTAATGGCCGGGGTCTACACAGAAAACCAGCCTGATTTCACCTGGCTCCAACCATTTGAAGAGAAGGAATTCACACAATATTTCCTCCCCTACCGTGAGCTCGGAGAAGTGAAAAACGCCACCCGCGATGTGCTGATGAATATCATTGACGAGGGCCACGGACGGTTTGAGCTCCTGCTTTTCGCCACCTCGGCTATAAACTGTGTGGCAAAAGTGACGCACCGCGGCCTGGGAGAGGTTGTTATGGAAGAGGCCGTATCGCTCTCGCCGGAGAATATCGGCCGAATGAAACTGACAGCCACGGGAGCCACTATTGCCGATCTTAAGGTTGAAATCTTCTCAGACGGAAAACTTTTGCTTGAATGGGAGGCCGAACCCGATGAAATCCGCCCGGTGCCCGACCCGGCCGAGGCCGCGCCGCTCCCCTCGGAGATAATGACCTGCGAACAGCTCTATCTCACCGCACTCCATCTTGAGCAATATCGCCACGCCACATATTCACCCGTAGACTACTACGAGGAGGCGCTGCGTCGCGATCCGCTTGATGTGAGATGCAACAACGCTCTCGGCCTATGGTATCTGCGCAGAGGCCTATTCGATATCGCAGAGAAGCATCTCAGAGTGGCTGTGACCCAACTGAAGCGACGCAATCCAAATCCCTACGACGGAGAACCCCTCTATAATCTCGGCCTCGCCTTGAAATGGCAGGGAAAGATTGACGAGGCATATGATATGTTCTATAAAGCAACCTGGAATGGCGCATGGCAAGACGCTGCCTACCTGCAGTGTGCACGCATATCTGCGATGCGCGGACGTCTTGACGACGCTCTTTATGAGTCTGAACGCTCCATGCTCCGCAACTGGCATGGCTATAATGTGCGCTCGCTCCGAACCGCGTTGCTTTACCTGCTCTCACACACCGACCAAGCGCTCACACTCGCCAATGACTCGCTTGCCATAGACCGATTCAACTACGGCTGTCTCTATGTGAAAAGCCTTATCACCGGCAGCCAGGCCGACACAGACAAAATGGTCACACTCATGCATGGCAATCCTCACAACTACGACGAGGTCGCTCTTGATTTCTGTGCAGCCGGACTATGGAATCTTGCCGCCGGAGTGTGGCAGCTGGCGATAACTCAGGGAGCCGTGACTCCTATGACATATTATTATCTCGGACAGTGTCTGCTTGACTCAGGCAGACAAGATGAAGCCACCGAAATGATAAAGAGAGCCTCTGAAGCAGATTCGCGCTATTGCTTCCCCAACAGGCTTGAAGCCATAGCTGCCTTGACCACGGCATGCCGCTTGAATCCGGCCGACGGATTTGCGCCCTATGCCCTTGGAAATCTTTTCTACGACAAACGCCAATATAAGCAGGCAATAGAGGCTTGGGAAAAATCAGCCTCCATACAGCCCGGTTTTCCGGGAGTGTGGCGCAATCTGGCTCTCGCACAATTCAATAAATCAGGCAACCCCGGCGAAGCGCTCCGCCTCATGGAGAAAGCCTATAATCTCAATCCGTCAGACAGCCGCATGCTCATGGAGTTTGACCAGCTCAAACGCACATTGCATCTGGCTCCGCAGGCACGGCTCGCAACCCTCCTTGAAAGAGAGGAGATTGTGGCACAACGCGATGACCTCACAATAGAGCTCGCCACACTGTTCAATCTCACCGGGCAGCATATGAAGGCCATAGAGACTATCTCCTCACGCATATTCCATCCATGGGAGGGCGGAGAAGGCAAAGTCACTGCCCAGTATCATCATGCGAGGGTAGAGCTTGCAAAGAAAGCTCTGGCCGAAGGGAGAAACGCCGATGCGCTGACACTGCTCGAAGAGTGTCTGGTATATCCGGAAAATCTCGGCGAAGGGAAGCTCCATGGAGCGCAGGAAAATGACTTCTATTATCTTATGGGATGCGCATACGAAAATCTCGGACAATCCGATAAAGCTACGGAAGCCTTCGCCCGGGCTACGGAAGGTCCGCTTGACCCCGCTCCGGCACTCTATTACAACGACGCCAAGCCCGACAAGATTTTCTATGCCGGACTCGCATGGAGAGCCCTTGGAGAAGAAAACAAAGCACGCGGATATTTCAACCGTCTGGTCAACTACGGACGCCAGCATCTGCACGACACCGTGAGAATAGACTATTTCGCGGTTTCTCTCCCCGATATGCTGATATGGGAGGGAGATATTCAGACACGCAATAAACTGCACTGCCTGTATCTGCTTGCTCTCGGCTATCTCGGACTGGCCGACAGAGACCGGTCGAAGCGTTATCTCAGTGAAGCGCTCGCAATCGATCCCTACAATCAGGGGCTTGCCTCACTCATCACTTTTTCAGAATTATTGCCTGTTCGTAGAGCGCAATAAGTGATTCGCTGAACTTATTAGGCGGGTTTGTACGGAATTTATGTATCTTTGCGTATGAACCCGCCTAAAACCATACATAGCCCCCGCAGGCTCGAAAATCTGATTTATCTCGCCCTATGGCTGCTTGTGGTAGCCCTGTGGATTATAGACGTAATGCGTGTGCACAACTCTCTCGGCCTACCGCTCTTCTCTGCATCCACAGCATGGCAGATGTTTAGCCGTCTGCTCCCGTTTGTGGCACTGTTTGCCGTCAACAACTGGGTGCTTATTCCGAGAGTGCTGTTCCGCAACCGCTATCTCCGCTACTTCCTTATGGCTGCTTTGCTGGTGGTAGTGGTATGGTCCCTACAGTGTCTCACCTTCATCGATTCGGAAGCACTCCACAAAGGCCCCCCCACGCGTCACAACCCTATGATGCGCCCACTGCTCCCGCTCCCGCTGTTTCTCGACTTCATCTACAATCTGCTCATACTCGGAGCAAACCTTGCCATAGCCCTCCTGTTTCAGAATTTCGCGCAACGACTCGACAGAGAGAGCCTGATGAAAGAGAATGCCGAGAGCCAGCTCGCCTATCTGAAAGCGCAGATCAATCCTCATTTCTATATGAACATGCTCAATAATATCCATGGACTTATTGAGATAGACACCACACGCGCTCAGGAAATGGTGCTCGATATGTCGCATCTCATGCGCTATATGCTCTATGAAAGCTCACGCCCCGTAATTGCACTTTCGGCCGAGATAGACTTTCTGCGCGACTATCTGAGACTCATGCGCCAGCGCTATCCCGACGAAAAAGTGAGAATAGACGTCAACCTCCCTGCGCCCGACAAGACCGCCGGAGTGACTATCCCACCCCTGCTATGCCTCGTGTTTGTGGAAAATGCCTTCAAGCATGGAGTGAGCTACAGGGCTATGTCGGCCGTAGAGGTAACGATGACCGTAGGCAACGGTATGCTCGAATTCAGATGCGTCAATACCGTCCACCCTGCCGATAGCGCCGCCTCGCCGGGCATAGGTCTGCAGAATGTGGAGCGCCGTCTGAAACTCATCTATGGCAACCGCTACATTCTCAACATCGATTCCACTCCATCACTCTATAGTGTAACCCTCAGAATCCCCACCGATGAAACTTCGAGCCCTGATAATAGATGACGAGCCTCTCGCGCTTGAAAAGCTGAGCTCCTATGTGGAGAAAGTGCCGTTTCTACAGCTTGCAGCCAAATGCATGAGTGCTGTAGATGCCACCGCCTATCTGTCGGCCCAGCCGGTCGACGTGATTTTCACCGACATCAACATGCCAGACCTCAACGGCATGGAGTTTGTCAATTCACTCTCCACCCCTCCTATGGTGGTATTTATCACCGCTCATGCCTCATATGCAGCCGAAAGCTACCGTCTGTCGGCCGTAGACTATCTGCTCAAGCCCTACAGTTTCGCTGATTTTCAGAGGGCGGCAAACAAGGTGCTCGAACAATATGCCTTGCGCCACCGCAAGCCCGACCAGGCTCAGACCCCCGACACTCCCCGCTCCGACGGATCCCTGTTCGTGAAAATCGACTACCGCTATGTAAGGCTCTCGCTCACCGACATCACCTATATAAAAGGCTACGGAGAATATCTCCAGATATTCACCGCCGGAAATCCATCGCCCTATGTCACCCTAAGCTCTTTTGCCGCTATCCGCGAGAAACTTTCGGCCAATTTCCTGCAGATCCACCGGTCTTATCTGGTGAATATGGATGCTGTGGAGAGAATCGAGAGAGGACGCATAGTGATGGAAGGAGACACCTGGCTGCCCGTAGGCGACAGTTATAAGGCCATTCTCCAAGACTATCTCGCCTCCCACTCCATCGGCCAGAAGAAAGGCGGTTCGTTGAATGGATGAGGCGGTTCGTTGAACGCGCGCGAGAGTTGCAGAGATGTTATCTTAACTTTGCACCGTAGAATCAAAACGACCGTAAAACCACAAAATGAAACATCTGCCTCTGACTGCATTGACCCTTCTGGCCACAGCCCTCACATGCGGGGCCCAGACTTGGTCATACAGTGACTGCGTGGATTATGCACGCACCCATAATATCACCCTTCAGAAAGCGCTTCTATCCGAGCAGACGGCCAACATCAATCTCGATGAGGCGGAAGGCCAGTGGGAACCCACTCTCGATTTCGCCACCACACATGCCTTTACAAACTATCCCTGGGGCGAAGGCACGAAAAACGGCTACAACAGCTCTTACGGGCTCAATGCCGGATGGACCGTGTGGAACGGTGGCCAGCGCGAAAACACTATTCGCCGCAACAAAATCCTCACCGAGGTGCAGAAGCTCAACACCGGCCACATCATGCGCACACTTGAGACAGACCTGCTGCAGGTGTATATCAATATTCTCTATGCCAAAGAGTCGATAGGCATCTACGAAGAGGCCGCCCGTCTGAGCGCGGCTCAGGCAGAGAGAGCAAAAGCACTCATGGAGGCCGGCCGTGCGTCGAGAGTCGACTACGCCCAGCTCCGTTCGCAGGCCGAACAGGATGCCTATGCCCTCGTCAATGCCAGAGGGCTCTACGACACCCGCCGGATGGAGCTCAAGAAACTGCTCGAACTGGGCATAGACAGCAGTCTCGAACTCCTCCCCGTGGAGTGGACACCCGAACAGGTGCTCGCTTCACTGCCACCCATGGACGAGAGCTACAACCTGGCTCTTTCAACCGACCTCCGCCTCCGCCAGCTCGAATTGCAGAAAGAGAGCGCCGACGCAGACATTGCCATAGCCCGGGCCGGACGAATGCCCCGAATATCTCTCAGCGCGGGAGTAGGCACCGGCTATTCCGCACCGGGCCGAGCATTCGGCACCTCACTCAAGCAGTCGTGGAACGAATCAATCGGTATCACCTTTGCGCTCCCTATACTCGACGCCAAGAAAACTCGTTCGGACGTGGCGAGAGCAAGAGTGCAGAAACTGGATGCCGACCTCGATATCGACCTGCGCCACACAGAGCTTGCCCAGCTCGTGGAAAACTGGTATATCGACACCCGCTCGGCGCAGTCGCAGTATGAGGCCGCGCGCGAGCAGCTCAACGCCGCCATCCTCACCGCAGACCTCACCGAGGAGCAGTTTAAGCTCGGCCTCGTAAACCCGGTGGAACTCATGACCGCCCACAACACCCTCACCCAGGCCCGATGCACCGCGCTCCAGACCAAATATATGGCCATGCTCGGACAAAAAATGATCGAATTTTACCGCAACGCCACAGTTGTCTTACCCTAATCCCACCCTGTTATTATGAAACTGGTTAATAATCTTATTATCTGCGCCATGCTGGCGGGAGCGGCTGCCGGATGCGGCAAAAAGACCTCCGTGAGCCTCAACACCGTAGAGGTGCAGACCGGAGAACTCTCCGAGACTGTCACTGCCACAGGCACGGTTGAGTCTGTCACACAAGTGGATGTCGGCACTCAAGTGACCGGCATAATCGACAAACTCTATGCCGACTACAATTCCATCGTTACCAAAGGCCAGCTCATAGCCGAGATAGAAAAAACAATGCTCGACGCCGACCTCAAAAGCGCCGAAGCCAATGTGGAGTCTGCAAAACTCACCTATGAGTATAATCTCACAAACTACAACCGCGACAAAGCCCTCCACGATAAGCAACTCATCAGCGACTACGAGTTTCAGACCTCTCAGAAAGACTATGAAGTGTCGCGCACAGCCTACGAGAAAGCCAAAGCCGACCGTGTGCGTGCGGCCAAAAACCTCAACTATGCTGAAATCTACTCACCCATAGACGGCATCGTGATTTCGCGCGAGGTAGAAGTAGGTCAGACCGTAGTGTCGAGCATGAACGTGGCAAACCTCTACACGATTGCCGACCTCGACAACATGCAGGTGATCGGCGATGTGGATGAAGCCGATATAGGCCGCGTGAAAGTGGGGCAGAGTGTCACATTCTCTGTCGACGCATATCCCGACGATGTGTTCCACGGTCAGGTGACCCAGGTGCGACTCAACCCCACCACAGAAAGCAATGTCGTGACCTACGAAGTGGTTGTCTCGGCCTCTAATGCCGACCACAAGCTCATTCCCGGCCTCACTGCCAATCTCACCATCTATACTCTCAGCATTTCCAACGCTCTCCTTCTCCCCCAGCAGGCTTTCACCTTCCAGCCACGCGAATTTGAAAATGCAGAGAATCTGCCTAAGGCCGAAGAGGCCGGTCCGGCTCCCGACAAAGCCGACCAGCGCCGCGTGTGGGTGGTGCGCGACAACAGACTTGTGCCTGTCACCGTTACCATCGGCCAGAACAACGGTATCAAGGTTGAGATCGTATCCGGCCTGAAAGCGGGAGATGTCGTGGCAACCGGCTACGACGAATCATTTGCCGAAGCCCGGCCCGAAGGAGGCCAACAGAGCCCCTTCGCCCCACGTCCTCCGGGTGGAAACAGAAAAAAATAACCGCCATGTCCCAACCCAAAGAAATTATAAAGGTAGAGAAACTCCGCCGCGAATTTATTGTAGGCGGAGAGAAAGTGAAGGCGCTCAGAGGTGTATCGTTCACTATACGCGAAGGCGAATTCGTCACTATCATGGGCACATCAGGCTCCGGCAAATCCACACTCCTCAATCTGCTCGGATGCCTCGACACCCCCACCTCAGGCGAATATATTCTTGACGGCACACCCGTGCAGTCTATGAGCAAAAACCAGAGAGCGGTGACCCGCAACCGAAAGATCGGCTTCGTGTTTCAGAACTATAACCTTCTGCCCAAAACCACAGCCGTGGAAAACGTCGAGCTGCCCCTGCTCTACAACTCATCTGTGAGCGCCCGCGAGCGTCACGAACGTGCGGTGGCGGCTCTTGAGGCCGTGGGGCTCGGCAACCGGCTCAACCACAAGAGCAATCAGATGTCGGGCGGACAGCAGCAGCGAGTGGCCATAGCACGCGCACTCGTCAATGACCCCGTGATAATTCTTGCCGACGAAGCCACCGGCAATCTCGACACCCGCACATCATTCAGCATCCTGATGCTCTTTCAGGAGCTCTATTCACGCGGACGCACCATAATCTTCGTGACCCACAATCCGGAACTGGCGGCATACTCCTCGCGCAATATCGTGCTCCGCGACGGCAAGATTGTGTCAGACACCATTAATCCGTCACCCGCCTCCGCACGCGAGGCCTACGAAGCCCTACCAACCGACAACGACTGACAATGAATTTCGGCAATCTACTCAAAATAGCCCTCAAGGCACTCAACAACAACAAGCTCCGGTGTTTCCTGACAATGCTCGGCATAATCATCGGCGTGGGAGCCGTCATAACCATGCTCGCCATCGGTCAGGGCTCAAAAGACAGCATCAAGGCTTCAATCTCCGAGATGGGGTCAAACATGATAATGATTCATCCCGGAAATATGCAGCGCGGAGGTGTGCGCCAGAGTGCCGACGACATGCAGACTCTTCAGGTGGCTGATTTCGAAGCCATACGCAACCTTCCCGGAGTGTCGGCCGTCTCTCCGTCTGTCAATACCGGCGGACAGCTTGTGAACGGCAACAACAACTACCCCTCCACTATCTACGGTATCAACGACGACTATCTCGACATCCGCAAGCTCAAGGTGAAGGAGGGCTCTATGTTCACCGACCACGATATCCAGACAGCAGCAAAAGTATGCGTGCTGGGAAAGACCGTGGTCGACAACCTGTTTCCCAACGGCGAAGACCCCGTGGGTCGGGTGGTGCGCTTCGGTAAGATTCCTTTCACTGTGGTGGGAGTGCTCGAATCAAAAGGCACCAACTCCATGGGTATGGACCAAGACGATGTTGTGCTCGCACCCTACACCACCGTGATGAAGCGCATACTCGCCATAGACTATATTCAGGGGATTTTCGCAAGCGCGGTCGACGAAGACCTCACCGACGATGTGATTGAATCAATCACAGGAGTGCTCCGCACACAGCACAAACTGAAAGAGGGCGCCGACAACGATTTCCAGATTCGCTCACAGCAAGAACTCAGCGAGATGATGAATTCCACCTCCGATATGATGACCATGCTCCTCGCATGCGTGGCCGGCATATCCCTCCTCGTGGGCGGTATTGGTATCATGAACATAATGTATGTGTCTGTGACCGAGCGCACCCGTGAGATTGGTCTGAGAATGTCGATAGGCGCACGTGGCATCGACATACTCTCGCAGTTTCTCATCGAGGCTGTGATAATCAGCGTCACCGGCGGCATAATTGGCGTGCTCCTCGGGCTCATAGCCTCATGGCTGGTCAACATCATTGCCGGCTGGCCTGTGAGCGTGCAGATTTATTCGGTTGTGCTTTCCTTCGTGGTCTGCACCGTCACCGGGGTGTTCTTCGGATGGTATCCTGCAAAGAAAGCATCCAACCTCGATCCCATTGAAGCTATCAGATACGAATAAGCATATTTTAAGGTTAAGCATACTGCAATTAAATTAGAATTTTTAGGACTTAGCAACTGACAAGTGTTTTTTTATAAGCGGTTCGCCGTGATGGCGCGCCGCTTGTTTTTTCACTCCGTAAGAGCCACAGCCCTCACCGCCCTGATTGAAGAAACGGAATATTGTCCATGAAAAGGGCAGTCAGAGACCAACAGCCGGTTCGTGGATTTTTCGTAACTTTGCATCAATTCTTCCCACATTTACACATCCCCCTACATAATGACTGAAGCGGTGACACAAAATAATTCTTTTCCGGATCTGAAAACAGCCCTTGCCCAACGGGTGCTCATACTTGATGGTGCCATGGGCACCATGATTCAGCGGCAAGGCCTTGACGAAAAGGATTTTCATCCCTCCGGCATAACCACTCCGGAAGGAAAGGAGCTGAAAGGATGCAACGACATCCTTTGTCTCTCTCGCCCCGAACTTATAGAGCGGATACACACTGATTATATATCGGCCGGAGCAGACATTATTGAGACCAATAGCTTCAATGCCAACCGTTTTTCTCTCGCAGACTATGGTTTGGCCCACGAGGTGCGCCGCATAAACCTCGCGGCCGCCGATGTGGCCCGCCGTGCAGCCCGCCGTGCCGGCAGACAAATCTGGGTGGCCGGAAGTGTCGGACCCACCGGAAAATCCCTGTCGATGACCCGTCAGCTCGACGGCGACAACGCCGTGACATGGGACGAGATGGAGCAAGCCTACTTCGACCAGATCTACGCTCTTGCCGAGGGAGGAGTTGACCTTCTGCTGATAGAGACCGTGTTCGACACGCTCAATGCCAAAGCCGCAATCCATGCTGCAGAGAGAGTGATGGCCGAGAGGAAAATCACCCTCCCGCTGATAATCTCGGCCACTCTCACCGAAAGCGGGCGCACCCTGGCCGGGCAGACCGTAGATGCCTTTGTGGCATCTGTGGCTCATGCCAATCCTATAGCCGTGGGACTCAACTGCGGCTTCGGCCCTGACCGGATGGCAAAGTGGGTGGACCAATTGTCTAAATGGCCATTCGCTGTCAGCATCCATCCCAACGCCGGACTCCCCGACGAACTTGGCCACTACACCGCCACCCCGTCTGCCATGGCCGCCGAGGTGGCGCAGATGATAGATAAAGGGCTTATAAATATAGCCGGAGGCTGCTGCGGCACCACTCCCCTCCATATCGCCGCCATAGCTGAAGCGGCCGCCGGAAAATCTCCGCGCAAGGTGCCTGCATCCGACGGATTGCTGCATCTGGCCGGCCTTGAAATGCTCCTGTGCGACCATTTCGTCACCATCGGCGAAAGATGCAATGTGGCCGGCAGCCGAAAGTTTCTCAAACTCATTGCGGCCGGCAACACTGCCGAAGCGCTCGCCATTGCCGCCCGCCAGATAGAGAAAGGAGCGGAAGTTATCGACATTAATATGGACGACGCCATGCTCGATGCGGCCCACTGCATGTGCCGGTTCATCGACCTGACGGGTGCCGAACCCTCCATTGCGAGAGTTCCGGTGATGATTGATTCGTCAGACTGGAGTGTTGTGACCGAAGCGCTGAAGCGTGTGCAGGGTAAACCTGTGGTCAATTCCATCAGTCTCAAGGAAGGAGAGGAGGAGTTTATCAGACGCGCACGTCACATCCGCTCGATGGGAGCCGCTATGGTCGTTATGGCATTTGACGAGCAGGGACAGGCCGACACATTCGAGAGAAAAACAGCTGTGTGTGCCCGCGCATACCGCATTCTCACTGAGGCCGGTATCCCACCTGCCGATATTATATTCGACCCCAATGTGCTCGCGGTGGCGACAGGTATATCCGACCACGACAGATACGGACTCGACTTCATCCGTGCCACCGGATGGATCAGAGAAAATCTCACAGGCGCATCGGTGAGCGGCGGTGTCAGCAATCTCTCTTTCTCATTCCGTGGCAACAACTATGTGCGCGAGGCACTCCACTCCATTTTCCTCGCTCTTTGTGAGAGAGAGGGCATGAATATGGCTATTGTCAATCCGGCCACCCGCCTCCACCCCGATCAAATACCCGCGCCACTGCGTGAGGCTATTCTCGATGTGCTGCTATGCCGCACTCCCCATGCCACCGACCGCCTTGTAGAGATAGCCGCGCAATATATGGCCGAGAAAAAATCAGCCACTGAAGCAACCCACTCCCCCGCCGCTTCGGCCCCATCAACCCCCGAAGATGCCGCCGCTAAGATCGAACGGATGGTGGTCAGCGGCACCGAAACCGGACTGGAAGAAGCGCTTATGGAGCAGATGGCCGTAGCAGGAGCGTTTGCCGTGGTAGAAGGGCCGCTCATGGCCGGCATGAACCGAGTGGGCGAACTGTTCGGCGACGGACGCATGTTTCTGCCCCAGGTGGTGAAAAGCGCCCGCACCATGCAACGCGCCGTTGCAATCCTCACCCCCTACATCGAGGCCGAAAAAGCCTCACGCATGGCTGCTCCTGAGGGAGACATGGTGATTGCTACCGTGAAGGGCGACGTTCACGACATCGGTAAGAATATCGTGGATGTGGTGATGAACTGCAACGGCTTCGGAATGACCGATCTCGGTGTGATGGTTCCCGCCGAACGGATTGTCGACACCGCGATAGAGCGCGGGGCAAGATTTATCGGATTGAGCGGACTTATCACTCCGTCGCTGGCCGAAATGTGTGCAGTGGCACGCCTCATGGAGCAGAGAGGGCTCGACATACCCCTTTTCGTGGGCGGCGCCGCAGCTTCCGAACTCCACACTGCCGTAAAAATAGCCCCATGCTACAGCGGGCCGGTAATCTATACCCGCGACGCTGCCTCGCTCCCCGGAGAGGCACGGAAATTTGGCAATCTATCCACTCGCCCCACAGCAGAAATCAGTCTTCGCAACCGCCAGCAGGCCCTGCGCCACCGCCACACCGGCGAAAACCTGATGGACGAGGCTCGGGCTGTATCCCTGCGCCACCGGTTTGATAAAAGCCTCATGGCTCCCGCTCCTGCCACCGGTGGAGAAATCACCGCCGAAGTGGGAGTGGAAGAACTCACCCCCTACATCAACTGGCGTGGATTTTTCACCGCATGGGGGCTGGATGCATCTCTCGCATCGATTGCCTCGATAGAGGGGTGCGACCACTGCCGCGCCCAATGGTTCGCCGCAACTCCCGAAAAGCAGCGCCTGAAAGCCGCCGAGGCGATGCAGCTCTTCAAAGAAGCCAAAGCGGCCCTGGCGTCGCTCGGACGGGCCGGAGCCACAGTCAAGACCCGCGTGGCGCTCCTTCCTGCCCGCCAGATAGAGGGCCACAGCATAGAAGTGACCGCCACAGACGGAAGCCGTGTGCTCATCCCCACACCCCGCCAGCGCCATCTGCCCGACGATGGCACGGAGCGGCTTTCGCTCGCCGACTTCATTAGTCCGGACGGCGACGACCACATAGGTCTCTTTGCCGTGACCTGCGACGGTATTATCACACAACGCATTGCCACACTGCGCGAAGAGAATGATGAATATGGAGCCTTGCTGCTCCAGACTCTTGCCGACCGGCTGGCCGAAGCCGCCACCGAGTGGCTTCACCGCCGCGTCAGGCTCCACCACTGGCGATATTCCGATGAAGACCCCGACAGACCGCTCACCGCACTTCTCGGCGGAGACTATCCCGGCATACGCCCGGCAATAGGCTACCCTTCGCTGCCTGAACAGAGCCTGGTGTTTACGGCCGACAGGATTCTCAGATACCACGAACTCGGCATATCGCTCACCGAAAACGGAGCGCTATCTCCCCCGTCATCTACCACCGGCCTAATTATAGCCTACAGAGGAGCAAGATATTTCGTTATTAGCAAGTCGTAAACATATTTCAACCCGAATGATACGTCATTTAGCCACAGCTGCCACACTACTGGCGGCCTCACTCACCGTTGCCGCTTCGCCCGACACACTGTCGCTCGCCGGCACATGGAGATTTCAGTTTGACCCCATGAATTTCGGCACCACCGCCGGGTCCGAACTCTATCTCCGCACCCTCTCCGACTCTATCACACTGCCCGGATCTACCGACCTTGCCGGAAAAGGTATTATCAACACCGCCTCACATATCGACAGGCTGAGCCGCAAGGTGGAATACTGCGGACCTGCATGGTATCAGCGCGAAATCATCATTCCCGAATCATGGGATGGACGCCACATAGAGCTTGAGCTCGAAAGAGCCCACTGGAGTGTCGATATTTTTATCGACGGTCAACCCGCCGGAGCCGACGAAAGACTCTCCACCCCCGACAGATTTGATGTGACCCACCTGCTCACACCCGGACGCCACACACTTACCATAAGGATAGACAATACAATCAGATATCCGATGGACAGCTGGGCACACGGCACCACCGAATACACCCAGACAAACTGGAACGGAGTCACCGGTGCATTGAGGCTTATCAGCCGGCCTAAACTCCACATCAAATCGCTCAAAACCTACCCTCAGCCTGATGCAAAGAGCGTCAAGGTGGTGACCGTGGTTTCAGAAGACTCTATTTCAAACGGACGGCTCGCACTGACTGTCACCACTCCCGACCGGCGCACCATAAAGTCTGTGCAGTCTGTCATAACCCCAGACTCCCCGCGTGAGATTGTGACTGAGATACCGCTCGGCAAAAACATTGCCCTCTGGGATGAGTTCAACCCCGCGCTCTACTCTCTGAGCGCCGAAATTCTCACAGACTCACCTGAAGAAACCGACAGAAAGACCACACGCTTCGGCATGCGCACCGTAGCCCAAGGCCCACACCACATCCGCCTCAACGGCCACGATATCCATCTCCGCGGAGTGCTCGACTGTGCGGTGTTTCCGCTCACCGGATTCCCTTCCACAGACAAGGCCGACTGGCTCCGCATCATGCACACCATACGCTCCTATGGCATGAACCACATCCGCTTCCACTCCTGGTGTCCGCCTCAGGCAGCATTTGAGGCTGCCGACGAACTCGGCATGTATCTGCAGGTGGAGCTGCCCATGTGGATAAAAGATGTGGGGCAATACCCGGCCAGGCGCGAATTTTTCGAAAAAGAGATGTATGCTATTCTCGACGAATACGGCAATCATCCCTCTTTCCTGCTCTACTGCAACGGCAATGAGAATGAAGGCGACTTCGCTGTGCTCGAAGACCTCATCAAAAAAGGGCAGGCTCATGACCCCCGTCATCTCTATTCAGCCTCTACAGCCCGCACCCATGTGGCTTCCGACCAATACTACGCCTCACACGTCACCGACAAAGGATGGATCACAGTCTATGAAGGCCGGCCGTCAACCGACTGGGACCGTTCTTCTACCTCTGGAATCGATGTGCCCGTCATAGCTCATGAAACCGGGCAACGGTGCATGTATCCCAACTTCCGCGAAATGGCCAAATATACCGGGGTGCTCGAACCGAGAAACTTCGCCGTGTTTCGTTCGTCGCTCGAAGAAAACGGCATGCTCCACCAGGCCGAAGATTTCCTCCGTGCCACAGGCGCCCACACGGTGCTTCAATATAAGGAAGTTAACGAGTCCCTGCTGCGCACACCCAATTCCGGCGGCTTTCAGCTGCTCGGACTCGCCGACTTCCCCGGTCAGGGCAGTGCATATGTGGGTATTCTCGACGCATTCTGGGAAAGCAAAGGCCTTGTAACTCCCGAAAAATTCCGCGAGTCATGCGGACCGGTGGTGCTTCTGGCCCGGATACCCGGCCGAATCTTCACTCCCGCCGACACCCTTACAGCCAAAATAGGGGTCTACAATTTCGGCCCCGACGCCATCAAAGCCGGAAATATCCGCTGGAGCCTTAGCGACGAAGACGGCAAAGAGATTCTTGCCGCACAGAGCCCACACAGGAAAGTGGGCGAATACACGGTCGACTCACTGTTTTCCATCTCCCTGCCGCTCGCTTCCGTAGATAAAGCCGGAAAATACACCCTCCGCACAGAGGGAGCCGGCACATCCAACGAATGGCAAATCTGGATCTACCCCACCGACAACTCCACACCTCTCTACACCACATCGTGGGAAGATGCGAAATCACGTCTTGAAAAGGGCGAGAATGTGTTGCTCATCCCTGAGAAACCTGAGGGACGTCACACCAAATTTGCATCTCACTTCTGGAACCCCATAATGTTCAACTGGAATCCCATGATTGTCGGCACCCTCATTGATGCTTCCAACCATGCCTTCAGCTCGTTTCCTACCGACAACTATGCCGACTGGCAATGGACCGACATCCTCAATAACTCCACCGCCATAGACCTCACCGAAGCACGAGAACTCACCCCTGTGATACAAAGCATCGACACCTACGAACACAACCGCAAGCTCGGAATCGCATTCGAAGCCAATGTGGCCAACGGACGCCTGTTCGTGCTCTGCACCGACCCGGTGAAAGATATCGACAATCGCCCCGCCACACGGCGGCTCATCAGCTCTGTGGCCAGCTACGTAGCCTCCTCGGGCTTCCGTCCGTCAGCAACCCTTACTCCCTACATGGTTGAGAAGCTCCTCTTTCCGGCAAAAACAGAGAAGAAAGAAGCCTCGTCAAAGGCAGCCGAGCATCTGCTCAATAAATAGCGCCCAACACCGGATTATATTTGCATACACTTTTTAACATAATATTCCGTTAAACCATTCCAGGCTTCCGTCGTCATAATCTATGTGCGGCGGAAGTTTCTGTTTTGCTCACCCTTCTCTCCTTCCCTACACATTGTAAAACTTTTTTTTAACGTCAACCCAATCATTAACCACTCACAATGGTCCACTCACTACGCCGCTGTATCATCACAGCCGTGGCTTTAATCACTTTCTGTGCAGCCTATGCCCTCGACATCCGCGGCATTGTTGCCGACATCGACGGCGAACCGATGATTGCCGCTACGGTCAGACTCCTCAAAGCCGACTCCACATTCGTAAAAGGAACCAAAACCGATGTCAACGGTGGTTTCGTCTTTACCGGCCTGAAACGCGGCAAATACATAGTCGAAGGGTCATATCTCGGCTACCGCAACACATATCGCGATGTGAATCTCACTTCCTCCAACATAAAACTCGACCCTATCACACTCGAAGAAAGCTCTATTGCTCTCAAGGAGGTGACAGTCACGGGGGTCCGCACAGAGATAAAGGTGAAAGAAGACACAGTGGAATACAATGCCGGTTCATATAAAACCGGACCCAATGCCGTGGCCGAAGACCTGCTCAAACGTCTGCCCGGTGTGGAAGTGGATTCCGAAGGTGGCATCACCGCCAACGGCAAGACCGTGACAAAGATTCTGCTCGACGGCAAGGAATTCTTTGCCGACGACCCCAAGGTGGCATCTAAAAACCTTCCGGTGGAAATGATTGAGACAGTGCAGGTGGTTGACCGTAAGAGCGACCTCGCCCGTCTCACAGGAGTCGACGACGGCGAAGAGGAAACCGTGATAAACCTCACCGTGAAGAAAAACATGAAAAACGGTTGGTTCGGTACAATCGAAGCCGGCTATGGCACAGACGACCATTATCTCGGCCAGTTTAATGTCAACCGTTTCTGGAATGACAATCAGTTTACCCTCCTCGGCAATTTCAACAACGTAAACCAGCTCGGATTCACCGACAGCAACGGCAACCGTTTCCGCCGCTTCGGAGGCACTCAGGGTGTCACCACATCTCAGGCTCTCGGTCTCAACTTCAATGTGGGCAACAAGGAGATATTCCGTGTGGGTGGCAATCTGATGTACTCCCACAGCGACCGCGACGTACGCCGCCATCAGGAGCGCCGATACGAGATTGACGACTCCGTTTCATTTGCCAACACCTCACGCTATTCACGCGACAAAGGCGATAATTTCCGCGCCGACTTCCGAATTGAGTGGAAACCTGACTCGTTCAACACCCTCGAAATCCGCCCGCAGTTCTCATACAATATCAACGACTCATGGATTGCCGACTCCACCCTCAACTCCTCAGGCATGAGAGGCGAGCGCCTCGTGAGCCGTGGATTCAATGAATCCGGCAGCAGGGGCCACTCCATTGAGTTCGGCACACGAATAATCTACAACCATAACTTCCGCAAACGCAGAGGCCGCTCATTCTCAGTGTCGGTAAACTACAACCACTCCAATGTCAACGAGACTGAAAACAGCTACTCCCGCAATATCTTCTATCTCTTCAACGACTCCATCGACCTCTACGACCAGGTGAACCGCAACCACACATGGAGCGACAACGTGTCGGGCCGTGTCAGCTTCACCGAACCCTTGGGCAACGTGGCCAACGGACGCTTCCTCACCATCTCCTACAACGCCTCCTATCGCTGGAACAATGCCGACAAGATGGTCTATGACCACCCCGTCACATATCCCCAACCCGGCATTACGGGCGACCCTGTGATTGATTTCGCCAACGAAGTGTTCAATTCAGACCTCAGCAACCGCTTCCGCAACGACAATTTCACCCAAAATGCCCGCATCGGCATCCGGCAGGTCACCAAGGCGATGAATCTCGAAGTTGGTATGTCGTTCGTTCCCACTATGTCAAAGAGCATCGACCTCATCAATGAGGAACGCAACATACCCGAACGCTGGGTGATGAACTACGCCCCGTTTGTCAACTACCGGCACCGCTTCAACAAAACCCGTTCGCTCTACCTCCGATATAACGGACGCTCGTCGCAGCCCTCGCTCACTCAGTTGCAGCCAGTGCCCGATATGTCCGACCCTCTCAACATCGTGGTTGGTAATCCAGACCTGAAGCCCTCATTCTCCCACAATATGAATTTCCGCTTCCAGGACTTCAACACCGAGCATCAGCGCAGCATCATGCTCATGGCCATGTTCAACCTCACCCAGAATTCCATCATATCCAACCTCGTGCGCAACACCCAGACTGCCGGACAGACCACCTACTACGCCAATGTCAACGGGGTGTGGAACGCTATGGTGATGAATATGATTTCAATGCCGCTTCGCAATAAGTTCTGGCAGATTTCCAACCATATCTCGGCCAACTACAACCGCAACGTGGGTTTCAACAACGGCAACCGCAATGTCAACGGAACACTCCGCGCAAGCGAATCATTCGGCATAGCTTTCCGACCCGACAATCTTGAGTTCGAACTCCGGCCGCGCTACAGCATCCAGTATAGCCGAAACTCATTCTCCAAATCAAACGACAACACCACCCACACATTCGGAGGCTCTTTCTCCGCCTACTACAACACCCCCATAGGCATTATCCTCCAGTCTGACATCAACTACTCGGCCAACCGTGGCTACGGCGAAGGGTTTGACCTCAATCAGTGGATTTGGAACGCCTCGATTTCTTACCCCATGCTGCGCGACAAGTCGCTCACTCTCTCCGTGAAAGGCTACGACATGCTCAACCAGCGCTCCACAGTCAGCCACACCAACGGAGCCAACTACATCGAAGATGCTAGCTTCAACGGTCTGTCACGCTACTTCATGGCCACTGTGAGCTGGAAGTTCAATACATTCGGAAAGAATCGTCCCACCGGCCGTGGATTTGACGGCCCTGGCGGCCCCGGCGGATACAGAGGTCCCGGCGGTCCCGGCGGATTCGGCCCAGGCCCGCGCCGCTGATTTCAACCGCTCCCCCCCATCCTGCAAAATCCACTGCCCGTCGCCACTCGGCCCCGACGGGCAGTCTTATTTCATATCCCCCCGACTAAGACCCCGAAACTATTTTCATGGCAGTGTGTTAATAAGATACAACGAAAGCGACCTGACATTCTTCACTCCCTTCCGCTGAAGCCGTTTCAACTATCGAACACACACCGCAATGAGACACACTATTATTTCGCTCCTTATCGCCATTGCTGCAACCGGACCGGTCACAGCCGACGTACCCGCAGACTCTGTCCGGATATATTTCCGCCAGTCACATTCCGAAGCCGACCTCAACTTCCACGGCAACCGGGCTGCTATTGTCCCTCTCATCCGCACAATCCGCAATGGAGCTGTGCCACGCACTGTCACCATCACAGGAGCCGCCTCACCGGAAGGCTCCACAGCAATCAACTCCACCCTTTCCCGCCAACGTGCCGACCGCATATTCTCAATTCTGGCCGACAGTGTGGCGATACCCGACTCAATCACCGGATTCACATTCATAGGCCGCGACTGGAAAGGTCTCTTGAGCCTGGTCGAGGCCGACACAACCGTGCCATCACGCAACCGGGTGCTTACGCTGCTCAAAACCATAACAGCATCAATAGATGCCGGCATGCCCGATACAGAGGCCAACCTTGCCTCACTCCGCCAAATCGGGGGCGGACATCCCTATGCCTACATGTATCGCACAATGTTTCCGTCGCTACGCGCATCGCAATTAAACATCACGTATCTGCCGATGCTCGATCTGCTTGCCCCAACGCCGGCGAGATTCACCTCCGGCGCCCCTGCCCTGCCATCCCCGTCAATACCTCTTCTGCCTGCAAAGACCCGCAAACCGTTTTATATGGCTCTGAAGACCAATATGCTCCTCGACGCTCTCGCCATTCCGAGCATAAGCGCCGAGTTTTATCTCGGCAAGAACTGGTCGGCGGTGGCCAACTGGATGTATGGATGGTGGGACAATGACCATCGCCATCGCTACTGGCGCGCCTACGGAGGCGATATTGCCGTGCGCCGGTGGTTTGGAGCTAAAGCCAAAGAGAAACCCCTCACCGGTCATCACCTCGGACTCTATGCCGGAGTTGTGACCTACGACTTCGAATTCGGAGGCAAAGGCTGGATGGGAGGCATACCCGGCGGCACGCTCTGGGATCGCTGCAACACCGTGGCCGGAATTGAATATGGCTATTCCCTGCCTATCGGACGCAGACTCAACATAGACTTCACCATAGGTGTGGGCTACATGGGAGGAAAACTGGTGGATTACGTGCCGGGCAACGGTTTCTACATCTGGCAGAAAACCCGCCATTTCAACTGGTTTGGCCCTACAAAAGCTGAAATTTCACTCGTGTGGCTTATTGGCCGCGGTAACTATAATGCTAAGAAAGGAGGCCTGAAATGAAACTATCCACCACACTCTTCACGCTCTCGGCTATCATAAGCGCAACCTCTCTCACATCGTGCCATCATAAAGACCTGCTCTACGACGAACCCCTTACAAACGACATAGAAGTCGTGTTCGACTGGCGCAACGCACCCGATGCCCAACCGAATTCAATGGCGCTTTATATGTTTGATGAAGAAAGCGGAGTGCCGTTGCGCTATATCTTCACCGGACGCGACGGAGGCACGATCAATCTCCCCTTCGGACGCTACAATTCCCTGTGTATGAACGCCGACAATACCGACTGGGCCGTGCAGCAATCCACCGGTGATATCGAACAGTTCAAGACAATCACCACAGATGTCCACGTTCTCCCCGCCCACCAGATAGCCATTCAGTCTCTCCCCGCCGGCAGAGCCGACGAAACTGAGCGTGTAGCCGCCACACCCGGCATGATGTGGGGCCATCGTGTAGACGGCTTCGAGTTCCGCTACACCGACACCCATAAGGTCCTTACCATGTATCCCGTCGAAGCCGTCTGCCACTATACGGTAGACATTCTCGATGTGAAAAATATCGACGCGCTTGATGAAATTTCAGTAGACGCCACTATCTCAGGCATGGCCGAGGGCTACCTCCACGGAAAAGGGATTGCCTCGCCCGAAAAAGTGACCAACCCCTTCATTCTCATCGGCAACTCCAGAGAAGACAAACTCTCGGCCGAATTCCTCACATTCGGACGCCCCTCTCAGCCCGCCGACGACCTCACCCACACCCTCACCATATATGCCATCCTTGCCGACGGTTCCAAATGGTGTTACACAGCCGATGTGACCGACCAAGTGCGCGATGCGCCGGATCCTCACCACGTTCACATAATTCTTCGGAACCTTACACTCCCCAGAAACGTTCAACATACAGAGGGTGGTGCCTTCAATGTCGACATAGACCAATGGCAGACCGAACACATCAACCTTTCGCTGTGAATCCTCGGCACACACATTACTCACGATTTCAATAATACTAAAAAACATACACAAAATGAGAAAAACACCGCTCCTATCCATTATACTCACCGGTATAATCGGAACAAGCCTCGCTTCATGCTCACAAGATGAGCCCGAGGTCAATCTGCATCAAGGCATGGCTATAGACTTCAGGCCGGCAATGGCCTCAAGAGCCGCAGAAACAACAAATGCCAACCTCACCGACATTTATGTCACCGCTATTGAGACCGGAAGCACCGACAACTATTTCAGCAACCTGCAGTTTACGAAAGGCAACGACGGCTTCTTCTCGTCGGAAACGAAATATTACTGGCCCGGCGACAACAACACCCTCACATTCTATGCCTACGCTCCCTCGCAGGATGACATGGGAGCAGATGTGATCATCGACAACACCACCAAACAAATCACCAACTTCATCACTCCCACAGAAATCTCCCAACAGATTGATATCATCACCGCTACCGCCACAGGCGACCGTAAGGACAATGAAGCGAGCGGTGTGCCTCTCACCTTCAAACACATCCTTTCGCAGATCGAAATAGATGCTAAGTCGGAAAGCAAGGCTTATAAGTATGTTGTTGCCGGAGCACGCATCGGACGTGCCGCGACCACAGGCACCTATGACTTCACCACCGGCCAATGGACCCTCGACATGTGGCATGAAACCGAAGTCTATGCCACCTCCTGCGATTCTGTGACCCTCTCCGCCACACCGGTGTCTATAATGGGAGCAAGCGGCAACGCGATGCTCATACCGCAGCAGCTCACCCCTTGGATGCCTGTCGGTGACCCCGACAACGCCGCACGCGCAGCATATCTCAGCGTTTTGATTAGAGTCACCACCGTCGACGGCGCTCTTGTCTATCCCTCGCCAACCGAAACCAAATCCCGCGAATATGGTTGGGTAGCTCTGCCTATCGACACCAAATGGGAGGCGGGCAAGAAGTATGTCTACGTGCTCGACTTCACACACGGAGCCGGATATCATGATCCCGACGACCCGAATCCCGGACAGTCTGTGCTCGGCGACCCGATTAAAATCACTGTCGACGTTTCCGACTGGACATCATCGTCATCTGACATCGATATGCCTCACGGTGGCGGAAGAATCTATTGATTAATCTTTCCCGGCCGCAAGAGACAATCCTGCCTCTTGCGGCCTTATTATATTATTCAACTCCCCTACTCATACCTACCCCCCATGACCATTCACCACATATCCCTGTCCCTTCTCTCCACACTTCTTATCTCCCTCCTTACGGCATGTAGCAACGACGAGCCGGATGCAGCCAATCACGCCACACCGATAAAATTTGCCTCACCATCACTCACCGCTGCCTCAAGAGCCACCCCTGTCACCAACGCCACCATTACTGATTTCGGAGTGTTCGCGGCGCTCAACCCCGACTCACTCGACTCATCATCGACCCTCACGGCAGACTATATGTATGACGTGCAGGCCACTTCCGCCACATCATGGTCGCCGGTGGGCGAATACTACTGGCCGGGCTCCCGCACACCCCTGCGTTTCAATGCCTACTCACCCTATAGAGCCAAAGGCATAACCGCTATGCCCGACCGCTCTCTTCCCGGCTCTCCCTCGATAGTCTTTACCGTCCCCGCCAATCCGCAGGAACAGCCCGATCTGCTCCGGGCCACTCCGGTCAATGCCTCGCAGTCGCCATGCGCCCTTACATTCAACCATGCCCTGGCAGCAGTGACCTTCACAGCCGGCGATGCACTGAGCCCATGCACTGTTTCCTCAATCACTCTCTCCCGGATTCCATCTACCGCCACTCTGAATCTTGAGACCGGACTTTGGAGCGACATCTCCGCTCCGGCCACATTTACCATAGACACCGATGTGACTCTCACTGCGGCCGAAGGCAGCCCATACGTGACACCCTCCACAGCCATATCACCCTCAGAAGCCACCCTGATGCTGATTCCGCAGACTCTTCCCGCCGACGCAACCCTCACCGTTGAGTTCACCCCCGCCGGAGGAGATGCCACAACCAAAAGCATATCAATAGCCGGACTCAGCCTCACAGCCGGCCTCACCACCGACATCCGCCTGTCATTCTGACCCACACTCAGAGCCGATAATAGCCGGACTCAGAGCCGATAAAAGGCCGCGGTTCCGTAATGGAATCGCGGCCTTCAAGGTTCTCACACCGTATCTAAATCGTCAGGCATTATAGAGATACCGCTTTATGGAGCGTTTCGGCGTCTTTTCAAATTCGTTGGCTATTAACTGGATATGGTCAATCCGCTCGTAGGGAGCCACCAGCTTGTTCAGTTCCTGAGTCACCTTGCCCATAATCTCCGGAAGCATGGCGGTGGTCACACGGTTGCGGTCCATAGCTTCATAATCGGGATATACGAGAGCCACCAGCTTTTTGCCGCGCTCCACAACCAGACTCTCTGCCACATAAGGCATATTGTTGAGCTTGGCCTCTATCTCTTCAGGATAGATATTCTGTCCGTTGGCCGACAGAATCATGGTCTTCGAGCGCCCTTTTATGAAGATAGTGCCGTCGTCGGTCACAGTCCCCATATCGCCCGTATGCAGCCAGCCATCCTTGTCGAGCACAGCTTCGGTGGCCTGAGGATTCTTATAATATCCCTTCATCACATTCTGGCCACGCACGCATATTTCACCTGCTATCTTAGAGGGATCGGGACTCTCCACCTTAACCTCCATATTCGGAAGAATACGCCCTGCCGATCCTGGCACAAACTTACGCCAGGGTGTATAGCTAATCAGAGGGCCGCACTCTGTCATGCCGTAGCCCACAGTGAATGGAAACCGGATGCGGTGAAGAAACTGCTCCACCTCTGGGTTGAGCGGCGCTCCGCCCACAATCACCTCCTCAAATTCTCCTCCGAATGCATCTATCAGACTGCGGCGTATCTTGCCATGAATAACACTCCGCACACCCGGCACAGCCAGCATACGCCGGATAGCGGGCTTCGATATTTCGGGTATAATTTTATTGCGGTATATTTTTTCAAGAATCAGAGGCACAAGCAAAATCAGATTAGGCCGCACTTCAGACATAGCCTTAAGAAGCGCCTTGGGCGATGGGAGCTTACCGAACAGAGTCACATGAGTGCCCACCGCCAGCGGCACCAGCATATCAAACGCGCATCCGTAGGCATGAGCCAGCGGCAGGAACGAAAGACAGCGAGAACCCTGATAGTGGAGATGCGACCGCATGCCGAACACCACATTGCCCGTGAGATTACTCTGAGTGAGAATCACACCCTTTGAGAAGCCCGTTGTGCCGGAAGTGTAATTGATCTCTGCAGGCGAATCAGACGGCATCATCGGATATTCCACATCCGAAGCCTTGTAGCCCTCGGGATAGCGTGCCTTGAAAAGTTTTGGCAACTGCTGTATGGCCTTTCTTGCACGCCCGGAATTGTCAGGATGCTCGGCAAGCACTTTCGCACTGTCGAGCGACATGGCCACCTTGACCCGGCGCAGTTTGTCAAACTCCATATTTTCCCAGATGGCATCAGCCACAAACAGCAGCTCAGACCCACTGTGGTTTATTATATGCTGCGCATCCTGCACATTGAAGTCCTGAAGAATCGGCACAATCACCGCACCATAGGTGAGCGTGGCCATATAAGTCACCACCCACGACACTGTGTTCTTGCCCATCAGAGCCACCTTATCACCCTGCTTCAGTCCGAGTTCACGGAAAAAGAAGTGTGTGCGGGCTATGCGCAAGGCAAAATCCGCATAAGTGAGATTTTCACCGCTCACATAGTCTGTGAGAGCCGGCAGTTGCCAATTGGAGCGGAAACTGGCGGCATATATCTGTAGAAGATTTTCTGTGTAAGTCATACACTTGTAAAACAATGAAGAGAACCGAAATGTTGCACATCGGTTTTTGCATTCGCGGTTTATGTGGTAACTTTGCAGACAGTATGATAGACAACACCACTTTCGGCACCCGCAAGGCACTCTTCCACACCTTCGGATGCAAACTCAATTTCGCAGAGACATCCACTGTGGCACGAATCCTCGCCGACCGCGGAATCATCCGCGCACAGCGCGGAGAAACACCCGACATCGTGGTGGTCAACACCTGCAGCGTGACCGAACTCGCCGACAAGAAATGCCGGCAGACCATCCGCGCCTTCGCACGCCGCTTTCCGCAGGCCGCAATAGTGGTGACCGGATGCTACGCACAGCTCAAGCCCGACGAGGTGCAGACACTCCCCGGAGTAGCGGTTGTGGCCGGAGCCGACCGCAAACTCCGCCTGGCGGAATACATAGACTCCTGGCTCGCAACCGGCACACCGGTCACAGATGTGATTCCCGGCAAGGATATCAGGGAGTTTTCACCCTCATGCTCCAAAGGCGACCGCACCAGATGGTTTCTCAAGGTGCAGGATGGGTGCGACTACTTCTGCTCCTACTGCACAATTCCATTTGCCCGAGGCAGAAGCCGTTCGGCCACAATAGCCCAGATTGAGTCACAAGCACGTGACGCCGCCGCCGGCGGAGCCAAAGAGATAGTGCTCACCGGAGTGAATGTCGGCGATTTCGGCAAAGGCACATCCGAGACATTCTTTGACCTCATCCGCCGGCTCGACACCATAGAAGGGGTGAGCCGCTACCGCATATCGTCAATCGAGCCCAATCTCCTCACAGAAGAGATTATCGACTGGGTTGCACAATCGCGCAGCTTCATGCCCCATTTCCACATCCCCCTGCAGGCGGGGAGCGACGAAGTGCTCCGTCTCATGCGCAGGCATTACGACACCGCTCTCTTCCGCAGCCGGGTGGAGCATATCAGAAAAGTGATGCCACACGCCTTCATCGGAGTAGACCTTATTGTCGGCGCACGCGGAGAGACACCTGAACTCTTCAGTGACTCCGCAGCTTTTGTGGAGTCATTGCCTGTAAGCCGCCTCCACGTGTTTCCCTACTCCGAGCGTCCCGGCACCCGCGCCCTTTCCATTGACGGCATAGTCCCCCAGGAAGAGCGCCATCTCCGCTCACGCCACATGATTGATATCTCCGAGCGCAAACTCGCCGAATTCACCTCGCGCTTTGTCGACACAGTCCGACCGGTCCTTGTTGAACACTCCGTCAGCGCCGACGGAATGATGCATGGATTTACAGACAATTATCTCAAAGTAGCTCTCCCTGCCGACCCGTCACTGGCCAACACCATAGTCAATGTAAGGCTGGCGGAGGCGCCGGCGTCTGACCCTCATGCAGACCTGTCCGCAACCGTTGCACTCTGACACACCATGACCCCGACCGCCACCAACCTACTTCTCGCTCCCGCTTCATGGCTCCTGACCGCCATCTCACGGCTGCCCCTGCAGATGCTCTATCCCCTGGCCACCATCCTTGCATGGCTCGCCCGTTGTGTGGTGCGTTATCGTCTCGACATCGTCCGCTCTAATCTCGAAGCCTGTTTCCCGCAGCTATCATCCTGCCAGCGCCGCGAAATCGAGCGCCGCTTCTACCGGAATTTCGCCGACTATATAGTCGAGACACTGCGCATGCTCACCATGTCGCCAAAGGAAATGAAACGCCGCATTGAGTTTACGGGGCTGGAACACATCTCCCAATACGTGGCCGAGGGTAAAAGCGTTGCCGCCTATTTCTCACACACTTTCAACTGGGAATGGGTCACCGCCATGCCTCTTGCCGCTCCATCACTGGCGGCTACAGTGCAGTTTGGCCAGGTCTATCGGCCGCTGCGCAACCGATGGTTCGACACCCTGATGCTCCGGCTCCGTTCCCGTTTCGGGGCCGTATGCATCCCGAAAGCCACAGTGCTCCGCACCCTTCTTCGCGCCCGGGCCGGAGGATTGATTACCATAACAGGCTTCATGAGCGACCAGAAGCCGAGTCACGGCGACCCCACCTGTCACCTCCTGTTTCTCAACCGCCCCACGGCAATGATCACAGGCACAGAGACCCTCATCGATAAGCTCGGACTCACAGCTGTCTATTTCGACCTGCAGCGCACATCGCGCGGCCACTATCGCATCAGCATCCTCCCCATGAATCCTCCTCACGACTCCGCCCCATGGCCTCTCACACGGCTATATGCCTCTATGCTTGAAAACTCCATTCGCCGTGACCCGGCCGAATGGCTCTGGACACACAACAGATGGAAACACCCCGTAACCCTATGAACCGCCCCCAGAATCCCTCAGTAGCCGTAATCATACTCAACTGGAACGGCGAAGACCTGCTGCGCCGCTATCTTCCTGCCGCCATTGCCAACACCCCACCCGATCTTGCCACAATAATCGTGGCCGACAACGGCAGCACCGACGGCTCGCTCTCAATGCTCCGCAAGCGCTTCCCCTCGGTAAGAATCATCTCCTTCCCTGAAAACCTTGGCTTCGCCGAAGGCTATAACCGAGCTATCGCCGAAGCCGGCTACGAATATACCGTGCTGCTCAATTCCGATGCCGCCCCCACACCCGGATGGCTACCGCCTATGCTTGAATGCCTGCGTCAGTCGCCCGACATAGCCGCCTGCCAGCCCAAAATCCTGTCTATGCGCGAGGAAGGGATGTTTGAATATGCCGGAGCTGCCGGCGGATTTCTTGATCGCCACGGCTATCCCTACTGCCGCGGACGCATCTTCTCAACTGTAGAACCCGACAATGGCCAATACGACTCCACCCAACCCACCGATATATTCTGGGCCTCAGGAGCAGCCCTGATGGTACGCACATCTGCCTATCAGGCAGTGGGCGGACTCGACTCCCGATTTTTCGCCCACATGGAAGAGATAGACCTCTGCTGGCGCATGCATCTCGCCGGCTATCGCGTGGTAGCAGTCACATCGGCCGCAGTGCGCCATCTCGGAGGAGCCTCTCTCTCGGCCAACGACCCACGCAAAACCTACCTCAACTTCCGCAACAACCTTCTGATGATGCACAAAAACCTCCCCGCGAGCGTGCGCACCCGCCGCCTCTTTGTGCGCCGGCTGCTCGACACCATTGCCTGGAGCAAAGCCGTGGCCACCCTCCGATGGAGCGAAGCCGCCGCCATCTGGCGTGCTCATCGCCATTTTGCCCGTATGCGCTCCGACTTCCCGACGCTCGACAATCCCGACGCTCCCGACCTCCTCACCAGCCACCCCAACCGCCCCCTCAGCATCCTGGCAGCCTACTTCCTCCGCCGCCACACCACCTTCCCCCGCCTCTAATCCCCACCCACCACATCCTCAGGCATCCGTTTTATCAGGCCATCAGAAATTCACGAAGTGAGAGCATCCGGATACTGTTTTGAGATTGGAAACTCTCCTGCCTGTAGCGGTTACTCACCAGTATCACTCGGCGTGAGCACTGAATAAACCCGCCACATGAAGGGGCGTATAAAAATAGAGAGAGGGACGAAGAGTCTGTTCGGCTCTCCGTCCCTCAGTTAAATTGATAATCTATCTAATCTTCCTAGAAAGCTATGGTGTTGAGCTTCTTGTCGACAATCATGCCATCCTGGGGCTTGCCTGTAAACGCACCGCGCTGACGAGCCTTGAAGCGCACTCTGAACAGCGGCGTCACCTCATCGCCTGTTGTGATATCGGGTTGCTGACCGATATTTACGAATGTGGGATAGAGAGCTTTTGTGCCGTCGGTGTGCAGACGGTCGTAGGTCATATCTTCTGCATTTCCGGTCTTCACAGCCTCCACACCGGCAAATTCCCAGCGTTTCTGGTCATAAGGAAGAGCAAAACTGATGGCGTTTACGCTCTTGAGTCCGGCACCGCTTACGGTAATTGTCACAGTATCACCGGCAGCAACGATAGCCTTCGGTATCTCTACAGTCACTGTACCGGCAAGAGGGTCGGCGTAGTCATCATCCTCCACACCATCATCCAGACGGGTAGCCACAACAGAGATATCGTAGGCGTCTATGAGATTGTTGCGGTTGATATCGCCCACACTGATGTAGCCGAAATCGGAGTCACCGCGACGCAGACCGTTGTAGTTGCCATAAGAAGTGAGGTCATTCTGATCTATACGGCCATCGGAGTTGATATCACCGGGGAGATAGCTCTCTGTGCCGGGCACCTTGAACACATACAGTTCGCGGCCGGCTCCATAGTTGCCAACACCTTCGGTCACGTGAATACGGATATAGCGGGCCTGCGGACGTTCGGCGAATACAAACTCTTTCACATCGCCGTTGCGCTCCCACACGAAGGAATCCACCGGAGTCCAGTGTTGCTTGTCATAGCTGTAGGCCACATCGCCGCGGAGTATAGTGCCATTGCCTCCGTCAGTGCGTGGCAGATACTTCATCTTGTCGAGAGTGTTCACGCTCTGGAGATCGATAGTGAGGTCAAACGGTATCGCATCCTTGCGGTAGCGGGTGTGGAACATATCACCGCTCTCGGCAAAGTCAAACAGACGGCTCACCTCAAATCCGGGCTGAATCTCCGCACTGCTCTCACCACGGATGCCATGTATGGCAAATTCAAGCGGATTGCTCTTGGTTGTGGCGGTAAGGGTGGTCCAGTCGCTTGCACCGTCGGCATTCACCGCACGGATCTTGAGTTCATAGGGGGTCTCTGCCTTAAGCCCGTCAAACGGAAGCGAGAGAGAGCGGATATTGGTATAAAGCATTCCGTCGAACTCGATTTCATAGAAATCGGCATTGGTCACAGCCTTCCATGAGGGGGTGAGCTGATATGCCTCTACAGCATCTTCGGCAAAACCGGCCTCGGGTGCCGTGAGAGTGCCGTGAGATGCCAGACGTGTGTTTGGCATGTTGAATACAAAGCCTTTCACATCCACACTCACGCCATTGGCATTTACATCCGTTTTCGCAAGTTTCACCATCACCTGCGGATTCTTCTTCACGCTCACGGCAGCCGCGTCGGTTCCGAGCGTGGAGAAACGGTTGAGTTCGGGAGCGGCATCGTAGAAATACACGTTTGTCCCCTTCTCAAACTCTGCGCGGGTAGCCACCCTTGTGATTTTTACTTTGGAAGCACCGATACGGGCGGTCACCTCTTTCGGCTCCGCACTCACATTAATTATAAGTTCGGTGGCTTTCTTAGACTCATAGCCATCATAGCTACCCTTCGACGGATCTATTGTGATGGTGAGGTCACCCTTGGCATTGACCTCTGATGTGATGCGTGTGGTCACGCAAGCCTCACCGGCCTTATACTGCTCGGTCAGGCCGTCGTCATCATATTCTGTGAGCTCCGAACGTCCTTCGGGATAGAACTCATAGATTCGCAGACCACGGTCGATCTCTTTCGGATTATTGTTGGGATTGACCATCGGAATGATCGCACCGGCTTTCACAAACACCGGCAGCTTCCATATCGGAGCATCGATGCCGTTGACCACAACTCCTCCGTCGTAGGTTTCACCTGAAAAATAGTCTATCCACTTTCCCTCGGGCAGATACACACCGTCGCGACGGTCATTACCCTCCGCATCGGCTGCGGTTGACTGGTAAATGGGAGCCACAAGGAAATACGGACCGTAAAGATACTGGTAGCGGGTAGCCGGTCCGTAGGTATAGGCGTTGGGATAGTCTATGAACATGGCTCTGATGAGAGGCTTACCGTCCACTGCCTCGCGTGCGAAAGTGTAGGCATATGGCAACAGTGCCGATTTGAGCTTAAGATAGTTGCGGTTTATCGAAGCCGCGGGCTCTCCGAGAGCATGGGGATATTTCTCGTTGCTTCCCCAGCCGTCCATGTTGAGCTGCATAGGTGAGAATGTCTTCCACTGGAAGTCGCGGATATTAACAGCCGCATTCTTGCCACCGAATATTCCGTCCATATCAGATGTGATATTGGGCTGACCGGACAGACCCGAACCGATATAGGTCGGGATATGGAAGCGGATATACTCCCACTCACCGCCGGTCTGGTCGCCGCTCCACACACCTGCATAGCGCTGTGTGCCGGCCCAGCCGTCGAGAGAGATGATAAACGGACGTGCGTCGTTGCCATAATAGGGCATAATCTCACCCACATCGGCCACACCGTTGAGTCCGAACGAGTAGCCGTCGCCCACCCAGGCTACATCGGTCTTCAGCACACGCACTCCCGCATCGCGCACCTCTTTCACTATGTCGCGCTGCAACAGAGCGCTCACATCAGCCTTCGGATGGAGGTCGCTCTGCGTCCACAGACCGATTTCCACACCCTTGTCGCGGGCATAGTCACCAAGCGACTTCAGGTTGGCTATATTGCCATCAAGGGTCTCGGTCTGCCCGTAACCCGCACCGTAACCGTCGTTGGGGAGTAGCCATCCCAGAGGCATGTCGTGGGTGGCATAGCGGTCAATCACCGCACGGGCCGAGAACTGATAGTTATCCTTCTCGCCGTTTAGGCTCTCCTTTATGCCACCGTTGTCGCGCTGGCTTTCCTTGTAGCGTTTGCCGTCTTCAAAAAGGATTCCTTTCTCATCTTCTTTCCAGAAGTCACGGTTGTAGGCGTTGAGATGGCCCTCATAGAAACCGAACTTCGGCAGAAGCACCGGATTGCCGGTGAGCTGATAGAAATCGCCCAGCAGCTCGGCAGGAGTCTCGTCGACCATCACGAATGCGTCGAGATAGTCAGTATCGTGAGTCAGCCCTACCGTGCCCGGAGTTTCGGCACCGAAGTCATATTTTCCCTTGCCAAAAGTATGAAACATCACTCCATAGCCGCCTGTCGACCAGTAGAAAGGAGTGGGTGATGCAACTCCCCCGTCCGTCCAGCTGTTCTGGTTCTCGATAGCTATAGACCTTCCTTTGTGGGAGAAACGTCCGTTCTGCACACCACCGCCGTAGAAATACTCTTCTGGATTCTCGGCAAGGGTCATAGTGGTGCGTCCTTTCTCGAATTTCACCGGAGCGGTCTCCTGCATCACTGTTTTCCCAGTTTTCAGGTCGGTGACGCTCATCAGACCGTCGGCCTTGTTCCATTTCAGTTCGACCCTGGGAGTTGTGACACTGATGGCGTCCCCCTTGTCGGCAGTTATGATTCCACCTATAGGACGGCGGGGATTCTTCACCAGGATATCGGCCGGCGGTTGAGCCGACGGATTGCGGATTATGCCACCATTGTCATCGCGAAACACCCTGAAGATGTTGTCGCCGTAGAAATCCACTGCCAGTCTTTTGCCATTTGCCAGACTGACCTCCACAGTAGTTGGATTAATCTGTGCCACACCGGTCACACCGACAGCCGTCTCGCTTAAAGTCTGCGCCAATGCTCCGGAGCCCCTGCCTAAAGTCAGAGCGGCCCACAGAATGCTTTGATACAAAAATCTCATTAGATAAAGTTGGGTTAAAATGTTTTCCTCAAAGTTAGGAAGAATTACCGAACTTTCCTCACACATTACGAATAAACCTTCGTGAGGGAACATTCTGCCCTCCGCAGACGTTTCTTATATGACAACTCAGAGATAGAAAACACAAACATACAACACTAAAACATATTACACTATGAGCGAATTCAACGACATTATCAAAAGCTCGAAACCCACTCTCGTGGATTTCTTCGCCACCTGGTGTGGCCCCTGTAAAGTTCAGGCTCCTATTCTTGAAGAGGTGAAAGCCAAGATGGGGGACGAGGTGCAGATTCTCAAGATTGATGTTGACCGCAACCCCGAACTGTCTGCGCAGTATCGCATTCAATCTGTCCCCACTCTGATTCTTTTCAAAGACGGAGAGGCAGTGTGGCGTGGCTACGGTGTGCATCAGGCACAGCAGCTTGAAACCAAACTTGCAGAACATATCCCCACCAAATCCGACGAATAATATTCCGGATTTCATAATACCACAGCGCCCCGGAGAAGTCTCAGTGACTGTCCGGGGCGCGGTCGTTGTATATAGTTATGTTTGCGGCTTACATGAAGCAGAGAATCAATCCTTGTGCGGCCACCACTCGCAGGAACATGGTGAGCGGGTAGACCGTAGAATAGGCCACAGCCGGAGCATCGCTGCCGGTAGAGCCGGCGGCATAGGCCAGAGCCGGCGGATCGGTATAGCCGCCCGAGAAGAGACCCATGATAGTGAGGAAATTGATTTTATAAACTCCGCGGGCAATGCAGCCTACCACCACGAGGGGGATAAAGGTGATCATGAAGCCCCAGATTACCCACCACATACCGGTGGAGTTGAACACCGTCTCGGCAAATCCCGCTCCCGACGATATGCCCACAGAGGCAAGGAACAGGCATATACCCAATTCACGCATAAGCAATGATGCCGACGACGAGGTGTAGGTGACCAGTTTGAATTTATAGCCGAAACGGCTCAGGAGGATAGCCACA
The DNA here is from genome assembly GCA_014802045.1 of Bacteroides sp. GTDB lineage: Bacteria > Bacteroidota > Bacteroidia > Bacteroidales > Muribaculaceae > Paramuribaculum. The sequence goes on from JAAVDA010000028.1 coordinate 53,306, forward strand.
ACCAGCGGACCTCCGGCAAGACCGAGCTTCATGCCGAAGCCCACGTTGATGGAGCCAACTATGATACCGAAGAGGATACCCACGAAGATGGTTATCATATTTGGCTCATTGAGGCGTTTCATCGAGTTGCCGAGCTTCTCGCCCAGACGGGTAATGTCGTTGAGGTCGCCCACCACTGTAATACGGTCGCCCATCTGCAGGCGGAGATTGGGTGAGGCAAGAAGGTCTACACCGGCACGGTTCACACGGGTGGCGTTGACCTTGTAGGCAGTGTGGAGACGGAGAGCGCCGAGCGACACCCCGTTATATTCACTCTTAGTGATGACAATGCGGCGCGACACCACATCATGCTGGGTAGCTTCCCAGTCCATCTCAATCTGCGGACCAATCACAGCCTCAAAGCGCTCCACATCCTGAGCTGAAATCACCACATAGAGCTTGTCGCCCACATGCACCTGAGTGGCCGACACAGGGATTATTATCTTACCCTCCTCACCGATAAGACGTGAAATCACGAAGTCGGTCTGGATAATATCATGAATCTGACGCAGCGACTTACCGTCGATGAGCTTATTGGTCACTTCAACCGAGATAATCTCAGGCTTGAGATGGGAATTGTCTGTGGCTTCCTCTATGGCACGAATCTCACGGTCTGTCTTAATCTTAAACAGCGCCTTGATGAGAAACATCGCTCCGATTATGCCACACACACCCAGAGGATATGCGGCCGCATAACCCATAGACATTATGTTGATGGCCTCGGGAGTGTCGATGGCCTGCTGTGCGGCTGCAAGACCGGGGGTGTTGGTCACCGCACCCGACATCACGCCCACCAGAGCCTCAATGCTCGTTTCGCCGTCTATGAAATAGATGGCCAGTACTATCGCCACGTTGAGAGCTATGCCGAGCACAGCAAGTCCGTTGAGCCTCATTCCTCCTTTCTTGAACGAAGAGAAGAAACCGGGACCCACCTGAATACCGATAGAGAAAATAAACAGTATCAAGCCAAACTCGCGGATAAATTTCAACACTTCCGCGTTGACCACATATCCGAAGTGGCCCATAATAATGCCCACGAAAAGCACAAAAGTCACTCCGAGCGACACACCGCCGAGCTTCAGCTTGCCCAGATACACACCCATCGCTATCACAAATGAGTAGAGCACCAGAGTGCTCGCCAGACTTGTGCTGCCGGGTCCAAGAAGGCTTATCAACCAGCTAAAATCCATAAAAATAAAAATAATGGTTTAATTATCAATCGAAACACCCCACCAAAGGGTTTTCGGCCGCAAAGTTACGCTTTTTTAGCCAATCTCCATCGACTCTCACTGCATAAAATCAGCAAAACCCGCCGTGAGTGGATAATTATTCGGGGGTAGGGAGCACTTTTGTGAGAAGAGTCTGTACGGCTGCAGCAGGGGTTGGTGTGTTCCGAAGGCATTTTATGAACATCGAGCCTATAATAGCTCCCGACGAATATCGCCATGCCTGACGCAGGGTCTCGGGATTGGATATGCCGAATCCTATGAGCCGCTTATTGCGCAGGTTGAGGCTGTCGATACGGCGGAAGTAGTCTGTCTGGGCGGTATCAAACCGGTCGCGTGTGCCGGTGGTGGATGCTGCCGATACCATGTAGATGAATCCGGAGCAGTTGTCATCTATCAGCCGGATGCGTTCGTCGGAGGTCTCGGGAGTGATGAGCATGATTACCGGGATGCCATACTTCTCACACAGCGGCTTGTAGTCGCGCATATATTCATCGAAAGGGAGGTCGGGAATGATAAGCGCGTCTATGCCAACTCGGCTGCAACGCTCAAAGAGCCTGTAGATGCCATACTGATACATGGGATTGAGATAGCCCATGAGCACCATAGGTATATCAGGACAACTCCGCCGTGCGTCTTCCACCTGCGCAAGCAGCCGTTCGAGAGTCATGCCGTTGGCCAGTGCGGCCGACGAACTTTCCTGAATCACCGTGCCGTCGGCCATAGGGTCGGAAAAAGGCACTCCCACCTCTATCATATCGACTCCTCCGGCATCAAGAGCACGGATAATCTCGCCGGTTGATTCAAGAGCGGGGAATCCGGCGGTGAAATAGACCGATAGCAGCCGGTCCGGTTTTCTTTCAAAAAGCGATTGAATTCTATTCATTTTCTTCAGTTTTACCAAGTGATACAATAAATGACCGCAGGATATCCGGATTCTTCAGACCCGGCGACTCCTCAAAACGGCTGTTGAGATCCACTCCGGCCATGCCGGGATATGCAGTGGCTGCTACCAGAGAGGCATCATCGGGTCCAATCCCTCCGCCGAGCAGATAGGGCACAGACAGAGGATAACCGCGCAACACAGACCAGTCAAACTTACACCCCGATCCGCCTCGATGTGGCGAACTCGAATCAAGCACGAACATGCTCACCACACCTTCATAACGCCGGTAGGCTTCCCAGTCTATATGGGGTGTCACGGCTATCGCCTTCATCACCTCATAGCCTCGCCGCGACAATTCGCGACAATCGCCGGGAGTCTCATCGCCGTGGAGCTGCACTATGCCGATACCATACTCACGGCACGTCTTGTCTATATAGTCGGCAGACCGATTGACAAACACTCCCACAGGCCTCACTCCGTTTGCAAGGTTTCTCACCACCTCCGGGGCAACTCCCGCCGCACACCGTGGAGACCCATCGTGAAAAATGAATCCCATGAGCGACGGACCGAGAGACTCTACAGCCCGGATATTGGCCGGCTCTCTCATGCCACACACCTTTATCATCATCTTTTCTCTGCTCATCGTGCCAGAAATTTCCTTAATGTCTCAGCGGGGTCGGGAGTTTTCATAAAGGTCTCGCCTATCAGGAAGCCGCGGTAGCCCCGGCTGCGGAGCGAGCGAATCTCAGCTATCGATGAAAGGCCGCTTTCGGCCACTTTCACCGCCCTCTCCGGCAATAGAGCCGCAATATCGGCCGCCATGCCGATATCTGTGGTGAAGGTGTTGAGATCGCGGTTGTTCACTCCTATCATATCTGCTTCATCTATTATCTTCGGCAATTCGTCGGCTCCATGAATCTCAAGCAGCACCTCCATATCAAGCCTATGGGCAAGAGAGGCAAAGCGCTCAATCTCCTCACGGGTGAGCACTGAGGCTATCAGCAATACCGCGTTGGCTCCCAGAAATGCGGCCTCTCTTATCTGGCACTCGTCTACGATGAATTCCTTGCGCAGCAACGGCAGACGTGATTCTCTCCGCGCCACGGCAAAATCGGTGGCCGACCCACCGAAGAAGGGAGTATCGGTAAGCACAGAACATGCCGCGGCACCCGCAGCCTCATATCCCGGAACAATCTCAGCCACATCGGCCATCGGATGAATGTCGCCCTTTGACGGCGACCGACGCTTGAATTCAGCTATTATACCTGTGGTGTCGGCCATCAGCACACGGCTCATGGAGAGCTTGCCGGGAGCGGTGGTAGATTCCACGCTATCGAATGGAGCATAGTAGCCGGCTGCCTTCAGGGCACTGACCTCGGCACGCTTGCGCGACACTATTTCTGAAAGAATCGTAGCCATAGCTCAACTGTTGATTTCTACGAAACGACGGAAACATCTCTCGGCCGCTCCAGATGAAAGCGACTCTTCGGCAAGCGCCACCGCTTCACCGACAGAGAGCTCTGGCTCAAGAGTGCGGAGAGCAAAGGCAGAGTTGACCACCACACAGTCGCGCTGCGGAAGGGTGCTGCGGTTGGCTAGCACACTGTCGAATATAGCCGATGCCTCTTCTGGAGTGTCGCCACCATATAGACTCTCCTGTGTGACGACCGGAAATCCGATGTCACCGGGATTAAGAAGATGCTCTCCGCAGGTGTCGGACACCATGAAGGGCGATGTGAGTGAAATCTCGTCGTAGCCATCGAGCGAATGGACTATCGTGCAGTTGATATGCTCGCGCTGTGCGATGTATTTATACATCCTCAGCATTTTCAGGCTATAGACTCCGAGCATCTGATACTCGGGACGCACCGGATTGACCAGCGGACCGAGCATATTGAAAAATGTGCGCACTCCGAGAGCCTTGCGCACCGGACCCACACTCTTGAGAGCCGGACTGAAAAAGGGAGCGTGGAGATAGCACACCCCGCTCTCTTCAAGCGAACGGTGAAGGATGTCGGAGTCTGAGGTAAACTTCACGCCATGAGCTTCAAGCACATTGGAGGCCCCCGACACAGAAGTTGCGCCGTAGTTGCCATGTTTTATAACCTTGCGTCCGGCACCTGCCACCACGAAACATGAGGCGGTAGAGATATTGAAGGTGTTTTTCCCGTCGCCACCCGTGCCCACTATATCGATAGCCTTCACGCCACCGAAATCTACAGCCACCCGTCTCTCAAGAATAGCGTCTTGAAATCCAGTGAGCTCGTCGAGAGTGATGCTCCTCATGAGATAGATAGTCATGAAAGCGGCAAGCTGCGCGTCGTTGAAACGCCCGTCGGCTATGGCGAGCATAATTTGGCGCGCCTCGTCATGGGTGAGAGTCTTATGCTCGGAGAGTTTTACGAGTATGTTTTTCATCTTTTAGAGCTTGTTGTGTTAATCCAGTTGCTGATTATTGTCATACCGTCGGGAGTGAGGATAGATTCGGGATGAAACTGCACACCTCTCACATCGTACTCCTTATGGCGGAGTGCCATGATATTGCCGTCGTCGCTCATGGCCGTAATCTCCAGACACTCCGGAAAATCTTCACGGCTCACCACCCACGAATGATAGCGGCCCACATCAATGCGGTCCGGAAGACCTTCGAAAAGATAGTCGGGGGTGGTGATGGAGATGGTAGACCGGATGCCATGGTACACCCGGCTGAGGTTTTCAAGCTTAGCGCCGAAGCATTCACCTATGGCCTGCTCGCCCAGACAGACTCCGAGAATCGGCTTGACCGGAGCATAGCGGCGCAAGAGGTCAGGAAGAATACCGGCTTCGGAGGGAATGCCGGGTCCCGGGGATATTATAATCTTGTCATAGGCATCCACCTCATCGAGAGTGATGCAGTCGTTGCGCCGCACATCGGGCTCTATGCCGAGTTGTCTCACCGCATGGACAATGTTGTATGTGAACGAATCGTAGTTGTCGAAAATAAGAAGTTTCATAATGCCATGTTTGAAAAAACAGTTGGGAAAACGGTCAGTGCCCGAAGTTTTCGGCCAGGCGCACAGCATTGACCAGCGCGCCGAGTTTGTTGTTGGTTTCCTGGAGCTCGGTGGCGGGGTCGCTTGCAGCCACAATGCCGGCACCGGCCTGAGAATAGAGGGTGTTGTCGCGGCTAAGGAAACTGCGGATTGTGATGGCCTGATTGAGATTGCCCGAGAAGCCGATAAATCCGATGCAGCCACCGTAGATCATGCGGTTGTGGGGCTCTATCTCATCAATAAGCTGCATGGCCCTCACTTTGGGCGCACCGCTGAGGGTGCCCGCAGGGAATGTGCCTGCATAGAGCTTGAACACATCGGCCCCCTCGGGCAAGTCTGCCCTGACACGCGACACCATGTGAATCACGTGGGAGTAGTACTGTATCTGGCGCAGAAACTCGATGCTGACGCGCCCACCGCGACTGAGGTCATTGCGGGCGAGGTCTACAAGCATGATATGCTCGGCATTCTCTTTCTCGTCGCGGAGCAACGCATCGGCAAGCTCACGGTCGCGCTCATCATTGCCGGTGCGACGGAAGGTGCCGGCTATAGGGTCAATATAGGCGTGGCGACCATCGACCTTGAGATGAGTTTCGGGAGAGGAGCCAAACACCCTGAAATCGCCAAAGTCAAAATAAAACAGATAGGGAGAAGGGTTGACAGACCTCAGGGCACGATAGACATTGAATTCATCGCCCTCAAACGGCTGCGAGAAGCGTCGGGAGAGCACAATCTGAAACACATCGCCCCTCATGGCATGGCCGATGCCTCGTCTCACCATGTCCATATACTCATTGTCGGTGATTGAGGATGATGCGGGAGCTGTGGCATGGAAGGGATATTGAGCTATGTTGTCGTTGCGGAGCACACTCACAATCTGACCGATCGAATCGGGACGACCCGGCTCGATGTGCTGATAGATGGTCATGATATTCCTATAGTGGTTTACCTTTATGATATATCTGAAGAGGATATATTTCATATCGGGAATACCGTTGAAGCAGCTGTCTGGGCGGCTCACGCTCACCTTGTCGAAATATCTCACCGCATCGTAAGCTGTATAACCGAAGAATCCGTTGGCATCGGGCGCCACATCTCCGGCGAGACTGAACGAGTCGATGTAGCTCTTCAGTTCTCCCACCACACTCACCTCAGGAGTGATGGGTTTTTCATAGCCTGTGCCGTCGGGGTAGGTGCATTTAACTGTGTTGCCGGCCACCGTGAATTCAGCCAGAGGGTCGATGCCTATGTAGCTGAGCGAATTTTGCGAAGTGTGGTAGTCGGAGCTTTCGAGCAGAGCGCTCTCCGGAAAGAGGTCGCGAATCTTGAGATAGATGCCCACCGGAGTTTCAAGATCGGCGGGAAGCTCGAACGATTTTACTGTGATTTCGAATTTCATATATGGTGAGTGGTTACTTTGCATATTTCATGTATGTGTGCATGTCCTTGTCTCCGCGTCCGGAGAGGTTGACCACCACGGTTGCGTCGGGAGCGAACTGAATCTTGTCGAGCACCGCAAGCGCGTGGGCCGATTCGAGAGCCGGGATGATGCCTTCAGTGCGTGTGAGGCGGAAAGCAGCCTCCAGAGCCTCATCATCATTCACGGCCACTGTGCGTGTGCGTCCAGTTTTGGCCAGATGAGCGTGGAGAGGCCCGACACCGGGATAGTCGAGTCCGGCAGATATGGAATAGGGCTCTGTGATCTGTCCGTCGGGAGTCTGCATCACCAGTGTCCGCGCACCGTGGATTATGCCTTCCGTGCCGGCCATTATGCTTGCGGCAGTCATTCCGGAGTCTACTCCCAGGCCTCCGGCCTCGGCCGCAATGAGGCTTACCTTGTCATTGTCGATAAAATGATAGAATGCTCCGGCGGCATTGCTGCCACCGCCAATGCAGGCAATCACTGCATCGGGATAGTCGCGGCCGGTAAGCTCCGAGAGTTGTTTTTTGATTTCGCTGCTTATCACAGACTGGAAATAGGCCACCATCTCCGGATAAGGATGAGGGCCAACCGTGCTGCCGATCACATAGAAACTTTCGGGGTGGCAACACCAGTGGCGGATGGCTTCGTTGGTGGCGTCTTTGAGAGTCTTGTTGCCGCTCTCCACCGGCACAACCTTGGCTCCGAGCATCTTCATGCGCTGCACATTCGGCTGCTGGCGCTCCACGTCGAGCGCACCTTGATAGACCACACATTCCAGCCCCATGAGAGCGCACACTGTGGCCACGGCCACACCATGCTGACCGGCTCCGGTCTCGGCTATGATGCTCCTCTTGCCCATGCGGCAGGCCAGAAGCACGGAGCCGATGGCATTGTTTATCTTATGTGCTCCGGTGTGGTTGAGGTCTTCACGCTTAAGATAGATATTGGTGTTGTAGTGGCTGCTGAGTCTGTCGGCTCTATAGAGCGGGGTGGGGCGACCCACGTAGTCACGGAGCAATCTATGGTATTCGGCCATAAACTCATCGTCGGACGCATAGCGATAGAAGGCTTCTTTGAGCTTCTCTACATTTGAGTGAAGTATCTCCGGGATATATGCTCCGCCGTAGCGTCCGTAAAATCCGCTGCTGTCTACCGGGAGTATGTGGGTGAACTCTTTCATTGTCTCTTCGGGTTGATTAGAGTTGAAACTATAGTTACAAAAAAAACGGCCACGATTATGAGTCGATGGCCGGTTTCAGAAATAATATCCTTATATGATTAACTGCACGAAAATATGCCATCGATATGCCTACCGATGCGCCACCAATATGAGTATGCGTTAAATCCGTGAGTCAGCATGTTGCTTTCCTTTTATCTTTTAAGTGTGTGTGGAACGATATATTCGTTAACGCTGCAAATTTATATAATGTTTCTATTTCCAACAAATTTTTTCCGCGCAAAAAATAAATGTGCTACCTTTGTGTAGCCTTATTATTTATGCAAACGAAATTTTATATCATAGCTATGAATACCTTAAAGACAATTACCCTCAGCCTGCTGCTTGGCGCGGCGATGATGCCGGCCGCCGCTCAGGAGACGGTGGATCTCGCCTCCCAGCGCAAGGAGTCGCAGCGCTACGGTATGGTGCCGGGACAGAACCTGGATCATAAAGGCATCATCATCAACCCCACTCCCCATGCTCTTGATATGGCTCCTTCGGGCAGCCTGTATGTGGGCGACGGCATCAGCTATCCTTCAGGCAAGAAAGGTGGCATCTACAGCGACGACCTGCGCCATCTGGGGATAACCGAGTCGGGCAACGGCGCTCGCCTACAGATTGCCGTTGGCGATAAAGAGGCAGCCAAACATGGAGTTGAAGCCAAGAGCGGCGCCTATAAACTCGTGGTGGACAAGAAAGGCATCCATATCACCGCTTTTGACGACGCCGGTGCATTTTATGGGCTTCAGACTCTCCGTCAGCTCATAGACAGTTCGGAGGCCAGCGAGCGGAAGATTCCCTATCTCACCATCAACGACTATCCAGACCTGCCCTACCGCGGAGTGGTGGAGGGATTCTACGGCACTCCGTGGAGCCACGATGTACGCCTGTCGCTCATCGAGTTTTACGGACGCAACAAGATGAACAATTATATCTACGGTCCTAAAGATGACCCCTATCACAGCTCTCCCAACTGGCGGCAGCCTTATCCCGAACAGGAGGCGCGCCAGATAAGCGAACTCGTGGAAGCCTGCAAGCGCAACCGCGTGAATTTCGTCTGGGCCATCCATCCGGGACAGGATATACGCTGGAACAAGGAGGACTACGACAGTCTGGTGCATAAGCTCGACATGATGTATGATCTGGGCATACGCTCGTTTGCCATATTCTTTGATGACATTTCGGGCATAGGCACCGATTCAAACAAGCAGTCTGAACTCATCAACGACCTGACCCGTGATTTCGTGAAGACCAAGGGGGATGTGACCAATCTGATGATCTGCCCCACCGACTATACAGAGGCATGGGCCAATCCGGGAGAGAACGGGCAGCTCGCGGTCTATGGGCGGAAGCTGAATCCCGATGTGGAGGTGTTCTGGACCGGGTCGGCAGTGTGCAGCGACCTCACTCCCTCGACCCTTGAGTTTGTGAACTCCCGCATCAAACGTCCGGCCCTCTACTGGTGGAACTTCCCGGTGAGCGACTATTGCCGCAACTATATCCTGCAGGGTCCGTCATATGGTCTGGACACATCGCTGACATCGGCCGATGTGGCGGGCATAGAGAGCAATCCTATGGAACATGGCGAGGCTTCGAAGCTGGCTCTCTATGGTGTGGCCGACTACACCTGGAATGTTGGAGCCTATAATCCGATAGACAACTGGGAACGCGGTCTGGCAGATATAGCTCCCGAAGACCCGGAGGCTTACCGCACATTTGCAATCCACTCCGCCGACACCGAGACAGGCTATCGCCGCGCAGAGTCGTGGGAAACAGAGACATTCCCCTACAATTCATATACTCCCGAGCAGTTTGAGGCTCTCGCACGCCAGTTTGCCGAAATCCAGACGGTGCCCGAGCGCATGGAAAAGATTTCAAACAAGCAGCTCCTCAACGAGCTCAACCCCTGGCTCATTGAATTTGGCAATCTCGGAAAGCGCGGCAGCGCCACTCTCGAACTCATCAAGACTTTCGAGAACGGTAACGACTCCGCTTTCTGGAACGGCTTTGTGGCCAATCTCATGACCCCGGAGCAGCGCGAGGCTTTCAATGCTCACAAATCGGGCACCATGAAGCTGCAGCCTTTCTATGAAAACGCGATGGACAATATGCTGTCGGCGTTCTACACCCGTGTGGCCGGACATGCTCCCTCAACATACCGCCCTGTGGGAACTTACAGAAATCTGCCCACCACCCTGAGCAAACTGATGCTCGACAACAATCCTTCAACCTATTATACTTCTGCCTACGGTCAGCGTCACGGCGACTGGATCGGTCTGGATCTGGGCGAAATACGTCCGGTGGAAGAGGTGGAAATCCTTCAGGGAAGGAACTCGGTGGACGATGTGGATTATTTCGACAACACTATTCTCGAAGCATCTGTGGACGGAAAGAACTGGACAGCACTGACCGACTCGCTGCTCAACACCTATGAAATCCGCTGGGCGGCCAATGAGCCTGTAGACGCACGCTATGTGCGCATCCGCAAGCTCCACTCTCCGAAACGCAACTGGGCTTCGGTGAGAGTGTTCAGTGTCAATCCTCCCACTCCCGAGCGTATCGGAATTGCTATCGAAGCTGCCGACCCGCAGGCTGCACTGAGCGCATTTGACAATGACCCCACGACCTCTTATAAGTCGACCCAATCGCTCACTTTTGACCGTTCGGATAAGGTGAACAGCAGTGTGCTGCTTCTCTCGGATCTGGGCAATGATGTGACTCTTAAACAATTTGATGCCGGCGGGAAGCTGCTGGAATCGCGCCCCATCACATCAAACTTCACCCGCGTAACCTTCAATCCAGATGCTGCAAAGGTGGCTCTCAATGGCACATGCACGGTCTATGAGATTATAGCTCACTGATCATAACCCATTAAACGACAAAAGCCTCTGCGTCAGATCCCGGTGTGGGAAATGATGCAGAGGCTTTCTTTTTCTGCGGCCTTCCGCGAAAAGGGTGAGCAACCTGGGAGGGAGCTCTGCGTCCGAGACCCGACAATTTGACAAACCGACAGTGCGGAGACGCGTGCAGCCTGCCCGGCTGCGCGGGATTGAGGTCCGGGATGTCCGCGCGCGACGATCGGTGCTGAGACAGGCAATCCATACACCTATAGGGTGCCTAACGGAAATTCCCCAATTTCCGTTGTGGAGTCTGCCGGAAGGCGCGGACCCGCGGGAATCTAAAATGGGAAATGAGAAATGAGAAATGAGAAATGATGGTCGCATTTTCGAAGCTCCACCGGCTTCGATGCTCCATGCCCCACATTTCACTACGCCGCATGTGGAGATTTCAACCATTTTCGCTTCGGCTCTCATACGTTTTCCCGGTATTTCTCGGGTTCCCGTTTAGATTATTCCTCGGGAGGATGGAAGTATGTCAATGTTCGCTTCGGAATACGGCTGCCGATTCCGCGGTCGGGTTGTCGTTTCTGCTTTTCACGAGTCCGTCCTACCAACCGGCGTTTCCACAACTCTTTGTGGTGCGTTTCCGAATGCAAAGTTAGGGGACGGGGAGTGGGAAAAACTGCTAATTTGCCCGTTTTGAGAAATGAGAAATGAAAAATGAAAAATGAAAAATGGGAAATGGGAAATGGGAAATGGGAAATGGGAAATGACGGTCGTATTTTTTCTCCTCGCGCGCATCGAGCGCGCTGCGGGAATTGTAGAGGGGGGATTTGTCTGCCGGTTACGCTTCGCTCACCGGCAGCTGGCTTATCTGACCGCTTCGCGGACTCCTTTCTCCGGTTCCTCGCCGCGGAGCATGAGGGAGTGGCTACGCAAAGTTTGTGACCTGCTCAACGCGGGGATGGGGGAGGGAATGTGGAGCTACATATTATAAATCGGCACGATACGTCTCCTCCGGGACGCTTACCCTATTCACCTACCTCTCCGGGCTGAAGCCCGGAGCTACCTACAAATCCGTCCTCTCCGGGGACGGCACCCCAGCCCCGTATTCTCATCCTACGCTGACCGCTTCGCAGACTCATTTCTCCGGTTCCTCTCCGCGGGGTAGGAGGGAGGGGCTGCGCAAAGTGAGCGACATGCTCACCGCTGGGATAGGGGGGATTTTCCATGGGAGGCGATGTAATAATGGCTGGGGGAGGGCTTCCGGTATTCGCTTATTTTGCGTAACTTTGCGGTCATGACTGCGATTGAGATTACCGAACTATGTGACCCAAGGATTGCTGTGTATGCGTCGCTTACAGAGCATCAGCTTCGCAACCGTCTGAATCCGGAGAAGGGTGTGATGATTGTGGAGAGTCCGAAGGTGATTGAGGTGGCTCTGCGTGCCGGCTATCGCCCGATTTCTCTTTTATGCGAGGGGCGTCACATAACCGGCGATGCGGCTCCGCTGCTCAAGATGTGTGCGGATGATATGCCGGTGTATACGGGGAGCCGGGAGACTCTGGCGGCTCTGACGGGATATACGCTGACGCGGGGTGTGCTCTGCGCGATGGAGCGGCCTGTGCAGCATGAGGCCGCGCAACTGACTGCTGAAGCGAGACTTGTAGCGGTGGTGGACGCGGTGACTGACACGACCAACATCGGAGCTATATTTCGCTCGGCGGCTGCGCTGGGGGTGGATGCGGTGTTGCTCACGAGGCAGTCGTGCGACCCGTTGAACCGGAGGTCAATAAGGGTTTCGATGGGGTCGGTGTTTCTTGTGCCGTGGGGGTGGATAGACCATGCGGTGGAGACTCCGCGGTCGCTGGGATTCACCACTGCCGCTATGGCGCTGACAGACAATTCGGTGAGCATAGACTCTCCGCTGCTGGCAGGGGCGCCGAGGGTGGCTCTGATTCTCGGCACGGAGGGTGATGGGCTGGACCGGAGTGTGATTGAAGCCGCCGACCTGACAGTGAAGATACCGATGAGCCATTCTGTGGACTCGCTTAATGTGGCCGCAGCTGCGGCTGTGGCTTTCTGGCAATTACGACGCAAATAGATTAGATAAGATAAGATTATCAAGGAATGAAATCTCCGCTATATATATTCGGTGCGGCGGGATTTGCCGCCGAAACCGCTCTAATTGCTCTCGAAACCGGCCAGTATGAGATAGCCGGCTTTGTGGAGGCCGACAATGCGTGGATGCCTGACCGCACCGCGATGGAACTCAAGCCTGGTGTGTGGGTGCCTGTGGTTCAGGAGACGCAGCTTAGAGACTCGCTGATTTCGGCCAGACGAGGCGGGAAGCCGATGGCCTGCGGGGCCATAGCAATAGCAAACCCGGAGATAGCACGCGCAATAGCAGGGCGCTTCGAGGGGCTGCTGACATGGCCTTCAATCATACATCCGGATGCGCGCACCGACTCTGCGGCTGCAATAGGGAAGGGCAACATATGCTATCCGGGGGTGATAATATCGTGGAGGGCGAGAGTGGGCGATTTCAATAAGTTTCAGGCTTATGTGACAATCGGCCACGAATGCAGGATAGGCGATTTCAATGAGTTTAATCCGCGGGCCACTGTGAGCGGCAATGTGACAGTGGGCAACGACTGCCTGATCGGGGCGTCGGCTGCCATTCGTCAGGGACTGGAGATAGGGAGCGGAGCCACGGTCGGGATGGGCGCGGTGGTGATACGCAATGTGGATGGCGGAACGATTGTGGCCGGCAATCCGGCAAAAGAGATAGAAAAACGATGAAGAGACCTCATACGATAATAATAGCCGAAGCGGGGGTGAACCATAACGGCTCGCCGAAACTCGCTCGCCGGATGATAACGGAGGCCCGTAGGGCGGGGGCTGACTATGTGAAGTTTCAGGCGGTGGCGAGAGTGGAAAATCTCATAGCCACGTCGGCACCTATGGCACGCTATCAGCAGAAGAACACAGGCTCCGATGGGAGCCAGCTCGAGATGGTGAGGGGGCTGATGCTGCCTCTCGAAGAGTATGCAATGCTTGCGGAGTGCTGCCGCGAGGAGGGGATAGGCTTTGTGGCCACTCCTTTCGATATTCCTTCGATAGGCTATCTGGCGGCTCTGGGCATGGACTTCATGAAGGTGCCCTCGGGTGAGATAACAGACCTGCCTTATCTGCGTGCGGTGGCTGCGGCCGGGGTGCCGGTGGTGATGTCGACCGGTATGGCTACGATGGATGAGGTGAAAGAGGCTGTGGGGGTGCTGAACCAGGGTGGAATAGCTCTGGAGGATATAACTCTGCTGCACTGCACCACGGAATATCCCACGCCCTACGGGGATGTGAATCTGCGCGCGATGCTCACTATGGCGCGGGAGATTGGCACCAAGGTGGGCTACAGCGACCATACGCGGGGAATCGATGTGCCGATAGCGGCTGTGGCGCTCGGAGCGAGAGTGGTGGAAAAACATTTCACCCTCGACCGGTCGCTGCCAGGCCCTGACCACAAGGCATCGCTCACGCCTGATGAATTGACCGGCATGGTGACAGCCATAAGGCATATAGAGCAGGCGCTGGGAGACGGGGAGAAGAGAGTGACAGATTCGGAAAGGGCTAATATAGAGGTGGCAAGGCGCAGCATTGTGGCCGCACGCACCATACTGCCCGGCACGGTGATTACGGCCGACGATATAGCGGCCAAACGTCCGGCCACCGGGCTGAGCCCGATGAAATGGGACGAAGTGGTGGGGTCAAGAGCGAAGCGCCGCTTCGAACCGGACGAACCGATAGAGATATGAAACGGAAAATCTGCTTTGTGACCGGAACGAGAGCCGATTACGGCATACAGAGCCGCCTGATGCAACGGCTCGCGGTGACTCCGGGAATTGACCTTTCGGTGATAGCTACAAATATGCATCTGTCGGCCGCCCACGGACTCACCTATCGCGAAATAGAGGCAGACGGCATATATATAGCGGAACGGATTCCGATGGACCTTTCTGACGACTCCCCTGCCGGCACGGTGAGGGCGCTCGGCGAATGCCAGATAGGTATGGCGGGGGCACTCGAAAGGTTGCGGCCGGATATGATGGTGGTGCTCGGCGACCGATATGAGATGCTGGCAGCTGCGGCGGCGGCACTGATATTCCGCATCCCGGTGGCTCATCTATATGGCGGAGAGACTACCGAGGGGGCATATGACGATGCAATACGCCATGCGATAACTCAGATGTCGGCCCTCCACTTCACCTCAACCGAACAATATCGGCAGCGCATCATAGAGATGGGGATGCCGGAGGATAGGGTTCACTGGGTGGGAGCGCTGGGGGTGGACAATATTGCTGCCACTCCACGGCTCTCGCTCGGGGAACTTGAGGAGAGCATAGGCAAGAGCCTCGGCGAGGGGTTTATACTGGCAACATTTCACCCTGTGACCACTGAGCAGGGACAAGAGAGGGAGCAGACCAAAGCGCTGCTCGATGCGCTCACTCCCCTGCTTGACAAGCGCAGGGTGCTCTTCACTCTGCCCAACAGCGATACGGGCGGGAGCATCGTGGCAAAGATGATTACCGACTGGACGGACCGGCACGCTGAGAGGGCGGTGGCGGTGAGTTCGCTGGGCAGGAAGAGATATTTCTCGGCACTTGCCCACTGCGGGGCGGTGGTTGGCAATTCGTCGAGCGCGCTCATCGAGGCTCCGTCGTTCGGCAAACCGACTCTCAATATAGGCAATCGGCAGAAGGGGCGTGCGGCAGGGCCGACAGTTGTGCATTCGGCCACAGACACCGCCGCAATAGCCGCCGGCCTGGAGACTGTGCTTTCGCCCGCTTTCATGGCGGGAGTGAAAGCCTCGGGCCAACCGCTGAATCCGTATGCCAAAGAGGGGACGCTCGACAGCATCGCATCACACATAATCACTTATCTGAAAGAGCTATGACACGAAGACGCAGCAAAAAAAACAAGACGAAAAATACGCGAATCATCTGGGGTTTGTTTCTTATAGCGGCCATAATCAAGGTGGCTATGGATCTTAAGGCTCAGGAGGATGAACAAGCCTCAACACCGGGGCATATCGTGGTGGAAGGGAGTCTGACCGAAGTGAAGACCAATCCGAAACTGGCCGAGGTAGAGAAAGATTATACGGGAATGACGGTGTCGTTCAACCCTCGGCTGCATGTGCCCAACTGGGTGGCATGGGAGCTCACCGCCGAAGAGACAAAAGGGAAGACACCGCGCTACAACAAGTTTCAGGCCGATGAGGATATGGAGGGCTCTGCTGACCCGTGGGACTATAACTATTCCGGTTACGACCGCGGACATATGGCTCCGGCAGGTGACATGAAATGGAGCGAAGAGGCTATGCGCGAGACATTCTACATGACCAATATGTGCCCGCAGGCCAAGAATCTCAACACCGGAGCCTGGAAAAGTCTTGAAGAGAAATGCCGGCAGTGGGCAAAGGCCGACAGTGCGATTGTGATTGTGTGTGGGCCGGTGCTCACCGACTCGATAACCGAATATATCGGCGATTCGCGTGTGGCGGTGCCTGAGCGGTTCTTCAAGGTGGTGCTCTCACCCTATGCCAATCCACCCCGTGGAATAGGCTTCGTGATGAACAACGGCAGGGTGGACGGTGGCATTCAGCGGGCCGCCATGAGCATAGACGAGGTGGAGAGAATCACCGGACATGACTTTTTTGCCGCACTGCCCGACAGCATTGAAAACATAATTGAATCACAAAACGATTTCCATTTCTGGAGCACACTCCGATGACTACTGACAACAAGACACTCTCAGACGAAACCATCTGCGCTATATCGACCCCTCAGGGTGTGGGGGGGATAGCGGTAGCACGCATATCCGGCCCACGGGCCATTGAAATAGCCGACTCGCTTTGGAGGGGCACTCCCCTGACTTCATTCCCTTCGCACAAAGCTGCACTGGGGCATATCATTGACCCTGATTCGGGAGAGGAGATAGACACCGGAGTAGCGACACTGTTCAGAGGGCCGCGGTCGTTTACGGGTGAGGACACTGTGGAGCTGTCGGTGCATGGCTCGCTGTGGATTCAGGCGGAATTGCTGAAGGCGCTTATAAAGCAGGGGTGTGTGATGGCCCGACCCGGGGAATTCACGCGCAGAGCATTTGCCAACGGACGCATGGACCTTGCCGAGGCTGAGGCTGTGGCAGATGTGATTGCAGCCTCCACAAGAGCGGCTCACCGACTGGCGGCATCGCAGATGAGGGGAGATTTCTCGCGCCGTCTGGCCGGGCTGCGCGACAAGCTGCTCGACATCTCGGCTCTGCTTGAACTGGAACTGGATTTTTCTGAAGAGGAGGTGGAATTCGCTTCACGGAGCCGACTCATAGAGTTGGCCACAGAGATAAAGAGCGAGGTGACACGGCTGGCTGACTCATTTGCAACGGGCAATGCGATTCGCAACGGTGTGCCGGTGGCAATAGTGGGCGACACGAACGCGGGGAAGTCAACTCTGCTCAACCGTCTGCTGAGCCATGACCGTGCTATAGTGAGCGACATTCGGGGCACCACTCGCGACACTATTGAGGATACGATGGAGATTGGGGGAACTCTTTTCAGATTTATAGACACAGCGGGCATCAGGGAGACGGACGACCCGGTGGAGAATCTGGGCATAGAGCGCTCTATACGCGCTCTGGCCGACTCGCGGATAGCTCTCTGGGTGGTCGATGCCACAGATAATGAGTCGGCAATCCGGCCAGCAGAAAACATTATCAATGCTCTTGCTCCCGACACTCGGCTGATAGTGGTGGTCAACAAGATTGATATCGCTTCCGGACATAGGCCGCAGCTGAATGATTTGTTGGCTGATCTGTTGCCGCAGGATTCAATCATTACAGAAATCTCGGCTGCAACCGGCAAAGGATTGCCGGAACTGCAGGCTGCAATAGTGGAGGCTTCGGGGACAGGGGCGGTTGCCTCTGACGGGGTGACGGTGACCAACGCACGCCACTATGAAGCGCTGACCCATGCTGCCGACTCTATAGGCAGAGTGATCGATGGACTCCGCAGCAATCTGTCGGGCGACTTCATAGCCCAAGACCTCCGCGAAACCATACATCATCTCGGCGAAATAACCGGTACGGTCACAACTCCCGACATCCTGGCGACCATCTTCTCCCGCTTCTGCATCGGCAAGTAATTAGTTAATTATCAATGCTTTGCATTAATAGCAATTGACTGTTACTGAGCGATAAAACTTAATACATTCATGAACGCCTAATGCTGATAACTGTCAGTGTTAGGCGTTTTTATGCACCATTTTGTACGGATTCTGTACGACAGCGACTCATTTCACCCCAAGCGTCAGCAAGGTGGTGGAGAAAGTGGTACGTCATGATACGTAGTGATACGCCACGATACGATTATGAACGAAATTAACACGTATAACATGAGTAGCAACATTAGAATTGAAAGAATCTGTGAATGGTGTGGCAAGCAATTCACCGCTCAAACAACCGTCACTCGCTTCTGCTCAAAGCGATGTTCTGAACACGCTTATAAGGAGCGTTTGCGTCAAAAGAAAATCTCATTATCAAATCAAGAGACTGCCCAGACTAATTTCAAATGGCGCGACAAAGATTATCTGACACCGACCCAAGCTGCCGAATTATTGGGCATTGGTAGAATGACCATCTATCGCTATATCCGAAATGGAAAGGTCAAGGTTGTGAGGTTTGCCCGAAAGACCCTTATCAGCAAAGCAGATATTCAGGCGATGTTCGATTTCCTGCCTCCAAAAGAAAACACATCGGTTGAACCCGCTGAAAAGAAATCTAAATCTCTTTCTGACTTCTATACCCGTGCTGACATCCGGGAGAAGTATGGCGTGAAAGATTCGTGGATTTACAAGGTCGTTGCTGAGAATAATGTGCCGAAGACCATCATCAGAGGAAAGGCATACTTCAGCAAGTCGCACATTGACCGCCTTTTCTCGGCGAGAAAAGAAAATCCTGAAATTACCGAGTGGTATTCGGTGGAGGATATTCAGAGTAAATATGGGATGACGCTTTCAGCCATTTACTGCCTTGTGTCAAAAGTCGGTATTCCGAAGCGAAAAGAAGGCTCTAAGGTCTTCTACTCTAAATATCATTTCGATGTGGCAAAAGGCGCCAAGTCTGCCGAAGATTTAGAGTTTATTTCAGTAGCGGAGGCTATGGAAAAATACTCGCTCACACGCGACCAACTCTATCACTACGTCAAGACATACAAAATAACCAAGCTGAAAAGTGGAAAGTATGTCAAACTGAATGCCAAAGAGTTAGAGGCGTTATTCAACCCCAAGATAGAGTTATAATCCGGTGATTTTGCTCACTAAGCAACCACCTTTTACCCTAGAACATTATAAATCAAAAACAAACAAGTATGGAATCAGCAACTATCGTAA
>JAAVDA010000029.1 GCA_014802045.1 Bacteroides sp.
GACATGACAAAGGCTTTCGCGCTGAATCTCAGCATGAAAGCCTTATTTTTTAGAGTTTAATTTATGAAAAGAGGCCGTCTAAACTTGTTAGACAGCCTCCCGCAGTCCCTCCTTACCTGTCGAGGCATTGTGCCCCTCACAGAGCTCCGCAGGAGCGATTTATCGAGCAACCCCACATGAAGCGAAGCGGAATGTGGGGTGAGTCAGCCCCACCGAAAGAGCCTCGGAGATGCGATTGTAAGTGTACTTTCCGGCACGCACGTGGCATCCCAATATCCCCCGTGGTAAAGAATCCCCCTCTCTACCCCGCAGGCGGTCGCACATAGGAGACGCTTGCCGGGCCGGAATCACGCCTTGTGAATTTCTTCCCCTATATCCGGGTCATACTAAGCGTCGCGAGTCTCCCCACCCTGATAGAAATCACTCATTAATCCCAAATATCCCTGTTTTACGAACTAATTTATTTGGTAAAACAATTTACAATCTCTATATTTGCAGCAAACTAAACCCACTAAACCGCAGATGAAAAAATCGCTCATCGCCGCTGCCATAGTAGCAGCCGTAGGCTTTTCAGCCCACCTCGGGTTACGTCCCGACCCCGCCTCCTCCCTCACCGAGCTCCAGCTCGCCAACGCCGAAGCATTATGCAATGATGAGAATGAATTTATATTCGTTTCACATTGTGATGATACCGGGTTAACCGTTATTGTCGCAGAACTCTTGATTAATAATTGACTTGGGAGGCCTGCAATCTCTTGTTTTTTATTCATTATAACATGAAAAAATTTCATATACTCGTACTCGTTCTTCTGTATATGACCTCATGTACGGGAGACAATCATATTGACATCACTCAGAAGAGAAACAATGAAATAGACGTTAGCGATATGATTGAGGAGTTTTCTCTGGAGGACGTCCTTATAGGCTCCGATGTAGGTGTAACTGTTACAGATAATAAGCTTATTATTACGGATTATAAATCTGTTGATAAGATTATACATGCATTTTCTATACCTTGCGGGCGATATCTGGGGGCTTTCGGAGATTATGGCCCCGGCCCATATGAAGTTGGTATTCCGGGCGAGACTAATGTATATGTTGACTCCGAGGATGGGCGCGAAAAGGGAATCGTATTCAATTTCGCTCAGAATTCGGTGTTGAGATTCGACATAGACAGTTCCCTCTATGTGACGGATTATAGGCCTGAAAGACTGAAACCACTTGGAGATAAGGTGTTTCCCGACTATTATAAGCATATAAATGACACTCTTGGATTTGCTGAAAAAATAATTTTAGGTCCGGACGGAAACGGCTTTTCCCAGTCAATCGGTCGATATAATATGATGAGCGGTGAATTAACGGATTTTGCTCCGGAGGAAGCTATTGAGGGAAACTACTCGTCGTTTGATATATTACCCGAATTAGATATGCTCGTTGAAGCCGGACAAAGAGTTGACATAATAAAAATCTATGATTTGGATGGAAATGTAAAGAAACGCATCAAAGGTCCCAACTATAGGCCGGAGCCGAAAGGAGGAAAGGCGTATTTTTCTGATGTATGCTTCACCGATAAATATATTCTCTGTGTCTACTCCGGGGAAAACTGGAACGGAGGTTCGTTGGGAAAAAAGATAGTTGTGCTTGACCTTGATGGTAATTATCTTGCGACCCTTGACACAAAGCGTAAGATAAGAAATGTGGCCTATCACTCTCCGTCGTCCACTCTATATATTTCTTTTCCGAGTGATGAGATGCAGGTGGGTATGCTCTATCTTGATGATATTTTGGAAGGAAAGATAGATGAGATGAAAAATAAATCACATTTGGATGAGTCCCTTACGGATAAAAGAGATTATGTAAGTGATACCGAGTCAATCAGGTTTCTTAGAGCTGATAATATGGCGATGATAGACAGATTGGTGTGCGACACGATAGATATTTATGAAGGTTACGAAACGACCTGTCCACCTAATACTAAAATAATCCCCCGATATTTCAAGCAACCGGGCTTTTCTGATACTCTCAGAATAAAATCAATAAAGACATCACATGAGTTCCTACGCCTTAATCTCTTAGTGAAATACTTTACTCCGGGAATGATTACCAGCGGTGAAATTTGCTTCGATGAGAATATCCCCGAAGGATATTTTAATGGGAGTGTGGAGATTGTGTTTGATAATCCGGAGGTAAAAGCGGTGCTACCGGTAGAAGGATATATCCGACACATAAAAATGAACGATTGAGTCATGGATTCCACGAACTATCCCACATACAGATCTATTCTTCTTGGTGTGGGGATTGTCAGCCGCGTTATGGACGCAAGCTACCATTCCGGCAGGAGGGAGCACCGGGATAACGGTTATGCAGCCTTCCCCATTCCGGCCGACCGTCGTTGGGTATTCGGGAAATTCTGACTAACTTTACACCACAAACTCTGCTGTAGCTCCATGAAGTCTCATCTGCTTTCACCCTTTGCCCTGATATGCCTCGCTCTGCTGATCATGACAGCAGGCTGCCGCACTGACAGTGGGCGCCTTGAGTCTGCCCTCGAAGGTGCCGGCGCAAACCGCGCACAGCTTGAGGCGGTGATGGCCCACTATGCCGACTCGCCCGAAAAGCAGGCAGCCGCCAGATGGCTCATAGCCAATATGCCCGGCCACTATGGCTATGAGGGAAATCTGCTCGACTCTGTGGAGACCACTCTTGCCACACTGACGGCATATAGAGCCCAGACATCGCTATCAGACTCCCTCATAGAGGTGTGGCGCCACCGAAATCTCTTTGCTCTGCCACGGCGCAGCGACCTCTCGACTGTAGGCACGCAGATGCTGATAGACAATATTGACCGGGCCTACGAACAGTGGAAGCGACGAGTCTGGAACACCAATCTATCTTTCGAGGACTTCTGCGAGTACATACTTCCCTATCGTCTGGGCGACGAACGGCTCACGGACTGGCGCCCGGTCTACGACTCCATTTTTTCCGCACGGCTCGACACCCTCTATGCCGGCGACGATGTGCTTGAAGCCGTGAGAATAGTATCAGCACTGATTGACAGCCTCGGCATACGTCATTACAGCGACCAGCTCAGCACACCTCACCGTGACCCGTTGGCGCTTCTGACCACTCTTGTGGGACCATGCCGCGACGACTGCTCACGAATGGCCTATGCAATGCGTGCCTGCGGCATACCTGTGGCTATCGACCACCTGATGCCCTCACCGGAATTCGGTATAGGACACACCTGGATGAGTGTGCTCGACACTCGCACAGGCAGGTGGCTCCCTTTTGGCTACGACCGGATGCCCCTCACCCGCGACAGCATAGTGACCGACGGCAGGGTGAAGGGCAAGGTGTATCGCTACACTTTCGCGCCCCAACGCGCGCCCGGCTCACTGCAGACCGGTGTGGACATACCCTCGACCCACAGCAGGGTGCTCGATGTTACGGCCAACTATTTCGGCCACAACCGTGTGGAGGTGGGCTGCGAGGGTGAGGGCACTCCGCTGCTCGCCGCCTGGACCAATGGTAAAACAGTAGTGATAGGCACCGGCAAGCGCAAGGGAGACCGCGCTGTGTTTACAGATGTTGAGCCGGGAGCCATCCTCTTCCCGGCCACTGCCCGAGGGGGGCGTGCGGTAATGGCAGGCTATCCGTTTATAGTTGAGGCCGACGGCCGGGTGAGCGTGATGCAGCCAGACCTCTCGGCCACAGATACGGTGACGGCAATCCGCAAGATTCCTCTCGGATGGAGAAAGCAAGAGTGGCTCGACAAACGCATATGCGGAATGGTGATTGAGGCTTCTTCCGACCGAGGTTTCACCCGACCCGACACCCTGATAGCCATCACATCGGCGCTCGACAGTGCTTTTACAGTCACATGGCCGGCGCTCTCCTCGCCCGCGCGCTACATCCGCATCTCGCCCTCTCTCACCGGCGAGATAATGCTTGCCGAACTCACCTTGTCGCAATCGCCGGATGCTTCAGACACGATAGGATTTACAATCGAAACTCCCCTCCCGGCCTATATTGACACAAAGTTGATGACCGACGGAGCCTCACTCACTTATATGGAGATTCCCGAAGCTCCCTCCATAATAGCCCGCCTCGACCGCCCCTCTAAAATAGGGCGCGCGGAACTGATGGCCCGCAATGATGACAATTTCATCGTTCCCGGAAGGGAATATGAGCTGCTCTGGCACGACGGACCCAAGGGTTGGCAGTCAGCCGGACGAGCCATCGCCACAGAGCGCTCGGTGAGTTTCGCAGCCCCGAAGGGAGCGGTGTGCATAGTGCGCTGTCTCACCACCGGGCGCGAGGAGCAACCCTTCGTGTGGCGCAACGGGCGCCAGACTTTCAGTCTTGACCTCACTAAAGCAAGATATAAGTAAGATGAAAATAAAGCTCTCCCGTAGCTGGAAAAAAGCGCTCGACATAGCCTACTGGGTGATAATGACCGCTGTGTGCTGCGGGCTGGTATATTTCTGGCTCGCCATATCGTTTATCTCGGCCCATATACCCACCGGCTCCATGAAGCCTACCCTGCAGCCTGGCGACTACCTGCTTGTGTGCAAATGGCAGCGCACAGACCTGAAGCGCGGCAGTTTCGTGCTCTTCGTCATGCCTGAGCGCGACAGCAATTTCTATATGAAGAGGGTGGTAGGCGCGCCGGGCGACACTCTTGAGATTCGCAACTTCCGCTATGTGGCAAACGGCTCCGACTCCACCATAGGCCATCTCGAAAATCAGCTTGAATTGCGCCGCATGTTTTCATCCGACAGTCCGGCCGACACTTTCATGCGCTCCCATATCTATATGCCGGCCCGGCCGGCCGGAATGGGATGGACCATACGCGATTTCGGCCCGCTGGTGGTGCCGCGCGCCGGAATGACCATGGCCGCCGACACTCTGTTTGTCAGGCTTTATGCCGATGTGGTGGAGCGAGAAACCGGTCGCGCACTCGCAGCCGACTCTCTCAACAGAGTTACATTGGGCGACTCAGCCATAACAGACTACACTTTCCGGCAGAACCACTATTTTCTGGCGGGTGATAATGTGGGCGATTCGCGCGACTCGCGCTATCTCGGCCTGATACCTGAAGAATGGATTGTGGGCAAGGGGTGGTTTTTCTGGAACTCTACAGACCCTCACACCGGACGCTTCCGCTGGAACCGCATAGGCCGTATGCCTCGCTGATTCCGCTCAGTCTTCCGAGTAGTGGCGAAGCACCCGTCGATAAGAGTTGAATATCTTAGATTTAGACACGAAGCCCACATAGCGGCCCTCTTCGTCTACCACCGGCAGATTCCATGCACCGGTGTCGTCAAACACCTTCATGACCTGCTCCATGCTCTGGCCGGTGGCCACCTTGGCGGGGGGCATGCTCATAAACTTGTCTACATGCATGCGCCTGTAGAGGTCCGGGCGAAACATTATGTTGCGAATCTCATCGAGAAGCACTACTCCTATAAGGCGTCCGTCGCCGTCGAGCACCGGAAAGAGATTGCGGTGTGATTTTGAAATCACTCCAACCATCTCCTTGAGGTTCATCTCCGGGCGCACCGACAGGAAGTCGGTCTCAATCACATTGTTGATTTTCAGCAGCGTCAGCACCGCCTTATCCTTATGGTGGGTCATGAGTTCACCGCGCTGAGCCAGTCGCATGGCATAGATACTGTAGGGCTCGAAGAGTTTTATGGTGCCGTAAGAGAGTGTAGACACAATGAGCAGCGGCAGGAAGAGTTCATAGCCTCCGGTTAGCTCGGCGGTGAGGAAGATAGCCATCAGGGGGGCATGCATCACACCAGACATCACGCCCGACATGCCCATCAGGGCGAAATTCTTCACCGAAAGGTCAAGTCCGAAAAGATTGTTGGTGAGGTAGGCGAAGAAAAATCCGGCCATACACCCCACATAGAGCGAGGGGGCGAAGGTGCCGCCCACACCTCCTGCTCCATTGGTGGCAGAGGTGGCAAACACCTTGGTGAGCAGTATCAGGGCTATGAATGTGAGAATAAACCACACATTGCCACGGTCGGCATAGAATATAGATCCGTTGAGTATGCCGGCATAGTTGCCGTCGAGAAGAGCCACGATAGCTCCGTAGCCCTCGCCATAGAGAGGCGGAAAAATAAAAATCAGGCACGAGAGCAGCGCTCCTCCGATGGCGAGTTTCTTCCAGGGGCTGCGTATGGAACCGAAATAATTTTCCATCATGTTCATCACGCGGGTGAAATAGAGCGACACAAGCCCGCAGAACACTCCCAGGAGTATGGCAAACGGAATGCGCGAGGTGACAAACGGTTCGCTCTGCATGAAGAAAAACTCGACATCGTAGCCCGTGAAGGTGTAGGCTATAGTCGCGGCGGTGATAGACGAGATGAGCAGCGGCATCACCGACACGGTGGTGAGGTCTATCATCAGCACCTCAAGGGTGAAAAGCATCCCCGCTATCGGTGCCTTGAATATGCCGGCTATGCCCGCGGCGGCTCCGCAGCCCACCAGTATCATGAGCACACGGGGCGACATGCGCATTATCGATCCCACCTGCGAGCCTATCGCAGCTCCGGTATAGACAATCGGACCCTCGGCTCCTACTGAACCACCGAAACCGATGGTGACGGAGCTTGCCAGCATAGAGGAGTAGACATTGTGGGCTTTGAGGCGGCTTTTGTTTTGGGATATGGCATAGAGCACTCGGGTGACACCGTGGCTTATGTTGTCGCGCACCACATAGCGCACGAAAAGAGTGGTGATCAGTATGCCCACCACAGGGTAGATGAAAAACAGATAGTTGCCCTCTGTGACCGACAGATGCGATGTGAGCAGGCCGGAGATGAGATGAATGAGCGACTTCAGTATCAGGGCCGCGAATCCTCCGAGCACTCCCACCACAAGAGAGAGGAATATGACGAAGGTCTTCTCCTTTACGTGGCGCTCGCGCCAGATGAGGAAGCGCATGAACAGACCCTCGGCACGCGCTTTAAGCGCAGCGAGGCGACCTTCTGCCATGCGGGGTGAGGTGTGTGAATCTGTCTCTGTCACGGACGCAATATTTTAATTACTCCCGAATCGCTCACCATCACCACCGACGAAGGGCGCCGGGGGGAAGAGTCATCGCGACGATACATACACACATAGTCTGCCGCCTCCAAGATTTCAGGGTCGATATCCGCATAGAAAGCCGGAGCCGGACAGCCGCTAATATTGGCTGAGGTGGACACCACGGGGCCGCGCATCCTTCGGCATAGAGCCGAAGAAAACCTCTCGTGTGTGACTCTCATCGCCGCGCTACCGTCGTCGGCCAGGAGCTCGGGGGCTATGCCGCGCGGAGTGTCGTAGACTATAGTCATCGGCACATCGGAGCCGGAGGCCTCTATGAGCTGCAGAGCGGCGTCGGGCACAGTTTCCACCCACCGTTCGAGCATAGCCTCATCGGCCACGAGGGAAATCATAGCCTTACTGTCGGCACGCCGTTTTATCTCATAGATGCGCTTCACAGCCTCACTGGAGCGCGCGTCGCAGCCCAGCCCCCACACAGTGTCGGTGGGATAGACCACCACCCCGCCCCGCCGCATAGTTTCTACGGCCGTGCGGAGATCATCGGCGTCAAATGCAGAGCGTGATTCCATTGCTTCTTCAGGCTTCATAATGCAAAATTAGTAAATTCACCGGTTTTTCCTCTCTTCACCCGATTTTTTTATTACTTTTGTGACCCGTCATGAAAATTCGTCACTACACTATAGCCGGTTCGGATGTAGCCATCCCGTTGCCTGAAAGCTACTCCGACTGCGCGCTGCTCATCAAATCAGATGCCTACCGCCACAACGGGAGGCGTCAGAGCCTTCTCAGCGTATGGCTCACAGGGCTCACACGCACCAGTGTGGGCTTTTCGTTCTGGTTTCGTCTGGCTCAGCACAAAGGGTGGCTCTATCCGCTGGCCAAACTGCGCCTAAAGGCCTATAAGCGCCGCTACGGGCTCTTCATACCGCCGCGCACCGTCATAGGAGCGGGTCTCTACATCCAGCACACTCAGGGGATTATCATTAATCCGCTATCGGTTATAGGCAACAATGTCAATATCGGACAGTTTACCACTCTCGGTTCGAATCTTCCGGACCGCGCTCCGATGATTGGCGACAACGTATATATAGGCCCGTCGGTGTGTGTGGTCGACGATGCCGAAGTAGGCTCCGGAGCCTGCATCGGTGCGGGAGCGGTGGTGGTGAAAAATGTTGCGCCCGCCACCACTGTAGGTGGAGTTCCGGCCCGCCCAATAGCAGCCGGAGCCCATCCGGAATATATCCGCAACCCCTGGCCTAAGGCTTAAGATTGAATATTCACAACATATAAATCTCATTTTATACGTATTAAATACTTATATATATTTGTAATCATTTTATTCGCAAGCCTCTCCGGGGCGCTTCTTTTTTTGATGAGGGGCATATCATACAAAAAAAGCCTCTTCCATGCGCTGTTCAGGCACAGGGAAGAGGCGTGGTATGATAACAGATTTAATGCTTTTCAGATGCTTTGCGTCCGAGACCCGACAATTTGACAAACCGACAGTGCGGGGACGCGTGCAGCCTGCCCGGCTGCGTGGGAGTGAGGTCCGGGAAGTCGGCGCTCGACGATCGGTGCTGAGACAGCTTTGCCCGCGATTCCCCAATCGCGTGGACGGTGGTGTCTGCCGGAAGGCGCTGACCCGCGGGAATCTAAAATCTAAAATGAGAAATGAAAAATGAGAAATGAAAAATATAAAATGAGAAATGAGAAATGGCGGTTGCATATTCGAAGCTCCACCTGCTTCGACGCTCCATGCCCCACTATCCACTACGCTGCTTGTGGGGATTTCTACCATTTTCGCTTCGGCTCTCATACGTTTTCCCGGTATCTCTCGGGTTCCCGTTTAGATTATTCCTCGGGGGGATGGAAGTATGTCAATGTTCGCTTCGGAAGGTCGCTGCCTGTTCCGCGGGCGGGTTGTCGCGAAGAAATACGAGTCCGTCCTACC
>JAAVDA010000030.1 GCA_014802045.1 Bacteroides sp.
AAATGAGAAATGAGAAATGAGAAATGAGAAATGAGAAATGAGAAATGAGAAATGAGAAATGAGAAATGAGAAATGAGAAATGGGGGGTGGGAAATGGATTAGCTGTGTCTGTAGGGGCACAGCTTTTTTTATCTGAAGAGAGGCCGCCTCAGCATTAACAAATATTGAGGAACGGGGTCTTATTTTTTTTGTATATTTGCCTTTGAATATACAAGGATACCTAAATTAACTACTATGATCAATAAATTACGGAGACGATTCCTTGGCGCTGCCGCTTTGCTGATGGCTGGCGGAGGTTTGGCTCAGGGCCAGACGGTGCAGGGGTTCGTGCATGAGCAGTCGTCGGAAGACGGATATGTGTGGCCTACAGACACGACAGTGTTGAAGAAGCTTGACGCATGGCAAGACCAGAAATTCGGAGTGCTGTTTCATTTCGGACTTTACTCGGTGCCAGGTATAGTGGAGTCGTGGAGTATCTGTTCGGAAGATGTAGACTGGATAACGAGAAAGGAGAATCTGCCCTATGATAAATATAAGGAATGGTATTGGAACCTGAAGGATTCGCTGAACCCAACGGAGTTTAACCCGGCAGAGTGGGTCAGAATAATGGACGACGCGGGGATGAAATATATGATTTTCACGACCAAACATCATGACGGTTTCTGCACTTTCGACTCAAAACTGACCGATTTTACGATTGCCAACGGTCCGATGGCGGGGTCGGGAAAGGAGAATGTGGCCAAAGAGGTGTTTGATGCTTTCCGCGACAAGGGTTTCATGATCGGGTGTTATTTTTCAAAGCCCGACTGGCACTGCGAGTGGTTTTGGAATCCGGAGTTTGCCACTCCTAACCGTCACATCAACTATAAGAAAGCGCGGCATCCGGAATGGTGGAAGAATTATCAGGATTTTACGGCCGGACAGCTTGGCGAGCTGCTGGGTGGAGAGTATGGCAAGTTTGATATACTCTGGCTGGACGGTGGCTGGATAACCGGTGACGAAATCGGCCTTGACAGTATACTGGCCGACGCACGGAGCGGTGGACATCCAGGTCTGATTTCTGTGGACCGCAGCATCCGTGGCCGCAATGAAAATTACCAGACTCCGGAGCGTGGCATACCGGAGAAGCAACTGCCATATCCGTGGGAGAGCTGCATAACCCTGAGCAATGACTGGGGGTGGGTGCCAGACGCACCGTTCAAGAGTCCGGCGAAGGTGATAGGGATGCTGGCGGAAATCACGGCCAAGGGTGGCGCTCTGCTGCTCGGAGTGGGTCCGACCCCGCAGGGCACCATAGAGCCTGAGGTGGAGAAACGGCTGCACGAGATAGGCAATTGGCTTCGTGCAAACGGTGAGGCAATCTATGAGACAAGGCCTACGCCGGTGTATAACGACGGGCTGACATGGTTTACCGGCTCGAAGGATGGCAAGACCCTATATGCCATCTATGCCCTGCCCGAAGGGGAAGAGATGCCGGCCACAATTGAATGGAGCGGTAATCTGCCCAAAGGAAAGATGACACTGCTTGACGGAAACAAATCGCTGAAATATAAGACCACTGCCGACGGACGGGTGACTGTGACCTTGCCGAAAGGGCTTCCGAAGATGCCTCTGGCCATAAAATTCACTCCTGCGAAATGAGAAAGACAGCTACTTTTATCTTTGCCCTCGCCACTTTGGGCGCTGTGGCAGAAACGCCTCTGTATAAGCGAACTGATGCGCCGGTGGCCGACAGAGTGGCCGACCTGCTGGGTCGCATGACATTAGAGGAGAAAGCCGGACAATTGCTATGCCCGATGGGCTGGGAGATGTATGTGAAAAACGCTGACGGCACGGTGGAAATTTCCGACAAGTTCAGAGAGCAGAATGGCGGAGGAATGCCGGTGGGATCATATTGGGCGGTGCTCCGTGCAGATCCCTGGACGCAGAAGACGCTCACCACCGGCCTGTCGCCCCGACAGAGCGCCGAAGCGCTCAACAAACTGCAGCAGTATGCCATGGACAGCACCCGGCTCGGAATTCCGATTCTGTTTGCCGAAGAGCTTCCGCACGGACATATGGCTATCGGCACCACAGTATTCCCCACCGGGCTCGGCATGGCATCGACATGGAACCCTCTGCTCATAGAGGAAGCCGGGGCAGCCATCGGCCTCGAAGCTGCGCTGCAAGGAGCGTCGATAGGCTATGGTCCGGTGCTTGATGTGGCCCGCGACCCGCGATGGTCGCGCATGGAGGAGACCTTCGGCGAAGACCCCTATCTCACCGGTGAGATGGGCACCGCATATATGACCGGAATGCAGCACCACGGCGACAAGGATGCCCGGCCGGTGTTTTCAACGCTGAAGCATTTTGCCGCTTATGGAGTGCCGGAGGCCGGGCGCAACGGCGACCGAGCCGTGGTGGGGCAAAACCAGCTGTTTTCAGAGCTGTTACCACCCTTTAAGAGAGCTGTGGAAGCGGGAGCGGGCACAATAATGACTTCGTATAACCTCATAGACGGAGTGCCGAGCACGGCCAACAAGATGCTGCTCACGGATGTGCTCCGCGACAAGTGGGGTTTTGAGGGATTCGTGTATTCAGACCTGTTCAGCATCGACGGCATAGCCGGCCATATGGCTCCCGACCGGATGACCGCCGGAGCAATGGCTCTGAAAGCGGGAGTGGATATGGACCTCGGAGCTGCCGCCTACGGACGCAGGGCTCTGGAGGCTCTTGAGCAGGGACTCATAACGGAAGCCGACCTTGACAGGGCTGTGGCGAGAGTGCTCAGGCTGAAATTTATGGCGGGATTGTTTGACAATCCGTATGTGGACCCCGCAAGGGCAGAAGCAGAGGTGCGCACCGCAAAAACGCGGCAGACCGCCCGCGAAGTGGCCCGTCAGAGCATCACACTCCTCAAAAACGACGGAATGCTGCCACTTGACAAGAATCTGAAGCGGATAGCCGTGATCGGGCCCAACGCAGACACACAGTACAATCAGCTCGGCGACTACACCGCCCCGCAGGATTCGGCTTATATCACCACTGTGCTTGAGGGGGTGCGTGCGGCTGTGGGAAATGGCACTGAGGTGGTGTATGAGAAAGGATGTGCGGTGCGCGACACCACTCAGTCGCAGATAGCGCGGGCGGTAGAGGCTGCTGAAAGTGCCGACGCCGTAGTGCTGGTGGTGGGAGGTTCGAGCGCCCGCGACTTCAAAACAAAGTATATCGAAACCGGTGCGGCCACAGTGAGCGCCGACAATTCGCCTGCGCTGCTGCTCGATATGGACTGCGGCGAGGGGTTTGACCGCGCCACTCTCAGCCTGCTCGGCGACCAGGAGAAACTCATGGCTGCGGTAATTGCCACCGGAAAGCCTGTAGCGGTGGTATATATTCAAGGACGGCCGCTCGACATGAATATGGCCTCGGAAAAGGCAAGCGCCCTTCTTACTGCCTGGTATCCCGGCGGGGAAGGGGGGCATGCGGTGGCCGACGTGATATTCGGCGACTATAATCCGTCGGGCAGACTGCCGGTTACGATACCGCGTGCAGAGGGTCAGATACCTATATACTACTCCAAAGGAGAGCAACGCGACTATATGGATATGCCGGGGAGTCCGCTCTATGCCTTCGGCCATGGTCTGAGCTACACCGACTTCGAATATTCCGACCTCAAGATTTCGAAGCCAGACATGAATGCCGACACGATTGTGACCGTGAGCTGCAGGGTAACCAACACCGGCAAGCGCGACGGAGCAGAGGTGGTGCAGTGCTATGTGCGCGATGTGCTGGCCTCTGTGAGCCAGCCGGCCATGCTGCTCAAAGGATTCTGCCGTGTGGAGCTGAAGCCAGGTGAAAGCAGAGAGATGACTTTTCCGCTTACATCAGGAGAGCTATCTATCTACAATCAGGCTCTCGAACAGGTGGTTGAGCCGGGAGAGTTCAGAGTGATGGTTGGAGCGGCGTCAGACGACATAAGGCTTCGCGGGGCATTTGTAATTCCGTAAGAAAAATATGATTTCCGCAGATTTTAGAAAAGTTTTTTAGAACACATCGCTGATAATTCAGCAATTCTTTCTAACTTTGCACCGCTGTTTGGGACGATTACAGAACAGACAGCGATTCGGGGCGTAGCGCAGTCCGGTAGCGCACCTGGTTTGGGACCAGGTGGTCGCAGGTTCGAATCCTGTCACCCCGACGCAAACGAAACACACTCGAAATAAACCGAATGACGGTTTGATTCGAGTGTGTTTTTTTGTCAATGGAGCGGGATTAGTCGCGGTCTATGCCGATGTAGGTGCCGTCGGCAGAGAAGTAGAGGTCAGTGCCGTTGAGGAGTTCTACTTCATAGCCACGGTCTATGCGTGAGATTTCGTTTATTCCACTTCCGCTATAGGCTGATGAGATGTAGGTGTCGATGGCTGCGGGATAGAATCCGGCGGGGACGGTCTTACCAACCGGAGCGTCTACGTCGGTCCATTCGCCGGAGGTGTTGAATTCGACGGAATAGCCGTTAGACAGGAGCACTTCGTAGTCATCTTTATCCTTGGTGACAGAGATTATATCGACATTGTCGAAATAGGTGTTGAGGAAGGTCTGGGCTGATGAGGGTAATTTGGTGACAGGCACTGGTTCGTCGTCGTCGCTACAGCTCCATAGGGCAATGCTCAGCACCGCCACAAGCAGCATGGGGAGAATGCGGTATAATTTTTTCATTGTGTGTATGTTGTAGTATTAGGTAAGTCCTATGACAGGGGTAAGATAGGTTCAGTCATAGCGGAGGAAGTTGCCTTGTTTGTCAAACTTCATGTCGATACCGTTGGAGAGTTCGACTTCAAATCCGTTGCGCTCTTTTTCTATGCCGACAATTTTCTGACCGGACTCGTTTTTCTTTACATAATCGGATATTGCGGGGAGGATGAAGAAGGAGGGAATGGAAGAAGAGGTGCCTACTTCGATGCTCTGCCAATTGCCGTCGCGGTCAAAGGATATTTCGGTGCCATCGGTCATGATTACCTCATATTCAGTCACTTTTCCGAGAGTCTTTTCAGTCTTCACGAGATTGACTTTTGACTTGAAGTTGTTGCCGATCACTGTTTGAGCCGGTTTGGGGAGCACTGAGGCGTCGCGTGAGAAATTGTCGCGTGCCTGGGCTATCAAGGTGATGCCGAGGATGATAGCGAACGATAGGAGAATTTTACGAATCATAATAGCTGCTTTTTAGTTTGTTTTATGTCAGTATATGATGAACATCCTAAGGAGAAGAAGAGTTCGCAAGGGGTGGAATCAAATCAGCTACATGTAGGGATGCTGCTTTTCACGAAGATAAGACGCAATAAGATGAATCACCGGGGCATGACAATCGCGATAGAAAGCCCGGGCAAAAGATTGAAATCCATCCGACCCCACAATAACATCCTGAATATGAACCGTAGAATCTATAGCACCTAACTGCCGCTCATATAATTTATTGAATAAATTCCACCGATACTCTTGCGGAGATATACAGTCGTGGCGAGTGGTAAGGTCGTCGAATGAACAAATATAAGTAAACCCAGAGTCGTTCAACTCTTCAAACTGGCTAGACAGCCATGCACTCATTTTGAAGAATACGACCGGATTTATAGGTCGGTCCACATAGGCTTTCGTTATATCAATATCAATTATCCGAGTGTCGATATACTCTTCGGGAATATGGAGGGAGTGTCGTTTGTAATCATCATCACAAAAACAGAGGGCTACCAATAAATGATTGCCCTCACCATCTGAAAAAATATGTTCAATCGACTCCATCAGGATTAAGAGCCGTATGTCTGTAAAAATTTCTCACGCATATTCTTTATGCGCTCTTTCTTCCGCTCCTCCGCTTTCGCTAAAAAAGCGACGAGCTCTTTAGAGGGATTGGGAATCCGTATGGTGGCAGGATTTTTCATATGGAATATGGATAAGGATGAGTTTAGCGCAAAGTTAAGAAATTCAGTTTATAAAATCATAGTTCACACGCAGATTTTCTGGTGTTGTGGTATAATATTAACATATGGAGAGATTACATTGTTGAGGTTAGGAGGAGTGGGGGGAGGTGAAAATGGTAGAGGCTTCCGTGCTCACGCACAGAAGCCTCCACATCTTTGTTTAACGCGCTTCAGGATGGGCTTGAACCAACGACCCCCTGATTAACAGTCAGGTGCTCTAACCAACTGAGCTACTGAAGCAAAGAAACCAACTATTTATTATGCTATGCGCTTCAAGATGGACTTGAACCAACGACCCTCTGATTAACAGTCAGATGCTCTAACCGACTGAGCTATTGAAGCAGTTTATTTAAGCACCTCCCTCCGGAGAATTGCGATGCAAAATTACGGCGTTTATCTGAATTATGCAAGGATTTTTCGAAAAAAACTTTCGATTGGAGTGTAAAATGGTCATTTTTAGGAAAAATAAACTCTATGAGGGGGGATAGTGTTGTAAGAAATGACTAACTTCGCATAAAAATAACTCAGATTTCAACAACCCATGGTGGAGGCGGCTCCCGCTTCCCCGCATAACCGGAGACTATTCTATCCAATCGTAATATATGCGTAAACTTTTCTACACTGTAGGGCTATTGCTGCTCGGTGCGCTGTGTGTGGACGGTGCCACCCGGAGCAAGAAAAATTCCATAGCCCGCAATCTTGATATATTCAGCTCCGTATTTAAGGAGATGCAGACTTTTTATGTGGACACCATAGATGCAGACAAGGCAGTGGGCACGGCTATCAATGCCATGCTTGCGGAGCTTGACCCATATACGGTGTATATTCCGAAAAGCGAGCAGGAGGAGTTTAAGACAATGACCACCGGAGAGTTTGGCGGCATTGGCTCTTATATAATGCAGCGTAGCGGCAATGTGTATATATCGGGTCCTCATAAAGACACTCCGGCATTTAAGGCCGGACTCCGTGCGGGCGACCTGATTATGGAGATAGACGGCGACACGGTGCTCGGCATGAGCAGAGAAGAGGTGTCAAACCGTCTGCAGGGCACACCGGGCACACCGCTTACAGTGAAAATCAAACGTCCGTATGTGGAAGACTCCATCCTGACTGTGAATATGGTGCGCGATAAAATTAAGGTGCATACGGTGCCTTATTACGGAATGCATGGTGACGGCACAGGCTATATATCGCTGACTCAATATAGCGAGTCGTCGGCCGAGGATGTGAAGAATGCGCTGCTTGACCTGAAGAGCCGTCCGGAGCTGAAATCGCTGGTGCTCGACCTGCGGTCTAACCCGGGCGGATTGCTTGAGAGCGCCATAAAGGTGGTGAGCTATTTCGTGCCTAAAGGCACAGAGGTGCTCCGCACCCGTGGCAAGGGAGTGCTTAACGAAAAGGTGTATAAGACCACTTCATCGCCCATAGACACGGAAATACCGCTGGTGGTGCTGATTGACGACGAGAGCGCATCGGCCTCTGAGATTACAGCCGGGGCGCTGCAAGATCTGGACCGTGCGGTGATAGTGGGCAACCGTTCATTTGGCAAAGGACTTGTGCAGACCACCCGCGATCTGCCCTATGAGGGGATGCTGAAGGTGACTATGGCAAAGTATTACATTCCGTCGGGACGTCTCATCCAGGCTATAGACTATAGCCACCGCAATCCTGACGGAAGCGTGGCCCGCATACCCGACAGTCTTACAAATAGTTTTAAGACGGCCCACGGGCGCATTGTGCGCGACGGTGGTGGAATAACCCCCGACGTGAACGTGACGTATCCTCAGATGAGCCGCCTCACCTACAATATAATCAGCGATTTCTGGGCATTTGACTTTGCCAATAAATATTTTGCCGAACATCCTGACGAAAAGCCGTCGATAGCAGATTTTACCGTGAGCGACTCGCTCTATGAGGAGTTCAAGCAGTTTATCGACCCGGAGAAATTCAACTACGACAAGGTTTGTGAGATAATGCTCGACCGTCTGCGCGAAGCTGCAAAAGCGGAGGGCTACGAGGCCGACAGCCTCAACGAGCAGTTTGCCATACTGGAATCCATGCTCAAGCATCCGCTCCACCGCGATCTCGACACTCACCGCAAGGCTATCGAGCCTATAATAATCCGCGAAATAATAGAGCGTTACTATCTTGAGCCGGGACGCATAGCCGCACAGCTCCGCAATGATCCGGGCCTGGACACGGCTCTCAATGTTTTGGCCGACCCCAAGAGAGTGAAGGAAATATTGCACCCCACAGCCTCAGCCACTAAGAAATGAGCGCACAAGCCACAAGCATAGCGGCTCTTGCCGCTGAGTTTTCGGGCGGAGTGCGGAAAGAGGCTCTCGACAAAGCCTTGAGCCGCAAAAAGCCAACCAGGGCCTACGGACTTGCAGGTTCGGCTCCGGCCATGATGCTTGCGGGGATGAAGAAACGGAAGAATCCGGTGATGGTGGTGGGCGATTCGCTGGACGATGCCGGATATCTCTACCATGACCTGACCCGGATATTGGGTGAAGAGGCTGTGCTGATGTTTCCGTCGGCCTACAAGCGCTCTATAAAATATGGCCAGATAGACCCTCCGTCGCAGATACTCCGCACGGAGGCTCTCAACCAATGGCATAGCTCCCCGGGGCTGAGATTTGTGGTGACTTATCCGGAAGCCCTTGCCGAGCAGGTGGCTTCGCGCGAGGATATAGCCACCCACACCCTGAGACTGAAAAAGGGGGAGACCACCTCGCTGACCGACACCCTGCGGTGGCTGAGAGAAAATGGATTTAAGGAGGAGGACTATGTGTATGAGCCCGGCAATTTCGCCGCGCGCGGCTCGATTCTCGACGTGTATGGCTATAGCAACGAACTCCCCTTCCGAATAGATTTCTTCGGCGATGAGATAGACACTATCCGCACATTTAATATCGAAACTCAGCTTTCTGAGCAGAAGCTTGATGAAATAGCCATTACTTCGGGGATTGCGGCCAGAAAATCAGGACAGTCGCTGCTTGAGTTTATAGACCCTGACACACTGATTGCAGTGCGCGACGCCGACTATACACTCTCGCGCATAGCCGCAGTGGCGGCCGAAGGGTTTTCTGAAAATGCACTGATAGCCGACGAGGGAGATTCGGCGGCAATGAGCAAGATTGTGGATCCGGAAACTTTCGCCAGACAATTTGCCGGATTCCCGTCGCTTCGGTTCACCTCGGCCGACATGCCTCCGGAAGCACCCGACAATTCCATTGACTTCGATTGCTCTCCGCAGGCCATCTACCACAAGAACTTCGATCTGATAAGCGAATCGTTCAAACAGATGCTCGGCGAGGGTTATACCTTATATATACTCTCGGAGAGCGCAAGCCAGATAGAACGACTGAAGGCGATATTCAAAGACCGTGGCGACAACATTACGTTTAAGCCGGTTATCTCCACTCTCCACGAAGGGTTTGTGGACCATCTGAAGAAAATCTGTATCTTTACCGACCATCAGATTTTTGACCGCTTCCATAAGTATAGCCTTAAGAGCGACCGTGCGCGCTCCGGCAAACTGGCGCTATCGCTCAAAGAGCTGAGTGCCATAGAGCCGGGCGACTTCATAGTGCATGTGGACCACGGTGTGGGTAAATTTGCCGGACTACTGCGCACTGAGGTGAACGGCAGGAGGCAGGAGATGATAAAGCTGATATATGCCAACAACGATGTGATTTTCGTGTCTATCCACGCGCTCCATAAGCTTGCCAAATATAGAGGCAAAGAGGGAGTGCCACCGAAAATCAACAAGCTCGGCACCGGCGCATGGAACAGGGTGAAAGAGCGCACCAAAGAGAAGCTCAAGGATATAGCCCGCGATCTTATAAAACTCTATGCCGCCCGCCGCGATGAGAAAGGCTACAGCTTCTCGCCCGATTCCTATATGCAGCAGGAGCTGGAGGCATCGTTCATATATGAGGATACCCCCGACCAGCTCACAGCCACTCAGGCAGTGAAGGCCGACATGGAGAGCGACCGCCCGATGGACCGACTGATATGCGGCGATGTGGGCTTCGGCAAGACCGAGATAGCCGTGAGAGCCGCATTCAAGGCCGCCGCCGATGGAAAACAGACAGCGGTGCTTGTGCCCACGACGGTGCTCGCCTATCAGCACTACAACACCTTCTCCCGACGGCTGAAAGAGTTTCCGGTAAGGGTAGACTACATATCGCGCGCACGCACCCCGAAGCAGGTGAAGCAGATACTTGCCGATCTTGCCGATGGAAAGATAGACATACTCATCGGCACCCATAAGCTGATAGGGAACTCCGTGAAATTCAAAGACCTCGGGCTGCTGATTGTGGATGAGGAACAGAAGTTTGGAGTGGCCGTGAAAGAGAAACTGAAGCAGATGAAGGTGAATGTGGACACTCTGACCATGAGCGCCACACCGATACCGCGCACCCTGCAGTTTTCTCTCATGGGAGCCCGCGACCTCTCAGCCATAACCACTCCCCCGGCCAACCGCTATCCGATAGTGACGTCGGTCAATATACTCGACGACGATATATTGCTCGAAGCGATAAACTTCGAGATGTCGCGCAACGGGCAGGTGTTTATCGTGAATCCCCGCATCGAGGGGCTCCACGACTTGGAAGCGAGAGTGAAACGCCTTGTGCCTGATGCCCGCACGGTGGTGGGTCACGGACAGATGGCTCCGGAGAAACTGGAGAAAACCATAATCGATTTCGCCAACCACGACTACGACATACTTCTCGCCACCACTATAATAGAGAGCGGGATAGATATGCCCAACGTGAACACTATAATAATCAACAACGCCCAGAATTTCGGCCTCAGCGAACTGCACCAGCTGCGCGGACGAGTTGGGCGCAGTGCCCGCAAGGCTTTCTGTTATCTGCTCGTGCCCCCCGGTGTGCCACTCACTCCGGAAGCCCGCCGACGACTCCAGGCCATAGAGAGCTTCTCGGATCTCGGAAGCGGAATCCACATAGCCATGCAGGATCTCGACATACGTGGAGCCGGCAATCTGCTCGGCGCCGAACAGAGCGGCTTCATAGCCGATCTGGGCTACGAGACATATCAGAAGATACTGAAAGAGGCTGTGACGGAACTGCGCACAGAGGAGTTCAGCGACGTGGTGACATCCGATACTCCTGAAGAGGAAATGGAATATGTGGCAGACTGCGTGATAGAGAGCGACATGGAGCTATTGTTTCCGGCCTCGTATGTGCCCGGCGAGAGCGAACGCATATCGCTCTATCAGGAACTTGACTCCATTGAGCGCGAACTCGACCTTCAGGCATTCAGAAGCCGCCTGACCGACCGCTTCGGCAAACTGCCTCACGAAGCGGCCGAGCTGCTGCGCATACCCCGGCTCAGACGGCTCGCGCGCAGACTCGGCATTGAGAAGGTGGTGCTGAAACAGGGCACCATGTTCATCTATTTCGTGGACGACTCCAACAAAGCCTATTATCAATCGCCTATGTTCGGGCGAATACTCCGCTATCTGCAGGAGAATCCGAAGCGATGCAGAATCCGCGAGACCAACGGCAGACGCAGCTTTGCAATAGCCAATGTTACAACCGTGGAAACGGCTGTGGCAATCCTTGACCATATACTCGCCTCACAATCATTATAATAAGCAAATCAATCACAACAATATGGACTACCGCATACTCCCCCCCGAAGAGCTGCTTCAGGCCCGGGTGAAATTACCGCTTTCGAAGAGCATGAGCAACCGCGCTATCCTCATCAACGCACTCACCCCCGACGGGCAGCCTCTGGGAGAGCTGGCCAAGTGTGACGACACAGAGGCTATGCTTGCCGGCATCACTATGACTCAAGGCACTGTGGATGTGGGCGCCGCCGGCACAGCCATGAGATTTCTCACAGCTTATTTCGCTTCAAGGCCCGGGGTGTCTGTGACAATAGACGGCACCGAAAGAATGCGCAACCGTCCTATCGGTCCTCTTGTAGATGCTCTGCGGGCCTGCGGTGCGGATATCGCCTATACAGCACGCGAAGGCTTTCCGCCACTCAACATAAACGGCCGCGCTCTGAAGGGGGGTGAGATAACCGTGGCCGCTTCGATAAGCTCGCAGTTTGTATCGGCCCTGATGATGGTGGCTCCGGTGATGGAGGAGGGATTAAAGATAACTCTCGCGGGAGAGGTGACATCCATGCCCTATATCCGCATGACCGCAGAGATGATGGGAAGATGCGGCGCAGAGGTGACATTTGACGGGCCGACGGTGAGCATAGCTCCGCGACCCTACTCAGACGCCCCCCTCACCATAGAGGGCGACTGGAGCGCGGCGTCCTACTGGTATGAAATCGAAGCTCTATCATCGGGCTTCGTGACTCTCGACGGATTAGAGAGGTTCAGCTGTCAGGGCGACAGCCGGGTGGCCCGCATCTTCTCCGAACTCGGAGTGACCACCGAATTCGAGGGTGAGGATGGCGGCACAGACCTCGAAGCGTCGCCCGACCTCACTCCGCGACTTCTGGCAGATATGACCGACACACCCGATCTGGTGCAGGCACTCACCGTGACCCTTGCCATGCTCGGAGTGCCGTTCAGACTCACCGGAGTGAAATCTCTGCGCATCAAGGAGACCGACCGTCTGGAAGCACTCAGAAGAGAGCTTCTGAAACTGGGTATAATCATAGATATAGAGGGAGACGACACTCTGGCATGGGAGGGCGCACGGCGACCTGTGAGCGAGCTTCCGGCCTTCGACACCTATTCAGACCACCGTATGGCGATGGCTCTGGCTCCGGTGGCTCTCTATGTGCCGGGAATCGTGATACGCAATGCGGAGGTGGTGACGAAATCATACCCCGAATTCTGGAATCATCTGACTGACGCCGGATTCAGTGTGACCGACACAGCCGACGAACCCGACGGAGAGGAGGAGGCTGAATGATAGCCGCCCTGATAATTCTTGGCGCCCTGGTGGCAACCGGGGCTGTGCTCTGGATGCTTGACCGCCGCCACCGGCCTGAAGAGACAGGCGGAGCAGAGAGAAACGAGGCTCCGACAGAGGAGAGTGACGGAGCTGACGAAGAGCAATGCTGCGGCATGCACATCACCTGCGAGAGAGATTCGCTGCTGGCAGCAGTGAGCCGCGAGATAGAATATTACGATGATGAAGAGCTCGACATCTATCGCGGCACCACCCCCGATGCCTACAGCGCCGAAGCGGAGGAGGAATTTCGCGAGGTGCTTCTGACCCTGCGCCCCGACGATATAGCAGGCTGGGCAAGGAGCATACAGCTTCGCGGCATAGAGCTGCCCGAAGCCGTGCGCGACGAATTGCTGATGATAGTGGGCGAAGAAAGAATGAGAAGGAATGGACAATCTGCTTGACTACGCATTTTTCCGCTATGCCCTTGCGGGGCTGACCATAATCAGTGTGGCTTCAGCCATAATAGGCACATATGTGGTGAGCCGGAGGCTGGTGTCGATAAGCGGCGGAGTGACCCACGCCTGCTTCGGGGGGCTCGGGCTGGGCTATTTCTTAGGAGTAAACCCCATATTTATGGCGGCTGTGGCGGCTGTGGCCTCATCGCTCGGAGTGGAGCTTATGGCAGCCCGCGGCAGGGCGAGAGAAGACTCGGCTATAGCCGTGGTGTGGGCCATCGGCATGGCTCTGGGCATAATGTTTGTGTTTCTGACCCCGGGCTATGTGCCTGAACTGAACTCATTCCTGTTTGGCAATGTGCTCACCATCGGGCCGGATGATTTGCTTGCGTTCGGTATTTTCACCGTGGTGCTGGGGGTGTTTTTCACGCTGTTCTACCAGAAGATTGTGGCCTGTGCTTTTGACCCCGACTTCGCCAGGGTGATTCATCTGCCCGTGAGATTGATAAACTGCATCATGACCGTGATGACGGCGGTGTGCATAGTGCTCACCATCCGTCTGGTGGGAGTTATGCTCCTGATGTCTATGCTCGCTCTGCCCCAGATGATAGCCGAAATGTTCTCGCGCCGGTTTTCGGGCATCATGTGGCGCTCTATAGTGATATCGCTGATATGCTGTGTGGG
Source organism: Bacteroides sp. (assembly GCA_014802045.1). GTDB lineage: Bacteria > Bacteroidota > Bacteroidia > Bacteroidales > Muribaculaceae > Paramuribaculum. The sequence continues at coordinate 13,987 of JAAVDA010000030.1, forward strand.
TGGATTGCTGGCGGCCACTGTGGTCGATGTGCCCTGCTCTGCCCTGATAGTGCTTCTGATGGCCGGGATATATATAGTCTGTGCGGTGACAGTACCGATGGTGAGAAGGCTTAAAAACCGGAGCGCAGATTGAGAAAGTGGGCTCAAATATCATGGTTGCTTGCAGCGGCTTTTGTAATGGCACTGGTCGCGGCATCGTGCTCGCCCAAGAAAAACACAGCGGCCACACGCAACTATCAGGCGTTTATAACCCGCTACAATGTGCACTACAACGGCGACCTGCACTATCGCGAGACCCTTGAGAAAATGGAGCGGGAATATGATGACGATTTCACACGCCTGCTGCCGATGCATCCGGCCGAAGCGCGTGGCGACAGCAAAGCCCCACAGCCTCAGGGAGATTTCCGGCGGTCGATAGAGAAAGCGCAGAAGGCCATACAGACCCGCTCGATAAAGAAACGTCCGCGCCGACAGCCGGGGCGACGGAATGATCCGGACTACAAGGAGTGGCTGAAAAGAGAGGAGTATAACCCTTTTCTCCACAACTCATGGATGCTCATGGCGCGGAGCCAGTATATGAACGGTGATTTCCTGCCGGCTGCCGCGACATTTCTCTATATAGCCAACCATTTCAGATGGCTCCCTGAAACCGTGACCGAAGCAAGGATATGGCAGGCACGCTGCTACTGCGCTGCAGGATGGGTGAACGAGGCCGAAGCTACATTAGCCCGAGTGAAAGAGAAGAATCTCACTGACGGAAAACTCACCGGAGAGTATAATTTCGTGAAAGCCGACATAGCTTTGCACCGCAGTGAATATGAGGGCGCCATAGCTCCGCTTAGAGAAGCTATTGCCCACTCGGGAGGAACACAACGGATACGGCTCACATATCTGCTCGGACAGGTGTGTGAGCGGGCAGGGAGAACCGAAGAGGCCCGCGCGGCTTTCAGCAAGGCCGAGGGGAGCGCATCGGCGCCCTACCGCACACGCCTCAACGCGAGAATAAGCCTGAGCACCACTCTGGCCGGACGCCCTGAAAGCGAGACACAAAAAGAGCTCAAGGCCCTTCGGCGCATGAAACGCTATGACCGCAACGCCCAATATCTTGACCAGATACTCTATGCCGAAGGCAACCTGCTTCTGGCCAGAGGCGACACAACAGGTGCCATGCATGCTTATGCCGAAGCGGGAGAGAAATCCACCCGACGGGGAATAGAGATGGCTCTGGCACGCCTGGCGCTTGGCAATCTTTATTTCGGTAAGGGAGATTATGACGCGGCGCAGCCCTGCTATGCCGAGGCTGTGCCGATGCTGCCCGATGATTATGCCGGTATTGAAAAACTGAGAATGAGGTCGGATGTGCTTGACGAACTGGCTGTGTATTCCCGCAACGTGGCTCTTCAGGACTCATTGCTCCGGCTGGCCGATATGCCAGAAGAGGAGAGGCTTAAAGTGGTAGATGCCATAATAGCCCGCCTCAAAGAAGCCGAAGAGAAAGAGAGGAAAGAGGAGGAGAGAAGGGAGCTTGACGCACGTGCGGAGAATATGGAGTCCACGCCGGCCATCAATCCTGCCAATGGAACCGCCGCAACTTCACCCGCCACCTTTACCATGAACACCGACAAGTCCTGGTATTTCTATAACCCGACGGCCAAAAGCGCCGGTTCGGCCGAATTCCGCCGCAGGTGGGGAAGCAGAAAGCAGGAGGATGACTGGCGGCGGCGCAATAAGAACAGCTACTCACCCCTGACTCCGGATGAGGGGGAGGAGGAGAGGAACAGCCCAGACTCCACTTCAACCATCGGCTCAGAAGCCCCGCACTCCCCTGCCGGAGCAGCTTCGGCATCCGATCCCCACACCAGGGAATTTTATCTGAAGAATATACCGGCAGATGAAGCCGGGCGTCAGGAAGCCCACGCTATAATTCAGGAAGGACTCTACAATATGGGGCTCATACTGAAAGACAAGCTCGACGATTTTGCTGCCGCTCGCCGCCAGTGGAACCGGCTGCTCTCCGACTATCCCGACAATATATACCGCCTGGACGCATATCATAACCTCTATCTTATGGCAGCAAGAGAGGGAGATATGGCAGAAGCCGAGAGATACCGGCGCCTGATAGCGTCGGAATTTCCGGAATCACCGGAAGGTGTGGCGATGGCCGACCCCCACTATCTTGAAAATCTCAAAGAGATGCACAGCCGGCAGGAACAACTGTTTGCCCGCACATGGGAAGCATATCTTGCCGACCGCAACGACTCGGTGAGGGCCGATGTGGCCTACGCACGCCAACACTACCAGATGAGCGAGATTATGCCCAAATTTCTGTTTCTCGAAGCGCTCACTTATGCCACTGAGGGAGACACTGAGGGATTCACGTCAAGACTGCGACAGCTTGTGGAGCGTTATCCCGATGCCGATGTGTCGCCTCTGGCCGCCACATGGATAAGAAGCGCGGCCGAGGGGAGAGGAGTGGTGAGCGACGGCAAAAACGCCAGAGGGATGATATGGACCACCCGCCTCACAGCCGACGGTGCGGGAGAAGAAGCCGCCCTACAGACTACTGATACCGTGGCCGTGACCCTTGCTCCTGAAGCTCCACGAGTGGTGATTATGGCGTTTGCGCTCGATTCGGTGAGCGCAAACGAACTTCTTTACGAAGTGGCCCGCTTCAACTTCTCAACCTTCTCTGTGGCCGATTTCGACCTTGAGAATCTCAGCTTCGGCCCGGTGGGGATAATCGTGGTGAGACCGTTTGCCAATCTCACGGAGGCCGAGAGATATATGAGGCTGATGGAGAGCGGCGAAGGGATAAGACTGCCGCGCGGAGTGGTGCCCGCCATAATTCCGGAGAGCGATTTCCGTGAAATCACCGTGAGAGGTCTCACTCTTGACGATTATTTCAGAGCGCAGGAAAAAGCCAGAGTGCAAGAGGTGCATGAAAGTGTGCTGCCGCCTGAGGAGTATCCCTCGCCCGAAGAGATGTATAACCCCGACGAATCCGAACAGCAATGAAATCTGTGATACTCTGGGCCGACGATGAGATAGACCTCCTGAAGCCCCACATAATGTTTCTCACCGCCAAAGGCTATGAAGTGATAACGGCCAACAGCGGCTCGGACGCGCTAAGCCATGTGGCCGAACGCCATGTGGACCTCGTGATTCTCGACGAAAACATGCCCGGCCTCTCCGGCCTCGATGTGCTGACACGCATAAAGCAATCGTGGCCTCATCTGCCCGTGATTATGATTACGAAGAGCGAGGAGGAGGATATCATGGACCAGGCTATAGGTGGGAAAATCGCCGACTACCTTATAAAACCGGTGAATCCCAACCAGATACTTCTCTCCATAAAAAAGACCCTCGACTCCGGCCGGCTTGTGGCCGCCCGCACATCTACAAGCTATCGTGAGGAATTCGGCCGTATCACCTCGCAAATCAACGACTCCTATACACTCGCCGACTGGAAAGAGCTCTACCGGCGCATTGTGTACTGGCAGATGGAACTTGACTCGGCGGCCGACATCGCCCCGCTGCTCGAAAGCCAGACAGAGGAGGCCAATGCGGCGTTCGGCAAGTTTGTGAGACGAAACTATGAGAAATGGCTCTCAGCCAATGTGGCCGAAGCTCCGCTGATGAGCCATAATCTGCTGAGAAGAAAGGTGACACCAATGGTGGCCGACGGCAAACGACCATGGCTGATAGTGGTGGATAATTTCAGGCTCGACCAATGGCTCACCCTTAAGCCCCTCCTTTCGGCCGAATTCACCTTTGCCGACGAAGAACTGTATTGCTCCATACTCCCTACGGCCACCCAGTATGCCCGCAACGCGATATTCTCCGGACTGCTACCGGAAGAGATAGCCTCACGCTATCCGGCGCTATGGATTGATGAAGATTCACCGGAGTCGAAGAATCTCAACGAAGCCCCCCTGATAGACGGACTTATCGAACGGATGAGACAACCATGGAAATTCTCATACCACAAAATCAATGACTCCGAGGCATGCCGGAAGCTTGCGGAGAGAGTGGCCGACTATGCCGGCAATGACTTCAATGTAGCGGTGATAAATTTCATAGATATGCTCTCGCATGCACGCACAGAGAATCATGCGGTGAGAGAGCTGGCATCGACCGACGCAGCCTACCGCTCCATAACCGGCTCATGGTTCAGGCACTCCCCCGCCCTGACTCTGTTTTCAAGGATAGCCGCCACATGCGCCCCGATAGTGCTGACCACCGACCATGGCACTATCCGTGTGGACACCCCGGTGAAAATAGTGGCAGACCGCTTCACATCTACCGGTCTACGCTATAAGGTGGGTAAAAATATGGACTACGACCCTCGGAAGGTGTATGAGATAAAACGTCCGAAAGCCTACGGACTCCCCGCCCCTAATCTCTCTTCGGCATATATCTTTGCTACGGGGAGAGACTTTTTCGTGTATCCGAACAACTACAACCACTTTGTGCAGCATTTCACCGACACTTTCCAGCATGGAGGAATCTCGCTTGAAGAGATGCTTGTGCCGGTGGTGACTCTCCGCCCGAAATAAAACCCGAGAAAGAAGACACACCCGCATCATAACAAAACTAATTTTCACGACTTAATTACCCTATAAAGAGATATGAAACAGACAATCGAAATTCCCAACCTCGAAAGCATCGACGCTGCCGCCGACGAATTCGTGAAGCTGATGGACCCCGAAAAAACCGTCTATGCCTTCAACGGCGACATGGGGGCCGGCAAGACCACATTTATCAATGCCCTCTGCCGTAGGCTCGGGGTGGAGGACGACCAGACCGGGTCGCCTACTTTTGCGATAATCAACGAGTATCGCTCAGACACTACAGCCGAACTCATCTATCACTTCGACCTCTACCGCATCGAATCGACCGAGGAGGCATTCGATATAGGGGTGGAAGACTATTTCGACTCAGGCTGTCTATGCCTGCTCGAATGGCCTGAAAAAATCGAGGAGATTCTGCCGGATGACACCGTGAACGTGACCATCAAGGTGAATCCTGACGAATCGCGCACCATCACTATAGAATAACTAAGTATGTGTGTCATAAATTAATCAGCATATTCATTAATTTATGACACACACTTAAAAACTCTGAAACGATTGAAACACCAAACTTTGGGCACAAAAAGAAAAAAAATGTGCATAGATTTGGTTCTTAACTTTAAGGTGGCTATTTTTGTGACTTCTACATTATAAACATACACATAGACATAACGAATACATAACTGATATATGAGTCCTCACTCTAAAAATCCCTCAGCCGGATGGGTTCATCCGCTCAGAAGCGATGCAAGCACATCGGGCCGGAGGATGGCCGGTGCACGTGCCCTCTGGAGAGCCAACGGCATGAAAGAGGAGCAGATCGGACGACCGATAATCGCGATAGTCAATTCATTCACTCAGTTTGTGCCCGGACATACACATCTCCATGAAATCGGCCAGACAGTGAAACATGAAATAGAGAAGCTGGGATGCTTTGCGGCAGAATTCAACACTATCGCAATAGACGACGGCATAGCTATGGGTCACGACGGTATGCTCTATTCGCTCCCCTCGCGCGACCTCATAGCCGACTCGGTGGAATATATGGTGAATGCACATAAAGCCGACGCAATGGTGTGCATATCAAACTGCGATAAGGTGACGCCCGGAATGCTCATGGCGGCAATGCGCCTCAATATCCCCGCTATATTCGTGAGCGGTGGCCCTATGGAGGCGGGCAAGATGGGCGACCGCGCGCTTGACCTGATTGATATAATGATTGATTCGGCCGATCCGACCGTAGACGATAAGGATGTGGCCGAACTTGAACGCCGCGGATGTCCCACCTGCGGATCATGCTCGGGTATGTTTACGGCCAACTCGATGAACTCGCTCAACGAGGCAATCGGACTGGCTCTGCCGGGCAACGGTACAGTCGTGGCCACCCACATAAACCGTCGCGAGCTCTTCAGGAAGGCAGCAAAGATAATAGTGGAAAACACCTACCGCTACTATCGCGACGGCGACGAAAGCGTGTTGCCCCGCAACATAGCCACCCGCGAAGCAATGCTCAACGCCATGACGCTCGACATAGCTATGGGCGGTTCGACCAACACGGTGCTCCACCTGCTTGCCATTGCCCACGAAGCTGAAGCCGACTTCACAATGGCCGATATCGACGCTCTGTCGCGACGCACACCGGTGCTATGCAAAGTGGCTCCCAACTCGTCATATCATATCCAGGATGTGAACCGTGCGGGCGGCATACTGTCGATAATGAAAATACTTGCCGACAACGGACTGATAGACACCTCCGTGAACCGTGTGGACGGACTGACTCTGGCTCAGGCGCTCGACACATGGGCCATAGGAGGAAAACACTACACGGACACTGCCGACGAACTCTGGCGCAGCGCTCCGGGTGAAAAACCGTCGATAAAGATGGCCTCGCAGTCGTCTTACTACGGCACCCTCGATACCGACCGCTCCAAAGGGTGCATCAGGGATTTCGAGCATGCTTATGTGGCCGACGGAGGTCTGGCGGTGCTAAAGGGCAATATAGCCGAAGACGGATGTGTGGTGAAGACCGCCGGTGTGGACGAAAGCATATTCCGCTTTTCAGGACCCGCCAAGGTGTTTCATTCGCAGGAGGAAGCCGTGGACGCTATACTCCGCGACAAGGTGAAGGCCGGCGACGTGGTGGTGATATCCTTCGAGGGACCACGCGGCGGCCCGGGAATGCAGGAGATGCTTTATCCCACCAGCTATATAAAGAGCAAGCATCTGGGCAAGGAGTGCGCGCTGATTACCGACGGCCGTTTTTCGGGAGGCACATCCGGCCTCTCCATAGGCCATATATCGCCGGAGGCCGCTGCCGGAGGAGCTATTGCGCTCGTGCGCGACGGCGACATCATAGATATCGACATCCCCGACCGCTCTATCTCGGTGCGCCTCAGCGATGAAGAACTCGCCGCCCGGCGCGCCGAAGAGGAGGCTCACGGCCCAGAAGCCTACACTCCGCGCGGACGCGACCGTGTGGTGTCTAAAGCTCTCAAAGCATATGCATCGGCTGTCACCTCCGCCGATAAAGGAGGAGTAAGAAAATAATCCGTAAGATTATGACCCACGAAAGAATCACAGGGGCCGAAGCCCTAATAAGATCGCTCATCGCCGAGAATGTGGAACGTGTGTTCGGCTATCCCGGCGGAGCCATAATCCCTGTCTACGACAAGCTTTATGACTATACAGACTCGCTGATCCATGTGCTCGTGCGCCATGAGCAGGGTGCCATCCATGCCGCTCAGGGCTATGCCCGTGTGAGCGGACGGCCGGGAGTGGTGGTGGTGACTTCTGGCCCGGCGGCCACCAATGTGATGACCGGACTCAGCGACGCCACTATGGACAGCACTCCGCTGGTGGTGATAACCGGGCAGGTCAATTCCCCTCTGCTCGGTTCGGATGCCTTTCAGGAGACCGACGTGGTAGGCATAACCCAGCCTATCACCAAATGGGCTTATCAGATACGCCGCGCCGAGGATATCCCCTGGGCTGTGGCCAAGGCGTTCCACATAGCCGGCACCGGACGGCCGGGGCCGGTGGTGCTCGATGTGGCGAAAGATGCCCAGAACGGGCTGCTCGACTGGGAGCCATACCGCAAATGCAACTACATACGCTCTTATATCCCCTCGCCGGAAATACCGGAGGCCGACCTGCGCAGAGTGGCCGACCTGATAAACGCCGCAGAGCGTCCGATGATCATATCGGGCCACGGAGTGATGATTTCGGAGGCCGAGGAGGCTCTGGCAGCTCTGGCCGAGAAAGCCGACATACCGGTGGCTTCAACGCTGCTCGGACTGTCGACCATGCCGTCAGACCATCGTCTTTTCAAGGGAATGGTGGGAATGCACGGCAATGTGGCCCCCAACTGGAATACTAACCGCGCTGACCTCATCATTGCCGTGGGGTTGAGATTTGATGACCGTGTGACCGGCGATACAGAGCGGTATGCCCCGCAGGCAAGAATTGTACATATAGATATCGATGCATCGGAGTTTGACAAAAATATCCGCACTCATGCCACCATCCACGGCGATGCCCGCAAGGCTCTCGAAGGACTTCTGCCGATGGTGCGCCAGGCCGACCACACCGAATGGCTCGCATCGTTCGAGCACCCCGAAACCACAGAACAGCAGACTGTGATAAAAGAAGCCGTCTATCCCACAGACCCCGACGGGCCGCTCTGCATGGGCGAAGTGGCGCGGAAGGTGTCGTTGGCAGCCGGTGCAGACCCTGTGCTCGTGACAGATGTGGGGCAGAACCAGATGCTTTCGGCAAGATATTTCCACTACTCGGCTCCGAAGAGCATCATCACCTCGGGCGGCCTCGGCACGATGGGGTTCGGACTGCCGGCAGCGATAGGTGCAAAAATGGGCGCTCCCTCGCGCCAGGTGTGTCTGTTTTGCGGCGACGGCGGCCTTCAGATGACCATACAGGAACTCGGCACAATAATGCAATATGGCACAGCGGTGAAAATCATCGTGCTCAATAATGACTATCTGGGCAATGTGCGCCAATGGCAAGCCATGTTCTACGACAACCGCTTCTCACAGACCCCGATGGTCAACCCCGACTTCGTGATGATAGCGCGCGCCTACAACATCGAGGCAGAAAATGTGGCCCACCGCCATGAGCTCGATGCCGCGATAGCCCGCATGCTCGATTATCCGGGGCCTTATCTGCTCAATGTGAGGGTGGATGAGCGCGACATGGTGTTTCCGATGACACCGGCCGGCAAGCCTGTTGACTATATTCTTCTTGACCGTACAACCACCTATTCCCCCGACTCAAAATGAATACTCCCGACCAGCAGCCAACTCTTTTCACCATCGCTGTGTTTGCAGAAAACCATGTCGGGCTTCTCAATCAGCTTTCAATCATATTCACCCGCCGTTGTCTCAACATCGAGAGCATCAGCGCAAGCTGCTGCTCCATACCCGGTGTGCATAAGGTGACCATCACATGCTACAGCGACCGCGAGATGATGGACAAGGTGGTGAAACATATAGAGAAGCGCATAGATGTGCTGCGCGCGTTTGTCTATACCGACGAGGAGATAGTGTATCAGGAGGTGGCTCTCTACAAGGTGCCCACAGCCCGATTGCTTGACGAACCTCATCTCGAAGAGATAATACGCCGCCATGGCGCCCGCATACTCGAAATAAGCCGCGACAACGTGATTCTGGAAAAGACCGGCCATAACGATGAGACCGAAGCTCTGTTTGAAGAGCTGCGCAACTACGGTATCAGACAGTTTGTGAGAAGCGGACGTGTGGCTATAACCAAAAGTCCGGTTGAACATGTGGACCGCTTTATCCGCGAGCAGGAGGAACGTCGCCTGCGAATAGAGCCATGAGCATACAGCCTACCCTCAGCACCACACGCTTTCTGGCCGCCTCGCGGTGCAACGGTCAGCGATGTCTGTCCCTGCAGGAACTCGTAAGAGAACTGATAGACCTCGCCACCGACCATGCCAATCTGCTCGGGGTGGGATATGCCCGCCTTGCAGAGAGCGGCATGGCGTGGGTGCTCAGCCGCCTGTCGGTGGAAATGGAGAAGTGGCCAGCCATGCACTCCACATATACTCTCACCACATGGGTGGAGAGTTTCAGCCGACTGTTCTCATCGCGCTGCTTCGAGCTCCGCGAAGGGGGCGAAGAGGGGCCGGTGATAGGATATATCCGCTCCATCTGGGCTGCAATAGATGTGGCCTCACGACGTCCGGCCGACCTGAGCGAGCTCACACCGCTTGCCGAAGCCGCGTCAGCACGCCAATGTCCGATAGCTCCCCACCCGCGTCTCCGTATGCCGGAAGAGTCTGAGGAGAGACAATATACTTTCATGGCTACCGATATAGACTGCAACCGCCATGTGACCACCGCACGCTACGTGGAGCTGATTCTCGATTCGCTCACTCTGGACGATTATGACCGCGAAGAGATTGGCCGCTTCGACATCACCTTTACCCATGAGGCTCTTGCCGGGCAGAAAGCCACCATAGAGACCGCCCGCTGTGACGACGGTGTGCTCATAACCGCTATAAAAGCGGCAGAAGAGGAGGCGAGGCAGTTTTGCATCGCTCGCCAGGCCATGAGACCGCGCCAGCAACCGGTCGCAACAAATCAAAACATCTGACAATCAATTAAAATCTATAAGATATGGCAAAACTCAATTTCGGCGGTGTAGAAGAAACCGTCATAACCCGCGAGGAATTTCCTCTTGAAAAGGCTCGCGAAGTGCTCAAAGACGAGACAATCGCCGTGATAGGCTACGGTGTGCAAGGCCCCGGCCAGAGCATGAATCTGCGCGACAACGGCTTTAATGTGATCGTGGGTCAGCGCGAGGGCAAGACATTCGACAAGGCAGTGGCCGACGGATGGGTGCCCGGTTCGACCCTCTTCTCAATCGAAGAGGCCTGTGAACGCGCCACAATAATCATGTGTCTGCTCTCGGATGCCGCAGTGATGAGCGTGTGGCCCACCATCAAGGAGCGTCTCACTCCGGGCAAAGCTCTATATTTCAGCCACGGATTCGCCATAACATGGAATGATAGAACCGGTGTGGTGCCCCCCGCCGATGTAGACGTGATCATGGTGGCTCCCAAAGGCTCCGGCACATCGCTCCGCACCATGTTTCTCGAAGGCCGCGGCCTCAACTCATCGTTTGCCATCTATCAGGACTACACCGGGCGTGCTCTTGAGCGCACAATAGCCCTCGGTATCGGCATTGGCTCCGGCTATCTGTTTGAAACCACTTTCGTGCGCGAGGCCACTTCCGACCTCACCGGCGAACGCGGTTCGCTGATGGGTGCAATCCAGGGTCTGCTGCTGGCTCAGTATGAAGTGCTTCGCGAAAACGGTCACACCCCCTCTGAAGCCTTCAACGAAACCGTAGAGGAGCTCACCCAGTCGCTCATGCCTCTCTTTGCCAAGAACGGCATGGACTGGATGTATGCCAACTGCTCAACCACCGCACAGCGCGGTGCGCTCGACTGGATGGGTCCGTTTCATGATGCCATCAAGCCTGTGGTGCAGCGCCTTTATGAGAGCGTGAAATCAGGCAACGAGGCTCAGATTTCCATAGACTCCAACTCGCGTCCTGACTACCGTGAGAAACTGGAAGAGGAGCTCCGCGCCCTGCGCGAAAGCGAGATGTGGCAGGCAGCAGTGACTGTGCGCTCACTCCGCCCCGAAAACAACTGATTTTCCAATCCAGGAATAACAATATGATTGCGGATTGTCCCCTTTTTGGGACGATTCGCAATTTTTTTCGCGCTTTTTTTGCTAAATTTGCGGAAAATTAAACCATAAACCATCTATCAATATGTCACGTTTCAAGGTCTTACTCATAGCTGCCATAGCTGCAGTAGCCGCGATTTCGGCACATTCTCAGGTGATTACCGGCATCGGCGCACAGCGCGCCATAGACGCCGACACTGTCGTGTTTCTTCCGTGGTTTGATGAAGAACTTGTTTCAGACGTGTGCATACTCGATTCTACAATCGTAATCAACGATTCTATCACCATACGCCATGTGCGTCCTGTCACCTCACTCCCTCTGGCCGAATATCGCGAGCCGATTTTCGACACATGGCGCTATCTCGACACCCTCACCCTGATTCCGGAAAAGCGCAACCCGATTGTGGCGCAGGCTTTCGAATGGATTGACGACACCAATTTCGCCAGACTGCTCCTTGACCGTGCCCGCCAGAACTACATGGCCAACAATCCCGACCTCATAGCCTATAATGCTGCGTGGCTGCCCGAACAGCCCGACCAACTGAACGCCACTGTAGACCCGACACAGACCCGAATATCTCTGCGCGAGCAGATTGTGGGCGACCGCCGTCAGGAGGTGGTGGGAGAGATTCTCGACGTGGAACCAACGCGCTGGATTCATAATTTCAATGCTTCCGTGCAGTTCTCTCAGGCTTATGTGTCGCCCAACTGGTATCAGGGTGGCAACAACTCTCTCATAATGCTCGTCAACGCGGTCTACAATGTGAAACTCAACCAGAAATTCTATCCAAAATATCTGTTTGACACGACAATATCATATAAGCTCGGCACAAATTCCGCCCCCGACGACACTGTGCGCACATTCAATATATCGGAAGACCTATTCCAGATAAACTCGACTTTCGGTTACAAAGCGATGCGCAGATGGTATTATTCGGTCAATCTTCAGTTTAAGACCCAGCTTCTCAACACCTACCAATCAAATTCCACCCAAATCAAATCGGGATTTCTCTCGCCCGGCGACCTCAATGTGGGTATCGGTATGACCTATAATTACCAGAATCCCAAGAAGACTCTGAACTTCGACGCTTCAATCGACCCGCTTTCGTGGCGTCTGCGCACCTGCATAAACAATGACATAGACGAAACGGCCTATGAAATAAAGCCCGGACGAAACATGGTGAGCCAGTATGGTTCGAGCGCGGAATGTAAACTTTCATGGAAAATAGCCTACAACATCATCTATACATCGCGGCTATACACCTTCTCCGACTATTCCAACTTTCACGGTGACTGGGAAAATACGGTTTCATTCAACATAAACCGCTATCTCACGACCCAGATTTACGCCCACCTGCGCTACGACACATCCACACCTCGCTGCGACGACCCTTCGTGGCATAAGCTTCAGGTGAAAGAGGTGTTGTCGTTTGGCCTCACCTACCGATTCTCCAACATATGATTTCAGCGTGCCGCTTTCTCCTCGCAGCGGTGATTGTCGGGGCATCAGCTATCGGATTGGCCGCCTCTGAACCGACACTGCCACAACGTCCGGAGATTTTTGCCGGCTATGAAAATGCAGACACCACCGCGCGAAGGATAGCATCGCTCGGACCGCGCGCTATAGAGGGGATATGGAGTTTCACAGGCCGTGAAGCCATCATAGCCATCGAGCGGACATCGCCGGCTGCCTCGGCCTATAGAATGGTGATAATACGCACTCCCGACCGGGCTATCAGACCCGGCACACAGATGGGGCTTCTCGTGCCTTCGGGAAGCGCGGAGAAGTTTGATGCCACTCTCTACACCTCATCATCAGGAAGCACGCTGTCGGCTCCCAAGCGATTTACGCTCTCGCTCATCGATTCGGGCTCACGTATCACTTTCGCCCGTGTGGGCTCACGCTACTCTATCGAGCCGATCAGGCTTCTGCCATATATGTTTCGCCGGATAATCCGTGTGAACCGTTCGGCAGACCGCAATGTGGCTCCTGCCGGATGCGTGCGTATATTTCCGGCACCGGTGGTGCCAGACTCACCAGTGTATCTATGAAACCGGCTCTCATTATTGCGCTAATGACGGCAATCGTGCTTGCACAACCTTTGCTCCCGGACCGTCACCGCACCACCCGACGCAACCTGCACCGAAGCGCCACGACGATTGCAAACACTGCCGTGGCCGACACCATCACTCCATCGTCGGGCATGTTAGTTCTGTCGGGGTATGACAAGCCTCTGCGGTCGTCGCGCGAATCGATTTTCGCCACAAACCGCTCACGGCGTACCATTTCATCGGTTACACTACAGATTGAATATATAGACGCGAAGGGTCGACAGCTCCATAGCCGCGATGTGACTCTCGCCGTCAGAATTCCGCCTGGCGAGACCCGTCAGCTCACCTTTGCGTCGTGGGACAAGCAGCATGCTTTTTTCTATAACCTCAGCGGCAAGCCGCGCACCTCGGCCGGCTCGCCCTATAGCATCCGTGCCACTCCCACAAGAATAGTCCTCGAAAAATAATCATCGGAAGAAAGACGGGGCAATGTAAAAAAGCGGTTGTTAAAAAGTGATTGTTGAGATGATGAAAGCAATCTGCCAGACCGGGATGGCCTGATATCTTGTCAGCTTCGCACGCATGCGTGCGGGGTGGATAGTATCACACATCTCCCACAGTTAACTATTCCCAGTTTAGCCGACATTCTCTCTATCTGCCCGCGATATAACTCTTGTTGTTCCTCCGGCAGGAAGGATTGGGCAATCATTTCTATCCATTTAGGATATGCCCTTTCAAATTTTTTGAACAGGTTGGCGATTGACTTTTCATCCATTCCGCTATCAGACATGGCTTTTTCAAAGTCCTCTCTTTTTATCTTTTTCTTCTTACCGTTTAACGTTAAAGCCAGTTCTTCATCGTCTTCGGGCATCACAATTGAAGTTGATAACAGGTCGTATGCCGGTGTAAGCATATAATTATCGGTCGGCTTAAACAGAGAGAAGTTCTTCAGGTGCATGTCCGCATTACCTGTAAGCCAAGAGAAGACAACAATCTCCCAGAAGTTGATGACATCCAGCATTGGAGCTGATGAATGTTTCTTTATCAACTTTGCAATACGCTCGTATGAGCCTTTGTACTTATCCTCGGTCAGTCGCTCTGAAAGCTGGCACATATCTTCCATTGCGATTTTATCACCCTTTTTTGTTCGATCAACACGGCGTGTGATGTAACAAAGTTCACCATCGGCAAATCGTATCAGAGAGTGCGGTACAGTCTTTATTCCGGCTATCTCTGCCAAGTGCATTGTCAAATCTTCGTTTTCGGGAAGATTGACAAAACGATCGGTCTGAGGTTTAAGTATAAAGCGTCCCCACAGCCCGACAATGGTGAATCGCTGACGTTCGTTTTTTTCACCACGAGCAATGTCAAGCGACAATTTTGCCTGTACACCGGTTACCGTCGTGCTTGCCGTAACAATTTCACGTGCTAACTCCTTAATGTTATTCCGTGTGTAAGGTAATTCCGGCATAACCGTTGATTCAAAAATCTTTTTGGCGCATCCCTTGTGATAGTCAACCTCACCATCTTTTAACGGCTTGTAGCAGTATAGACATTTACACATTTGTTACCTCACTTTCTTCTATAGGAATTACACTTACGTTCCCGATACAGTCTTTACAGCAAGCCAAAAGTAACGAGAAGCGGTCGCGCGTTGATATTTTCCAACTCTGTTCTGCTATATCAAGCAGCCATCCTTCAGGAATAAGTCCATCAAAGAACGGAAACAGGAATTTGTCTCTGTACGGTTTATCCGACAGAGGCAAGGTCAGACTGACGGGTATAGCCGAATCAGATGCTAAATACTCCGGTAGATACATGAACTCATACCCTACCTCATCTTCGGTCAGTATTCCTGCAAGAGTATTACTGATAAATACCTTAGCTTGTTTCATACCTCAGAAAGTTTCATTGGAGTCATTTCAGCACCAAATAGTGCAAGAACTTGGTTAACTTTATCCAGCCGGAGGGTTTCCTTTCCCTGCTCCATTTC
>JAAVDA010000031.1 GCA_014802045.1 Bacteroides sp.
AGTTAGTTAATCTCAGGGAGACTTCGGTCTCCTTTTTTTGTATTGCCAGTATATTCTGCTGATGTCCGCTCCTGGGGGCGCACCGAGGCGCCCCCGCCGCTCAGGCATCCCCTCCTCGGAAGAGTGAGGAGAATGCATTACATGCTCGAAGTTTTGCACTTCGGTTTGGAATCTTCATAAAAAAAGCGGAACCTGCCCCGGACCGGACAAGCTCCGCTTATGTGTGAAAGCAGACAGTTTTATCTGTTGGGGATGTCGACCTGAGTCTGACGTCCGTTGATTAGATAGTCTGTGAAGTAGTCCACCAGACGCCAGTAGAAATACTCATCCATATTGCCGAATGAGTGGCGCTGTGTGGGAAGCAGCATGAAATCAAATCGCTTGTTGGCGCGGATAAGTGCGTCGGCCACACGGATAGAGTTGCCCGGATGCACATTATTGTCTATATCGCCATGCACAAGCATCAGATGCCCCTTGAGATTTTTGGCAATTTCAGGATTTGTGCGGATTTCATAGATAAATGTAGTGTCGCCCTCTTCTGTCACCTTTTCTTTCACCCCGTGGTGAGTTTCGCTCCACCAGCGGTTGTAGATACGGTTGTCGTGGTTGCCTGCTGCCGATACGGCCACCTTGAAAAAGTCGGGATATTTGAGCATAGCGGCTGTCGACATAAATCCGCCCCCCGAATGGCCATGTATGCCCACTCGGTTTATATCTATATAATCGTGGCGTGCGGCCAGCTGCTCAATAGCTGCTTTCTGATCGGCCAGACCATAGTCGCGCAGATTTCCGTAGCCATAATTGTGATACCATTTCGAGCGATCGGGATGACCTCCGCGGTTGCCCACAGTGATTACGATAAATCCGGCCTGAGCCAGACGGTCGGTGCGCACAGACATGCGGGTAAAAGGATAGTTGGTGGCTTCAACCTGCGGTCCGGGATACACATAGTCGATAATCGGATATGACTTCTCGGGGTCAAAATCAAAAGGTTTGTACATCACTCCGTAGAGGTCAGTCACACCGTCGGCGGCCTTCACGGTGAAGGTTTCAGGAAATTTATAGCCGTTGGCCAGAAGCTGGCTGAAATCAGCGCGTTCGAGAGTGAGAAGCTTGTTTCCGGCCACATCGTAGAGCGCGGTTTCAGGCACAGTGTCGATGCGCGAGAAGTTGTCAACGAAGAAGCGGGCGTCATCATCCATGGCGGGAGCGTGGAAATAGTTACCCTTGTCGAGCTTTTTCACAGGGCCTCCATCGAGACTCACCGAGTAGAGATGCTGATAATAGGGGTTCTCATCCTTTTCGCGTCCCATACCGGTGAAATACACCGTGCGACGGGGTTCGTCAATCTTCAGAATCTGATGCACATGCCATGGACCCTCCGTGAGTCTGCGCTTCATATTGCCCTTGTCATCATAGAGGTAGAGATGAGCCCAACCATCACGTTCGCTCCACTGCACAAGCTCCTTACCGTTGGCCACCGCCGCGAGAGGACGCACCTCCTGATAGGTGTTCATACGCTCCTCGATAATCGGCACGAGAGTGTCCTGACCAATTGTGTAGGAACATATGTCAATACGGTGGAGGTCACGGCTCGAACGGGTCACGAACAAGCGGTTGTCATCACCGAGCCACACAGAGGGGACGTCGTGCATCTGGCGCTCCTTCTGCAGCCGCGGACGGCGGGCTATAGAGATAGTCTGGTTCTTGAAGCGCGATGTGTTTACCTCCTTGCGCGAATTGTCTGTCATGTCGAAGAGATACAGATGTGATTCGGGAGCTTCCATCTCTCCGGGCATCTGATACTTATAGGTTTCGAGTGTGGGGCGCGGCTCTGCCACGGAATTGATCACCCAAAGGTCGCGCACATTGCGTTGGTCGGTCAAAACGGTTGCGAAATGGCGGGAATCAGGCGACCACAGGCCCCAAACGGCCTTACGCTTGCCGTTGCAGAGTGTGTCGGTGTTGAGCATGCTGTAGCCCTGACCGTAGCCGAAATCTTTCACACCGTCAGTTGTCATACGGATTTCCGTAATAGTGCTGTCGTTTTCGTCCTTCTTCAGCTTCTCATAGTCTGCACGACTCATACGATAAAGATCCAGATCTTTGGCGTAGACCACAGTCTTGCCGTCGGGCGACACCGAAGCCCAGTCAAGTTCCTTTGTCTCCTTCTCTTTATCTTTGAGATGTGTGAGCTTGCCGGTGTTAAGATCGTAGGAGAAGTAAAACACCTTCTTTTCACCCTTCTTGGGCTTCTTCTCCTTACCGTCCTTGCCCTTCTTGGGCTCGGCATCCTGCGACGATTTCACTTCAAAAGTAAACGTATGGCCATCGTCTCCTGCTTCAAGATTCGATATCGGCAGAGAAGCTGCGATAAACGGATCTTTCACAATCTCCGTGAGCTGCGAGGCCATTTTGTCATGATCCCAGAGAGGACGACGTGTGCGGGCTGTAGGGTCTACCACATACCAGCGTGTGCCCTCGCCGGTCTTGTAGCTATACCAGAATTTATTTCCGGTCTTGAACCAATGTGGGTCAACCGAAGTGGAGAAGAGCATGTTGGGCAGCTTTGAGCCCGCAAATCGCTCCGCAAGTTCATACGGATTGCCCTGCTTGTCGCTGCTGCCGGCGGCTCCCGCTGTCACAGGCAACGCTGAAGCGGCAAGTAGCAGAGCCGGCAGAATTAATAGACTTTTTCTCATATATTTTAAGTAAGGTGATATGAATGGTTAAAATATAGTCTTGCAAAATTAGTCATCTATTCACGCCCGACAATGAAAAATAGGGCTAAAAAACCCCGTCTGCCCTCAAAAAATCATCATCGGCTATTTTTTCTCTCTTCAAAAAAGTTTTTTAATGATTTTTTTGCGCGTATGGTACATTTGTTACTATATTCGCAGTGCAAAACTTTTTATTTGAAAAAACGATAAACAATATGATATACAAATTCAGACTCGTTTCAGACGAGGTTGACAATTTCAAAAGAGAAATAAGTATCGATGCCGACGACACATTCCTTAGCCTACGAAATGCCATATGCGAATCTGTGGGCTATGACAAGGGTCGCATGAACTCTTTCTTCATTTGTGAAGACGGATGGGAAAAAGGCAAGGAAATCACTCTTGAAGATATGGGCACTGATGCTTCTGACGACGTATATCTCATGGATGAATGCGTGCTGAGCGACTTCCTTGAGGATGAAGGGCAGCGTCTGATTTTCGTGTTTGACTATCTCACCGAGCGCTCATTCTTCATGGAGCTCAAAACCACAGAACCCGGCAAATCGCTTAAGGACCCCGTCTGCACCCTCGCTATGGGCACTCCCCCTCCGGAAGATATCGACCTCAACGACTTCGAGGCCAAAATAGATGCCAAGGCCGCCGCAGCCGCATCGGCCGATATCGACGAAGATTTCTACGGCTCCGACGAATATAATCCAGACGAATTCGATGCCGAGGGATTTGACGAGATGACCTTCGACGAAAATATGTAACCCTACATCTCCACCACCTTATTGCGCCGTTCTCCCTCCACGGAGAGCGGCGCTCTGCTGTTTTTTTGCTAACTTTGCATCCCGAAATCTCAACACATGGTCTCGATACAGAATCTCAGCGTGGAGTTTAGCGCAAAGCCGCTCCTTGAAAACATTAGCTACGTAATCAATAAGAAAGACAAGATTGCGCTTGTCGGCAAAAACGGTGCCGGTAAGTCTACTATGCTCAAAATCATAGCCGGCCTGCAGAAACCCACATCCGGACAGGTGGCGGTGCCTCAAGATGTGACCATCGGCTATCTCCCGCAGCAGATGGAAATCAGCGACACTCTCACCGTGGTCGAAGAGGTGAGAAAGGCTTTCTCTCACATCGATGAGATGCATCGCACCCTCGACCGCATGAGCGCCGAGCTCTCCGAACGCTCCGACTATGAAAGCGCAGCCTATCAGCAGCTTATCGACAGCATGACACAGCTCACCGAGCGTCTTGCCATGGAAGAGAGCGAAAACCGTGAGGCAGAGATGGAAAAGACACTTATCGGACTCGGATTCAATCGCAGCGACTTCAACCGTCCGACATCGGAATTCAGCGGCGGATGGCGTATGCGTATCGAGCTCGCCAAGCTCCTCCTCACCCGTCCCGACGTGCTTCTTCTCGACGAGCCAACCAACCACCTCGACATCGAGTCTATTCAATGGCTTGAAAATTTCCTCATCACCAAGGCCAATGCCGTGGTGCTCGTCTCACACGACCGTGCGTTTATCGACAATGTGACCAACCGCACCATAGAAATTTCCCTCGGAAAAATCCATGATTATTCGGTCAACTACTCCAAATATGTTGAACTGCGCAAGGAGCGACTTGAGCAGCAGATGCGCGCCTATCAGAACCAACAGAAACAGATTCAGGAAACAGAAGATTTCATTGAGCGCTTCCGCTATAAAGCCACCAAAAGCGTGCAGGTGCAGAGCCGCATCAAGCAGCTTGCAAAGATAGAACGCATAGAGGTGGACGAGGTCGACACCTCCCGCCTCAATCTCCGCTTTCCGCCTGCTCCACGCTCAGGCGACTATCCTGTGATAGCCGATAATGTCGGAAAGGCCTATGGTGATCATCAGGTGTTTGACGGCGCCACATTCACCATCAAGCGTGGCGAAAAGGTGGCTTTCGTGGGCAAGAACGGCGAAGGAAAATCCACCCTCGTCAAATGTATCATGGGAGAAATCCCCTTCACCGGCAATCTGAAGATAGGCCACAATGTGAAAATCGGATATTTCGCTCAAAATCAAGCTCAGCTTCTTGATGGAGAAATCACAGTGTTCGACACCATCGACCGCGTGGCCGTGGGCGACATCCGTGTGAAAATCCGCGACATCCTCGGAGCTTTCATGTTTGGCGGAGAAGCTTCCGAAAAGAAGGTCAAGGTGCTGTCTGGTGGCGAGAAGACACGTCTGGCCATGATTAGGCTTTTGCTTGAGCCTGTCAATCTGCTGATTCTCGACGAGCCCACCAACCATCTCGACATGAAGACCAAAGATATCCTCAAACAGGCCATCAAGGATTTCAACGGCACCGTTATCGTCGTTTCTCACGACCGTGAGTTTCTCGACGGTCTGGTCGAGAAGGTCTATGAATTCGGAGGAGGCAAAGTGAGAGAATGCCTCGGAGGCATCTATGAGTTTCTCGAAAAGAAAAAGCTTGCCTCTCTCGCCGAACTGGAGCTCTCTAAATCTCCCGACACTGCCTCACCAAAGCCCGACACTGCCGCTAAGGCCTCAGCTCCGCAAAAACAAACTGCCAAAGAGACGCCGCAGGAAGCCAAAGAACCATCTGCTCCCCGGCTCAGCTATGCAGAGCAGAAAGAGCGCGAGAAGCTCGTGCGCAAAGCCCGCAAGAAAGTTGAAGAAGCCGAAGCAGGTATCGCCGCAATCGAATCGCAGATAAAAGTGCTCGAAGAGAGGTTTGCAGCCGGCGAGACCGGCGACGAACTCTATAAAGAGCATGCCGCCCTCACCAAAAAGCTCGAAAATGCCATGAGCCTCTGGGAGCTTGCAGTCATGGAGGCTGATTCACTGCACTAAATCGGACCTGAGAAGCGTTTCACCGGATTCCCCCTTTCAAGCGCGTCGTGGCTTGCCCACTGTCGCGCTTCTGAGGCTTCGGCAAGCCGCGATTGCTTTTCGTGCAGTTTCAGAAGCAGCCTCTCCCGCGCCCTTGTCTTGTTCTGAAGCTGCGAACGCTCGTCTGACGCCTTCACCCACACCCCTGTCGGGATATGGATGGCTCTCACTGCCGTTTCTACCTTATTCACATTCTGCCCCCCTTTCCCGCCCGAACGGCAGGTTTCATATGCTATATCCCTCTCGCTGATTTCGGGAAGCTGCTCCTCTTCAAAGAAATTTATACCCACAAACCAGTTGCTTCTCTTGTGGCCCGGTCTGAAATGATTGATAGTCGACCGCCACACCACGGTTCCCTGCCATTCCTCTTTCACCTCGCCAGGGAGTGTGCCATCCACAGCAAAAGTCATAGACATATAGCAGTCCGGAGCTTGATTGTGAGGCTCACAGTCGGCGAGAGCTGCCATCGGTATGGCCCGGAGCAACTCTTTGGCCACGAGTGTCACCACCCGCGCACACTCCACCGGTCCTCTCCCGGCCGTAATCTGTATGTATGTACTCATATTTTCTACCTATCTTTTATGCTTAGTTTCGGTCTCACCATTGCCACCACTTCTACTGTAGGCGCTATAAGGCCCAATATCTCATCTGAGGGTTTGTAGGCCATCGGCGATTCGTCAAGCGTGGCCTCACACACCGATGTTGAGTAAATTCCCTCCATCACCCGCTCGAAATCTTCCATTGCAATCTGCTTTCTTGCCTGATTGCGCGACATCACTCTCCCGGCTCCATGCGGTGCGCTCTCAAGCCAGCGCTCATTTCCTTTCCCAATGCAAAGAGCAATCCCGTCGCGCATGTTGAGCGGAATAGCCACCTTCCGTCCCACCGATGCATCGATAGCCCCTTTTCTGAGAATCGGAGTTTCGGACGCCACCGATATATAATTATGTGTGGTGAATATCGACTCCACGAATTTCGCACCACATAGCTTTTTGACAATTGCAGCTATTCTGTCGCGGATCACTTGATGATTATACAGAGCATAAGCTTGCGCCACAACCATGTCCGAAAGATAGCCTGCCAGAGACTCATCCCAGAGATAGCCCCTGTATTGCGCCCTTCTTGGATTTTGCGCTATATTATGCCAGTGACCGGCCACCTTCACTCCCACATTGCGCGAACCACAATGAATTGTCAGCCATCCGTCCCCGTTGCGGCTATCCTCCCCATATTCGATAAAATGATTCCCTCCGCCGAGAGTGCCCAGACTCTTATAGAAGATTCCTTCCTGGAGTTTCACTCTCCGGCAGAAGTCGGCAATGAAACGGCTGTCTATTCTCGAAGCGTCATTTATCATCTCCGGAGCAGCCGAGCGGGCTTTCTGATACTGCGTGTTAAGATATCTGAACAGCTCTCTCTCATTCAATGAGTTTTTCACGCAAATCTCTGCTCCGGTCGGTATAGCCTCACGTATCCGGTGGTCGAGCATGGAGAAATCTTCCGGTTTCACTCTACCCGATAGTCTGTGCATAGAAATCGTGCAGCCTATATCCCCACCCACATGGTCAGGATTCACATACCGTCCTATTCTGTAGACAGTACCGACATTACATTCCGTGCCCGAATGCACATCAGGCATCTGAACCACTTTCATTCCCTCCATAGCCGGATGGTCGCAAAGCTCACTCACCCATCGCAGGGCACTCTCCTCTATATTATCCGTGAAAATCTCTGCCTCCGCGGCCTTTCCTTTTATTGAAATCATAAGCAATTCTGTTTATCTGTTTTTCCCTGCAAAGTTCCCATCCCGTTGCGCAATTGATTTGCGCAGCTCTACAAAATTCGTTAGATTTGCAAAAAAATCTTGCCGTGCCGCTCAACCGATCCACCCTTATCCGAATTTCCACCATAGACCGCTGCCTTCGTAACCGCTTCCGCCGCTGGACCATCACCGATCTCATCGATGCCTGCACCGATGCTCTTGCCGAATATGAGGGGCGCAGCAACCCTGTGAGCCGGCGCACGTTTCAGAACGATCTCGCCCTCATGCGCAGCGACCGCCTTGGCTATAACGCCCCAATAGTGGTGCGCGACAACAAATATTACGAATACGACGACCCTGACTACTCCATCACCCACCTTCCACTCAACGATGAAGGACTCGATGCCCTCAACTCAGCTCTCGACATCCTCCGCCAGTTGCAAGGGTTTCCGCAACTCGCATCGTCAATAGAAACCATCAGCAAGCTCAACGAACAGATTTCGCGCCACACAGGGTCTTCTACACCTGCCATGGATATGGAACACGTCGAGGGCTACCGTGGCGCCGGATTCATCGGCACAATCTACGATGCCGTGCGCAAGCAGCAGACCATCGTCATAGAGTATCAGTCATTCAAGGCTCGCGCCGCCGACTCAATAACTGTCTACCCCTATCTCCTCAAGGAATACCGCAACCGGTGGTTCCTCATCGGAGAAAAGGCATCCAACCGTGCGCCGCAGATCAACATTTTTGCCCTCGACCGCATCCATTCTGTCACCATCGACCGCACCCGCCCGTTTCATAAATGCGTCGGCTTTGACCCTGCCCACTATTTTGACGACACAATTGGTGTGACCCGCCTCATCACCGACAAGCCCCGCAGAGTAGTCATAAAAATCGACCGCCAGCAGGCACCCTACGTTGAATCAAAGCCTTTTCACCGGTCACAGAAAGTGGAACAGCGTTTCCGCGACGGAAGCATTCAGATTTCACTCAAAGTCATCATCAACAATGAGCTCGAAAGGCTTATTCTCGGCTACGGGGGCCACGTAGAAGTTATCGCGCCCCCCGAATTCCGCGCCCGTGTGGCAGAGAGCATCGGCATAGCCCACTCCCGCTATCATAATCCTGATCACTGAGGCTATTTTATCTCCACCCTGCATCATAAGCACCCGGCTCTTTACCTTGCGTCCCTATTCATCTGTCATTCCACCACCTCTACCGTAAGCACCAACTGCATCGGGCGTTTCTGAGAGGAAAAAGACATGAAATCGAATCATAGTATGCCACAATCTTATACGGCGCGCAGTGGTCCACGGCCGCAACTCTCTCAGTGCCGTTTTCCCGATATTCGATACCGGCGGGGAAAGATATCTGCTGTAGCTTACTGTCCGGCACATTCTGGGGCTGCCTTGCGCATACTGTAAACAGGAGCACACATGCAGACCACAAAATGCATCTGTCGAAAAATATCATTTTTTGAAGTAATATTTCACCAAGAGAGGATTATCGTCGTCGGGATTGATATCGGCAAGGGTCATACCCTCCGGAAGAAACTGCTCATATAGCGGTAAGTCATCCCAACTCATTTTCGCGAGCATATAATCATCGTTCATCAAAAGAATAAATCCTTTCATCAGACCATCACCTATCTGCGAGCCAACAACGTTGCATCCCGACCTACGGTCATGGAAAATATAATGTCGTTTCGGAATGCTTGTAGGTTTCATATGATTATCCACTCCAACTTTTTCTACTACCATCTGGAGTATATATCTTGAATTAATCCACGACGACACACTATGAGTGATATCCGTATCCTTAAAAAAGGCAACCGCTCTCTCCCAGTTTTCATTTGGGTCAGTACTTGGTGTTTCATCGTATTTAGCCAAGGCCTCTTCACTAATGTTGTTCCCCGCACCGAAATCCCAACGATAGACCGGAACTATTGTATCGGAGGACACCACATATACAGTCTGGTCAAATGTAGGACTCATATAAAGCA
>JAAVDA010000032.1 GCA_014802045.1 Bacteroides sp.
CCGTCCTACCAACATGCGTTTCCACAACTCTTTGTGGTGCGTTTCCGGATGCAAAGTTAGGGGTGGGGAGGGGGTGAAAAGCTGCTAATTTGCCCGTTTTTTGGAAAAAATGAGAAATGAAAAATGAGAAATGAAAAATGGGGAATGACGGTCGCATCTCCGACGCTCCGTTTGTATTGCCGGATTATACCCCACATTCCGCTTCGCTGCATGTGGGGTTACTTGCTAAATCGCTCCTGCGGAGCTCTGTTAGGGGGACAATGAGGAGTGGGAAATGAGCACTGAAAAATGAAAAATGAAGAATGGAAAATGTAGATGACGGTCGCATCTCCGACGCTCCGTTTGTATTGCCGGATTATACCCCACATTCCGCTTCGCTGCATGTGGGGGTGCTCGCTAAATCGCTCCTGTATAGCTCTTTGATGGGCGATGAGGAGTGTGAAATGAGGAATGTGGGGGAGTGTTTAGGGGTATATATATGAAAAGCTCCGGGGCAGGAGCTTTTCATTGAGTGGATGGGGTGGGGGATTATTGGCGCCAACGGCCGACGATTACGAGGGTGTTGTCGTCGGGCGAGATGCTTTCTTTTAGCTTTTGCATGCGGTTGCGCTCTTCGGATGATAGGTCGGAATTGGATGCGAGTTCGCGTTCAATCCAGTCGGCCAGATCGCCGGGATCGAGGGTGCGTGTGAAGTAGCCGGGGGAAGGGGAGTAGTTCCATCCGTTGGAGACCTTCAGGGAGCCGAAGGTGTCGAGCAGGAGAGTGGCGGGAGCTCCGCGTAGGGTGGTGCGGTCTATGACAATGGGTTGGTTCTGCGGCAGCATATAGCTTCCTTCTCCGGCCTGGATTGGGTCGCCATTGGTCACGATGGTGTAGAAGCGGGGGAGTGCCTTGTAGCTGTGGACAGGAGGTGTAGAGGTACCGAAGTCGCAGGTGAAGCTGGGGGTGAGGCGGTTGGTGGCCGGGGAGTAGGTGTAGAGGCTGTCGGGTATTGGGTCGATATACCAGTAGGATAGGGGTATATTCTCGGAGTTGGCGGCTCCTGAGGCATAAATCTCATTGGAGAAGTCGGGAACAACCTGAAGGTCGGGACGGTCAATGCGGCTGATTACGTTGCCTTCGAAGTCTTGGGTCCAGACAACAGGATTTTCGGGGGTGATATTGAATACGAGGGCGGCTACGGTGATGGTGCCGTTTTCGTTGTCGATCTTGAAGTAGCCTTTGGGTGTCTTGAATGCGAGGGGGATGTCGCCGACATATCGGCCGTCGAGGTCGTAGGAGCTGATTTTGTCGGTGTTGGTCTGGAGGAGGTAGATGCGCCCTGTGGTGAGGTCTGCATCAATATAATAAGGTGCGACGGTGTATTCGCCGGGGCCTTGCCCACGGTTACCGATGTTGCCGATGTAGGTGCCATCGTCGGTAAACTGCTTGACTGCGCCTAACTGATAGTCGTAGACAAAGAGGCGGTTGCCGGTGGTCCAGACTATAGATGAGCCAACGAGGGCATCGTCGGAGTTCTCGAGGTGCACGAGACGCAGCGAGTCGATAAATTGGGAGGCCGGGAGGACGATGGGGTCGGGGAGGGATGTGAAGCGGGCCACGACAATGGTGTCTGTGCCAACGACTTGCTTTTCGGCGAGCACGGGGAGGTCGGCAAACAGTGAGTCTGCGCTATCGGTGGACTTATTTCCTCCGCATGAGGCGAGGAGGAGGGTGAGAGATAGTGGAATAAGGGATCGGGACATGAGAAATGAGAAATGAGAAATGAGAAATGAGAAATGAGAAATGGGAAATGAGAAATGGGAAATGAAAAATGAGAAATGAGAAATGAGAAATGAGAAATGAGAAATGAGAAATGAGAAATGAGAAATGGGAAATGGGAAATGGGAAATGGGAAATGGGAAATGGGGGAGTGGGGTGATGAGGTAATGGATTGGATATGAATGAGAAATGGGGGGGGGGTACGCGATGGGAACCGACGTATCCTCCCCCATTGTTGGGCTATGGGTTGGTGGGGCTGTTATGCCTTCTTGGTTTTCTTGGCAGCAGCCTTGCGTGGCTTAGCGGCTTTGGCGGGCTTCTCTTCGGCGGCGGGAGCGGCCACTTTCTCGCGGAGGAGATGCTCTTCGTTGTAGTGCTCGATGTTTTTGCGCATTGAGTCGACTTCTTTGTTGAGGGTCTCGATCTCGCGGGCTTGGTTGCGGATGGTGGTGAGGAGTGAGTTGAGCTCTTCGTTCTCGATTGAGAGGGGATATTGCTCTTCTACGCGGACGATGAAGTCGGCGAGTACGTTCATATAGTTGGTGAACGCCTGGAAGGGAGTCTCGTAGGGGGAGAAGTGGGAGTGGACGGCTCCGTCGGCCATTCGCTTGGTGGCCATGTAGAAGAAGTGGTCAGATGCCTGGAGGTAGTTCCAGTCTTGCTTTAGACGGCGGTCGTCGCAGAGGCGCACTCGTTCGGCCACGGAGTAGAGTTTGGCGAATGCTTCCTGCTGGAGCTTGTTGCCGAGCCATGCTGAGGTGTCGCGTGCTTCGTCGGCCCATGAGATGGGGTGGAGCACTGAGAGCTCGCCCACGGGTTTGAGCTTCTGGACGGCTTCTGATGGTGTCCAGAAGTCGATGCCGCGCTCTTTGGCGAAGCGGGGCAGGGCTTCGAGGAACTGGAAGATGCCGGTGTCGCGGTTTTGGAGTTCGCCGAATGTCTCAAGGTTCATGAAGAGGTTGATAATCTGCTCTTCGGCGGGGGTTGATGCAATCCAGTCGATGTATTTGTCGGCTGTGAGGGGATATGCGTCCCAGTCGGGGTTGGAGAATCGGAATGAGATGTCGTCGCTGAGCTTGGAGTTTTTGAGGAGGAGTTTGAGTTTTGGTGCGGTAGCGGCGGCGTAGACGTAGTTGGGCGATTTCCAGCCGAGGATGTGTTTAGCTCCTTCGGTGATAACTCCTTTATAGCCCATGGAGAGAATCTGGGGTGCGAGTTCGTCGCAGTAGATGAGCTCGGTGTTGCGGAGCACTTTGGGGCGCTGGCCGAAGAGTTCGAAGATTTTGTCGTCGTGCATCTTGACTTGTGCGGCGAATTCTTCGGGGTCGGCGAGTGATGAGAGGGAGTGGGCATATGTTTCGGCAAGGAATTCTACTTTGCCGGTGTCGGCGAGCTTTTTGAGGAGGTCTATGAACTCGGGCACATATTGTTCGAGCTGTTCGAGTGCGATGCCGGTGATTGAGAGGGCGCAGCGGAAGGCCCCGTTGCTCTCTTCGATCATGCGGAGGAGTGATTCGGCCGCGGGGATATAGGAGTGGTGGGCAATGCGGGTGACGATGTCGTCGTTGGCGAAGTCGTCGTAGTAGTAGTGGTCATTGCCAATGTCGAAGAAGCGGTATCTTTTGAGACGGAAAGGCTGATGGATCTGGAAATAGAAACAGATAGCTTTCATGATGTTATGGTGTTGTATTTTTTATCTAAATGTGGTGGTGGGGGGGAGTGGGAGAGCGGGGGGTCAGGGGTTGATGACGCGGTTGTAGATGTCTATCACTTTCTGGCCGGCTTTGTCCCAGGTGATGCGGTTGACTTCATCAAGGCCGTCTTCGCGGAGCTGATTGTACATTGCGGGGTAGGTGATGATGGAGTTGATGGCGTCGGCCATAGCGTCGATGTCCCAGTAGTCGGTTTTGATTACGTTGTCGAGGATTTCGGCGCATCCGCTCTGTTTTGATATGATTGACGGCACTCCCATCTGCATTGCTTCGAGGGGTGAGATGCCGAATGGTTCGGAGACTGATGGCATGACGTAGACGTCGCTGGCTTTGAGCATTTCGTAGACCTGCTTTCCTTTCTGGAATCCGGGGAAGTGGAAGCGGTCGGCGATGCCTCTCTCTGCGGCGAGGGCGATCATCTTGTCCATCATGTCGCCTGATCCGGCCATTACGAAGCGGGCGTTGTGGTTGTTTTTAAGCACTTTTGCGGCGGCCTCTACGAAGTATTCGGGGCCTTTCTGCATGGTGATTCGTCCGAGGAATGTGATGACTTTCTCTTTAGGTTTGGTGACCTGCACGTTGAGAAGGTCTTCGGAGAGGGGGGTGACGGCGTTGTGGACGGTAGTGACTTTAGCGGGGTCGATACCGTATTTTTCGATGACGGTCTGGCGTGTGAGATTGCTGACTGTGATGATGTGGTCAGCGTGGGTCATGCCGTCTTTTTCGATGCCGAACACGGTTGGGTTGACGTTGCCTCTGGAGCGGTCGAAGTCAGTGGCGTGGACGTGGATGACGAGTGGCTTTCCGGTGACTTGTTTTGCATGGATTCCGGCGGGGTATGTGAGCCAGTCGTGTGAGTGGATTACGTCGAAGTCGAGTGTGCGGGCAATTACTCCGGCGGTGATGGAGTAGTTGTTGATTTCCTCAAGGAGATTGTCGGGGTAGCGTCCGGAGAATTCGAGACATCCGAGGTCGTTGAGGTGCATATAGTTGAAGTCGGCGTAGATATGGTCGCGCAGGCGGAAGTAGAGGTCGGGGTCCATAAGGTTGCCGATGCGCTGCTCGACGTATTCGCGGCTTACGTCGCGCCATGCGACGGGCACCTGTGATGCGCCGATAATGTGGGCAAAAGATTTGTCTTCGTCGCCGAATGGCTTTGGTATGACAAATGTGATGTCCATGTCGCCACACTCCCACATACCTTTAGTGAGACCGTAGCTGGCGGTGCCGAGTCCGCCGAGGATATGAGGTGGGAATTCCCACCCGAACATTAGAGCTTTCATGGAGCGGGAGGTGATATTACATATTGAACTTCTTGAGTGTGGTGAGGGTGCGGAGAATCTCTGCCACATTAGTTATATGGGAGATAGCTCCTCGTCCGGAGAAGGGAGGGTTGCCGTCGTAGAGCTGTGAGAGTGATCCGATGCATCCGTTGGTCATTTCGTCTTCGTAGCCGATGAGCATGCGGTCGATGTAGCTCACGCCGCTTGCTCCGAACACCCGGAGGTAGGCGTCGGCATAGAATCCGAAGAGCCATGGGCGTGCGGGGCCGTTGTGGAGGGCCATCTCCCGCTCTTCAGGCGAACCGAGATAGAAGGGACGATAGCCGAAGCTTTTCGGTGAGAGTGTGCGGAGGCCTTTCGGGGTGAGGAGTTCGCGTGTGACAACATCGAGCACTCCTTTGCGCTGACGGCGGTCGAGGGGTGAATAGTCGAGTCCGATAGCCACAGCCATGTTGGGGCGTACGGATGGGTCGGCGTAGGTGCCGTTGACGTAGTCGTAGAGGTAGCCGTAGTCGTTGAGGAATGCGTCGATAAAGGCGGGCTTCATGGTGTTGGCGGTGGCGAGCCATCTGTCGCGCTGTGAGGCGAGGGCCTCGTTGCCTTCGATGAGTGAGGCTGCAAACATGAGGGCGTTATACCAGAGGGCGTTGAATTCGACCATGTAGCCGGTGCGGGGCACGAGCGGGCGTCCGTGGAGAGAAGCGTTCATCCATGTGACGGGTGATGATGCTCCCATGGAGAAGACCATACCGTTGGGCTCTACCCGGAGGTTGGGGTGGCGGTTGGTCAGGATGTAGTCGATAATCTCGCGGATGAATGGGAGGTAGCGTGCCACGGTGTCGTCGGTGCCGTAGGCTTTGGCATATTGCTGGAGGGCCCAGATGCACCAGAGGGGTATGTCGGGGAGGTCGATTCCGGAGATGCGTGGGGATAGTTCGCCTGTCTCCATGAAGTGGACGAGCGCCTTGCGGGCGGTGTCCATAATGGCTTCGAAGTCTTCGCGGTGGTTGATTGCTATAGTGGCTCCGGGGAGTGCCATGAAAGTGTTGCGTGCGAGGACTTTGCCCCAGGGATATCCGGAGAGGAGGAACATTCCGTCGGCATCTTTGAGGTAGCACTGCTTGGCTGCGTTTTTGAGACAGTTGAAGAAGCTGGTGCGGCAGGTGCGCGATGCGATTTCGGTTTCATACATCTTTGCGAGCGACCGTGGGGAGACTTCTGACACTCCGGCCGAGAAGATGATGCTTTCGCCTTTTTTGATAGGAATCTCGAAGTAGCCGGGCACCCAGAGGTCTTCTGTGTAGGGGACCCCTCTTTCGAGGTCTTTAAGGTATTCGAATCCGTTGTACCAGTGGGGCTCGTAGTTCCATGTGGGCTTACGGTTGAACTGCATGAAGAGTGTGGGGTAGCCGTCGTAGAGGCAGCAGGAGACACCGTTGGGCACTTCGGGGCACTGAGTGTTGAGGGCGTCGTTGGCTATACAGAGGGCGTTGGCTTCGCGGAAAGCGAGCATAGGCTTGAAGCGGAGCACGGTGGGAGAGTGGGCCTCTACGAGAGTGTAGCGGATGAGAATACGGTTTTCATGGGAGATGAAGATTTTCTCTTTGGTGAGAATGACTCCTCCCACACGGTAGGTGGTGCGGGGCACGCTCTCGCAATCGAACTCGCGGATATATTTGTGTCCGTTAGGTGAATAGACACCTCCACTGTAGCGGTGGAGTCCGAGATTGAATGGAGCGCCGTGCTGGATAACGGTGACGTCGAGAGACGACAGGAGCACATGTGAGGAATTGCCCATCTCAGGGATGGGAAGCACCAGCAGGCCGTGCTGCTTGCGGGTGTTGCAGTCCACCACTGAAGTGCAATGATAAGCGCCGGATTGATTGGTGCGGAGCATCTCTTTCATGAGTGATTGCTCCAGGTTAATCATGAGGTTTTTATCAAATTTCAGGTAACTCATGTTATGTTATAGTTAAGGTATTTTCCGGGTATATTATATTCTCGTTTTCCAATGGTATAGCATTGGCAAGCGAATGTAACGCTAAATCCGCTATTATGCAAGAAATTCGTGAAATTTAATGCAAAAAAGCGAAAAAAAAGTGTTTTTTGGCGGTTTTTCAGGTAGTGTGAGCGCAGTGGAGGCGTTCGAGAGCGGTGATTTGTCTGAACTGCCAGAGAATCATGGCGGCGGTGACAATGGTGGCGAGGAGGTCGCTTACGGGGAATGAGAGCCACACTCCGTCGAGACCCATATGGCGGGGCAGGGTGAGGAGGAGGGGGATAAGGAAGATGACCTGGCGGGTGAGGGAGAGGAATATCGATTTGCCGGCTTTGCCGATAGACTGGAAGAATGTGGTGGCCACAACTTGAAATCCGACCACCCAGAAGGCGAGCATGGCAAGGGAGAATGCGCGGGATGTGACAGCTATGAGGGTGGTGTCGGTGGTGAAGGCGCGGGCTATGTAGGGGGCGAGGGTTAGACCGACGGCGCATCCGGCGGTGCAGATGGCTGTGCCCCAGCCCACGGCGAGCCAGAACACATGGCGCAGGCGGCTGTAGAGCCCGGCGCCATAGTTGTAGCCGATGATGGGCTGCATGCCTTGGCAGATGCCGACCACTATCATGACGAGCAGGGAGGTGTAGGTGGTGAATATTCCGGCGGCAGCCACGGCATTGTCGCTGCCGTGGAGATAGAGCGCTTTGTTGATGATGACATTGATAGCGCTTCCGGCGAGGTTGACGAGCGAGGGGGCGGCTCCGATGCTTATGATGCCGATGATGATGCGGCGGCGGAGTGCGAAGATGCCTCGGGTGAATCGCAGGGTTGAGTCGGAGCGAAGAAAATGGGCCATGACAAAAATCATGGAGCAGGTCATGGCAATGTCTGTGGCAATGGCAGCTCCGCGCATGCCCCATCCGAAAACGAAGATGAAGAGGGGATCGAGCACCACATTGATTCCGGCGCCGATAAACATGGTGAGCATGGCTTTCATCGGATAGCCTGAGGCGCGCATGATGTTGTTGAAGCTGAAAGAGATGTTCATCACCAGCATGCCGGGGAGAATAATCTGCATGAAGTCGCGGGCATAGGGGAGGGATGCTGCGCTTGCGCCGAAAGAGCGGAGGATATCGTCGAGGAATATTCCGAATATGGTGAGATAGATGGTGGCGTTGAGGATAATGAGCACCAGAGAGTTGCCCAGCACGAGCTGCGCGCCGTGGGTGTCTTTTGCTCCGAGCATTATCGAGACTCTTGCCGATGCGCCGGCTCCGATGAGCACTCCGAGAGCTGCCGAGAGATTCATCACCGGGAATGTGATGGCTAAACCGGCTATGGCTTCGGTGCCAACACCCTGACCGATGAAAATACGGTCGACCACATTGTAGAGCGACATCACGAGCATGCCTACTACGGCGGGGATGCTGTAGGTCCAGAGTAGTCGGCCGAGTGATCCAGTCTCAAGGCGGCGCAGATTGTCTTGTTGCGGTTGTCGGGGTGCTTTTTCCATTGCTTCTGCAAAGGTAGTGATTTTTCCGGTAACTTTTAGAGAGCGTTTGGATTTGATGCCCGCACTAGATTGTCTAATCTACGATTGTGCAAATAGTGGCTCGGGATTTTGGAAAATGGAATTTTGTTGCTAAATTTGCAATGAAATCTTAGGTATAAGGAGTATGAGGATAATATCGGCACGGACTATACGTCTATATTACGAGGCTCATCCGGCTTCGAGGGCCGCTCTGCAAGATTGGAGCAAGAAGGTTGAAGCGGCTGAGTGGAAAGACTTAAATGATATGCGCAGGACGTTTAATAGTGTTGACTATGTGGGAAATCAGCATTATGTGTTTAATATAAAGGGGAATGATTTCAGGCTTGTTGCCGTAGTGAAGTTTACTGTGCATTTCGTGTTGATACGTTTTATAGGCACACATGCTGAATATGATAAGATAACTGACATCGCTAATATATAAATAATAGAGTTATGGTAAAGATAGAAAATGAGGCGCAATATGCAGGCGCGCTGAAGAGAGTGGAGGAACTGATGCTTAAACTCCCAGAAGATACTCCGATGGATGATCCTGAAATGGTGGAGCTTGTGCTTCTCGGAAATCTTGTGGCTGACTATGATGAGGAGAATTATCCTATCGGGGAGCCGTCGCTGATAGATGTGATGAAGCTGAGGATGTATGAGATGGGGCTGACTCAGGCTGCACTTGCCAAGCTGATAGGCGTGAGTCCGTCGCGGGTGTGCGATTATCTGTCGGGTAAGAGTGAGCCGACGCTGAAGGTGGGACGTGTGATAAGCCAGAAGCTTAATATCGATCCGGCGATAGTGCTGGGGGTATGAGGGGGGTGAAAATGAAAAATGAAAAATGAGAAATGAGAAATGAAAAATGAAAAATGAAAGATGGGAAATGGGGAATGGGAAATGAGGAATGGGGAATGAGGAATGAAAATGGGGTGGGGTTAGGGCGTTGTATATGAAAAAGCTCCGCGGCCGGATGGTCGCGGAGCTTAATATGTAGGTGTTTATTCTATGAGACGGGATGGGATTACATCATGCCGCCCATGCCTCCCATGCCGGGTGCGGGCATTGCGGGTGCGGGGTTGTCTTCTTTCTTCTCGGCAATGACACACTCTGTGGTGAGGAACATTCCGGCGATAGAAGCGGCGTTTTCGAGGGCTACTCGGGTAACCTTGGCGGGGTCGATCACACCGGCTGCGAGAAGATTCTCGTAGGTGTCGGTGCGGGCGTTGTAGCCGAAGTCGCCGGTGCCTTCTTTCACTTTCTGAACAACCACGGCGCCTTCTACACCAGCGTTGGCCACAATCTGGCGGAGGGGTTCTTCGATGGCGCGCTTAACGATGAGGATACCGGTGGTCTCGTCGTCGTTGTCGCCTTTGAGGCCTTCGAGCTTCTGGACGCAGCGGATATAGGCTACGCCGCCGCCGGGCACGATGCCTTCGGCGATAGCCGCACGGGTGGCTGAAAGGGCGTCGTCAACGCGGTCTTTCTTCTCTTTCATCTCAACTTCGGAGGGTGCGCCGATATGGAGGACGGCTACACCGCCGGCGAGCTTGGCCAGACGCTCCTGGAGTTTCTCGCGGTCGTAGTCGCTGGTGGTCTGCTCAATCTGAGTCTTGATCTGGGCTACGCGGGCTGCGATAGACTCCTTGTTGCCGGCACCGTTGACAATGGTGGTGTTTTCTTTGTTGACAGTCACTTTCTCAGCGCGTCCGAGATAGTCGAGAGTAGCGCTTTCGAGCTTCATGCCCTTCTCTTCTGAGATGACTACACCACCGGTGAGCACTGCGATGTCTTCGAGCATCTCTTTGCGGCGGTCGCCGAATCCGGGAGCCTTTACAGCACAGATTTTGAGGGAGCCGCGGAGGCGGTTGACCACGAGGGTGGCGAGAGCTTCCTGATCTACGTCTTCAGCGATGACGAGGAGCGGACGTCCGCTCTGTGCGGTGGCCTCAAGAATGGGGAGCATATCTTTGAGGTTGGAAATCTTCTTGTCGAAGATGAGGATGTAGGGTGAGTCCATCTCACACTCCATCTTTTCGGGGTTGGTGACGAAGTAGGGGGAGATATAGCCACGGTCGAACTGCATGCCTTCGACGATGTCTACAGTGGTTTCGGTGCCTTTGGCTTCGTCAACAGTGATTACGCCCTCTTTTTTCACCTTCTTCATTGCTTCGGCTATGAGGCGGCCGATGGCTTCGTCGTTGTTGGCCGATACGCGGGCCACGTCTTCGATTTTCTTGAAGTCGTCGCCAACTTCCTGAGCCATGCCACGGATTTCGGCTACGACGGCTGCAACAGCCTTGTCGATGCCGCGCTTGATGTCCATGGGGTTGGCACCGGCGGCCACATTCTTGAGGCCGACGTTGATGATGCTCTGGGCGAGCACGGTGGCGGTGGTTGTGCCGTCGCCGGCATCGTCGCCGGTCTTGGAGGCAACCTCCTTGACGAGCTGTGCGCCCATGTTCTGGAACGGATCTTCGAGCTCAACTTCGCGAGCCACGCTCACACCATCCTTGGTGATGTGGGGTGCGCCGAATTTCTTCTCGATAATCACATTGCGGCCTTTGGGGCCGAGGGTCACTTTGACGGCATCGGCAAGAGCGTCGACGCCTTTCTTGAGCTCTTCGCGAGCTTTGATTTCAAATTTTATTTCTTTTGCCATAGTGGTTTCGTTTTAGAAGTGTGTGTTTGTTATTCGGTTATGATGGCGAGGATATCGCTCTGGCGCATGATGAGATATTTCTGGCCTTCGAATTCGATTTCGGTGCCGGAATATTTGCCATAGAGCACGGTGTCGCCTTCTTTCACCACCATTTCCTCGTCTTTGGTGCCGTTGCCGGCGGCGAGAACAGTGCCTTTGAGGGGCTTTTCTTTTGCAGAATCAGGGATGATGATGCCTGCCATAGTCACTTCCTCTGCGGGAGTGGGGTTGATCAGGACTCTGTCAGCCAATGGTTTGATGTTCATAACTTGATAGTTTTTATTTGGTTATTTTTTATTTTCTCGTTTCAGGATGTGGATTCGGAAGCTTCTGAATCCACGTTGAAAAGAAGCATATTCCGTGCCAAAACGAAAGTCTGTCAGCCGAACTGACAGATTGTCATTTTCCGGGCGCATGGGTATAACGCCTGCGGGAGAGGAAGCGTTTAATTTTAAGGTTTTTTAATCGAGGAGGCTGTGTAAAGACAGAGAGTATAGACGGTTATGGTTTTTCGGAGGCGGGGAGGGCTGAAAGCACGGCCTCACGTGACTGAGCAATGAGGGTGGCGGTGTCGTGGCCCTCGGCGGGAGGGATAATAGGGCGATGGATTGTGAGCCTGATGTGGCCTGGGCGGGGGAGCCGGCGGAAACGCGGGAGAACGCTGAAGGCTCCATCTATTGTGAGTGGCACCACCGGCAGGCCGAATTCGACGGCCAGAGTGTAGGCTCCGCGTTTGAACGCACGTACGGAGCCGTCCCATGTGCGGGCTCCTTCGGGAAAGACAACCACCGACATGCCGCCGCGCAGCAGGCTTTCGGCGCGTTCCATAGTGTGGCGGAGGCGGGATGGGGTGGATTTGTCCACGTAGATCTGGTGGGCCACTTCGCAGGCATAGCCCACGAGAGGAATCTTGCGGAGTTCCTGCTTCATCATCCAACGGAAATTGTGGGGGAGCCAGCCGTAGACGGTGAAAATGTCGTAGGCTCCCTGATGGTTGGCCACAAACACGTAGGATGTGGACGAATCTATGTTTTCCTTGCCAGTGACGGTGACTCTCACCCATGCGAGCCAGCACATGACGCGGCTCCAGATTTTAGCCGGCCAATAGCCGAACCAGCGGCCTCCGCCAAGGGCTGAGCCTATGATGGTGATAATCGCCGTGAGGATTGTGGCCACCAGCATGAGTGGCAGCATAATCAGAATCTGATAGATGCGGTAAAGGAGCATCATGGCAACCGGGAGAAGGTGGGGTGAAGGGTCAGGATTCGGTTGTGGCGGCAAACTCCATGAGGTAGGCTTTGATGAAGCCGTCGATGTCGCCATCCATCACTCCGCTGACGTCGGAGGTCTGATGACCTGTGCGGTGGTCTTTCACGCGGCGGTCGTCGAACACATAGCTGCGTATCTGTGAGCCCCATTCGATTTTCATTTTGCCGGCTTCGATTTTAGCCTGCTCCTGCATGCGGTGCTGGAGTTCCTTGTCGTAGAGTATGGAGCGGAGCTGGCGCATGGCGTTTTCTTTGTTTTTGGGCTGGTCGCGGGTCTCGGTGTTTTCGATGAGGATTTCTTCTTTTTCGCCGGTGTAGGGGTCGGTGAACTGATAGCGGAGGCGCACTCCCGACTCCACTTTGTTGACGTTCTGACCTCCGGCGCCGCCTGAACGGAAGGTATCCCATGAGAGGAGTGCGGGGTCTACGCGCACTTCGATGGTGTCGTCGACAAGCGGGGTGACGAAAACGGAGGCGAATGAGGTCATGCGTTTGCCCTGAGCGTTGTAGGGCGACACTCGGACGAGACGGTGCACACCGTTTTCGCTCTTGAGATATCCGTAGGCGAAGTCGCCCTCGACATTGATGGTGCAGGATTTGATGCCGGCTTCGTCGCCTTCGAGGAGGTTGGCTATAGAGGTCTTGTAGCCGTGCTGCTCACACCAGCGCAGATACATGCGCATGAGCATCTGGGCCCAGTCCTGGCTTTCGGTGCCTCCGGCTCCGGAGTTGATTTTGAGCACTACTCCGAGCTTGTCTTCCTCGCGGCGGAGCATGTTGCGGAGTTCAAGGCGCTCTATGCGTTCGATGGCGGTGGTATAGATTTCGTCTATTTCGGATTCGTCCATCTCTCCGTCTTTCACGAACTCAAATGCGATGGTCAGCTCTTCGATTGAGTCTTCCACTTCTGCATATCCGTCTATCCAAGCCTGAAGGTCTTTGATTTTCTTCATCTGAGCCTGAGCTTCTTTGGGGTGTTCCCAGAAGTCGGGCACATGGGTGCGGAGTTCTTCTTCCTCTACTTCGATTTTCTTGGAGTCGATGTCGAGATAACGGCGGAGTGCGTCTTTGCGTTCGATGGTCTCTTTGAGCTGTTCCTGGGTGATCATATGATGATAGGTGCGGTTTCAGCCGCAAAGTTACAAAAAAGAATCGTAATTAAGCTAAACTCATGCTGCCTCAGGCATACATGGCCTCTATTTCGCGGGCATAGCGCGAGGTGATGACCGGGCGCTTAATCTTGAGGGTGTTGGTGAGCTCTCCCGCTTCCATGGTGAAGGCTTTTGGAAGGAGGGTGAATTTCTTGATTTTCTCGAAGCCGGCCAGCCCTTGCTGCAGTTTCTCGATGCGCTGTTCGAGCATGGCACGGATGTCGGCGTTTTTCACAAGGTCGTCGACGGTGCGGTAGGATATGTTTTTCTTCCGGGCATATTCCTTGAGCGCTTCGAATGCGGGGATGATGATGGCGGTGACATATTTGCGCTGGTCGCCTATGACGGCCACCTGCTCAATGTATTTGTCTTCGCCGAGGCGGCTTTCGAGAGCCTGCGGGGCGATATATTTGCCGTTGGAGGTCTTGAAGAGGTCTTTGATTCGCTCGGTGAGGATGAGCGCTCCGGAGGCGTCTATGCGTCCGGCGTCGCCGGTGCGGAACCATCCGTCGGGGGTGAATGCTTCGGAGGTGGCTTCGGGCTTATTGAGATAGCCGGTCATGACTGTGGGGCCTTTGACCTGAATCTCATTGTTGTCGCCGATGCGCACTCTGATGCGTGGCAGGACGGTGCCTACGGTGCCGATCTGATAGCCGACAGCGGGGAAGCAGGTGACTGTGGCGGTGGTTTCGGAGAGGCCGTAGCCAATCACTATGTTGATGCCACAGCTATGGAAGAATTCGACGATTGTGGGTGAGAGGGGTGCGCCGGCAGTGGGGAATATGTTGCCGTTTTCAATGCCGATGGCTTTTTTGAGGGGTGCGAAGACTTTGGCTTCGAAGAAGCGGTAGCGCCATTCGAGTGTGCGGGGCACCCTCTTGCCGAGTCTGACGAAGTCGAGGTTGCGGCGTCGGCCTGTGCGTAGGGCGAGAGTGGCCATGGCACGCTGGAAGCGAGACATTGACGAGAGCTTTTCTTGCACGGCAGTGTAGACTTTCTCCCAGAATCGCGGCACAGAGCACATGCAGGTAGGGCGGATGGTCTTGACAGTGGTCTGAATCTCGCGGGTGTCTGTATTGACTGCCACGCGCATGCCCATGTAGAGGCAGAAGTAGGTCCACGCTCGCTCGAAGATATGACTCAGGGGGAGGAATGAGACTGAGGTGTCTGCATCGGAGAGCATTGTGAGGCGCTCGCGATGAATCTTCAGGGCTGCATTGAAACAGGAGTGGGGGAGGACTGCTCCTTTAGATTCGCCGGTGGTGCCGGAGGTGTAGATTATCGCGGCAGTGTCTTCTGGGAGGGCACGCTCGCGGCGGGCATCTACCTCGGCCTGCCATTTGGCGGCAGTTTCTTCGCCGAGTTTCATGAACCGGGCGAAGGTCATTGTTGTGGTGTCGCCGGGCAGGAGGGTCACATCTTCGAATGTGATGATGTGGCGCAGGCGCGGGAGGGAGGGGGCGAGGGCACGTACAGTGGCATATTGCTCCTGATTGCCTGTGAAAATTATTTCTACCGATGCGTCGTCGATGATATATCTCACTTGGTCAGACGAGCTTGTGGAATAGATGCTGACGGGGATGGCGCGGTTGGCAAACGCGGCGAAATCCACCACAAGCATCTGGGTGCGGTTGGCTGAAAACAGGGCTATGGATGATAGCTCTGCTATGCCGAGGGAGCAGAGGGCGCAGGCGGCGGTGTCTACCTGAGTGTTGAAGTCGGCCCATGATGTGGCTACCCACTCAGAGCCTTTTTGGCCGCTGAACGCCTCCCGGTGTCCGTAGCGGAGCGCCTGCTGAGATATAAGATGTGTAAGTATATTTGGCATGACGGTGAGGAGGTGAGAGGGACGGTTATAGTGGAAGAGAGAGGACAAAGGTAGGCCTAATCTCTACAAAACCTAACAAATGGGGCATAAAAAGAGGGCGCGGGTTAACATTAGTTTGTTAACCCGCGCGACGATTTAACTTATGATAACTCTTCAGATGGTCAGATTTCGTCGGGCCAAGGGCAGGGGAGACCGGTGGCGCGCACAGTGGGGCGTGATGCTCCGACAGATCTGAGGCGCTGGCCGAGTTCGGCCGAGAGGCTGCGCACTATGTCGGGGTGGGTGTCGGCGAGATTGTGGGTTTCGGAGAGGTCGGCGTCTATATCGAAGAGCATCTTTGAATGGTCGGCATAGTTGTAGATGAGCTTCCACTGATTTTTTCTGATTGAGCAGCTGAGGTCTATGCCGGGACCGGGCAGCCCCCAGACGTGGGGATAGTTCCAGATGAGAGCGCGGTCTGTAGATGTGTCGGCGGTACCGTCTATCATCGGCACGAAGCTGACGCCGTCTATGGTGTGGCCGTAGTGGTCGGACTTGGCGGGGTCTATGCCGGCCATTTCAGTGATGGTGGGGTAGAAATCTTCTATAATAAGATAGGATCCGCATTCAGAGCCGGGAGTGGTGTGGCCGGGCCAGCGCACGATGAGGGGTTCGCGTATGCCCCCTTCCATGAGAGAGCCTTTGCCGGAGGTGAGGGGAGCATTCTGGGTGTGTGGCTCACCGTCGCGCCATCCGGGTGCGGCAGCCAGGCCACCATTGTCGCTCATGAATATGATTATGGTGTTGTCGGCCTCACCGTTGGCCTCCACCCAGTCGAGGATATCTCCGAGGCTCTTGTCCATGCCTTCAACGAGCGATGCATAGGCTGCGTCTTTGGGGGCAAGCCCGCGGTCGAGATGCTTCTGATAGAAGCGGGGGTCGCGGTCGATAGGCACGTGGACCGCATAGTGGGCCATGTAGAGAAACCAGGGCTGATTGTATTTCTTGGCCTGGTTGAGCGCTTTGATGGCCTCAATGGTGAGGGCTTCAGTGGCAAAGGTGCCGGTGCCCCAATATTTCTCAAGTCCTTCTATGGCGAAGCGTGAAGTGGGGTTGCCCTGCTCATCGTGGCCGAAATTTTTCTCGCTGAGATAGGTGGCGAGTCCTCCGATGGCGCTTCCGGCCACATTGACCTCAAAGCCCCAGTGGTGGGGATTTTCTCCGGGGGTGTCGAAGGCTCCGAGATGGGCTTTGCCTACATGGATGGTGTGGTAGCCGGAGTCTTTGAGCTCCTGCACGAAGGATGGTCCGACAAATGTGTTGTTGATTCCGGGCACACGCTGGATGCCATTGAAATTCCAGTCGTTGGCGGGGGCA
Source organism: Bacteroides sp. (assembly GCA_014802045.1). Classification (GTDB taxonomy): domain Bacteria; phylum Bacteroidota; class Bacteroidia; order Bacteroidales; family Muribaculaceae; genus Paramuribaculum. The sequence continues at coordinate 16,589 of JAAVDA010000032.1, forward strand.
ATGGTGTCGTTGTGTTCGTCGGTGGTCTGGTCGCGGTTGAGGGTCCAGTTTGTCACACCGTGGCGGGCGGCATTCGCTCCAGTGAAGAGGCTGCATCTTGAGGGTGAGCTTATGGCCGATGCATAGGCCTGGGTGAATTTCATGCCTGAAGCGGCGAGGCGCTCCATGTTGGGGGTGAGGAAAGTGCGGTTGTAGGCAGTGGTGTCGGGGGTGAAAGGCACAGATGTGTCCTGCCATCCCATGTCGTCGACCATGAAGAGGATGATATTGGGGCGGGTGTCGGCTGCTCTGAGCGAGGCGGGAAGCAACGCGGCGAGGGCGGGGATTAAGCAAATATTCCGTGGGGTCATATAAATAATGTATATGTGGTTTTATTTTTATCCTGCGGATGGGGATGTTGAGGTTGCAAAGATAGGGATTTTTAACGAATATCATTGAGGCATAGGTGGGGTGAAGTTTGTTTATTCCTCCATAATCGAGAGAGCGATTAACTGCGGAGGCTTAAAAATAATTAATACGGAAAAATTTCCGTAATTAATTACCGAGGTTGACGGAAAAAGCATTATCTTTGCAGTCGGTAAAGAGGGGACAGCCGCAAGGCTTCTCCCCGCGCGGCTCCTACGGCGCCGCAAAAGAGACAGAAACAAAACAATTAACAATAATAACACCTATTTCAAGTATTACTGATATGAGTAACATTGATTTATCTCAGTACGGTATCACCGGAGCAAAGGTGATCCACAACCCGAGCTGGGACCAGCTCTTTATCGACGAGACCAATCCCGCCCTCACCGGCTATGAGAAGGGTCAGGAGACCGAGCTCGGTGCAGTGAACGTGATGACCGGTATCTATACCGGCCGTTCGCCCAAGGACAAATTCTTTGTGATGGACGACACCTCGAAGGATTCAATCTGGTGGACCTCCGAAGAGTATAAGAACGACAACAAGCCCATCACTCCCGCTACATGGGATGCGCTGAAGGCTATCGCCGACAAGGAGCTCAGCGACAAGACCCTCTATGTGGTAGACGCTTTCTGCGGCACTAACCCTGACACCCGTCTGGCTGTTCGCTTCGTGATGGAGGTTGCATGGCAGGCTCACTTCGTGACCAACATGTTTATCCGCCCCACCGAAGAGGAACTGAAGGATTTTACTCCTGACTTCGTGGTGCTCAACGCATCTAAGGCTAAGGTTGAGAACTGGAAGGAACTCGGCATCAACTCCGAGACTTGCGTGGCTTTCAATCTGACCCAGCGCATGCAGCTCATCATCAACACATGGTATGGCGGCGAGATGAAGAAGGGTATGTTCTCAATCATGAACTACTACAATCCTCTGCGCGGCATAGCTTCCATGCACTGCTCGGCCAACACCGACAAGCAGGGTGAGAACACCGCTATCTTCTTCGGCCTCTCAGGCACAGGCAAGACCACTCTTTCGACCGACCCGAAGCGTCTGCTTATCGGCGACGACGAACACGGCTGGGACGACAACGGCGTGTTTAACTACGAGGGTGGTTGCTATGCAAAGGTTATCAACCTCGACAAGGATAGCGAGCCCGACATCTATAACGCTATCACCCGCGACGCTCTTCTTGAGAACGTGACTGTGGATGAGAACGGTAAGATCGACTTCACCGACAAGAGCGTGACCGAGAACACCCGCGTGAGCTACCCGATCGACCACATCAAGAGCATCGTTAAGCCCAGCCGCGGTCCTGCCGCCAAGAATGTGATCTTCCTTTCGGCCGACGCATTCGGTGTGCTTCCTCCCGTGTCTATCCTCACTCCGGATCAGACCAAGTATTATTTCCTCTCAGGCTTTACCTCGAAGCTGGCCGGCACAGAGCGCGGTATCACCGAGCCCACCCCCACCTTCTCTGCATGCTTCGGCGCAGCCTTCCTGTCGCTGCACCCCACAAAGTATGCCGAAGAGCTGGTTAAGCGCATGGAGAAGAGCGGTGCAAAGGCTTATCTCGTGAACACCGGTTGGAACGGCACAGGCAAGCGTATCTCTATCAAGGATACCCGCGGTATCATCGACGCTATCCTCGACGGCGCTATCCTCTCTGCTCCCACCAAGCAGATTCCTATCTTCGACTTCACTGTTCCTACCGAACTTCCCGGTGTTGACCCGAAGATTCTCGACCCGCGCGACACCTATGCAAATCCCGAAGAGTGGACTGCAAAGGCAACCAAGCTCGCCGAGATGTTTATCAACAACTTCAAGAAGTTTGAGAACAACGAAGCAGGTAAGGCTCTCGTAGCAGCCGGTCCTCACCTCTAATCAGGTAAAGACATCCGGTTGAGACAGACCGGAGAAATATAATGAAGGCGCTGACCCTTAGGGTCGGCGCCTTTTTTCGATAGGCGGGGGGGCGGTCAGCGGCGGAAGTTGCGGGGATGATGGAGCAGAATCTCGTCGCGCAGGCGGGTGCGGTCGAGATGAATATAGATTTCTGTGGTTGCGATGCTCTCGTGGCCGAGCATCTGCTGGATTGCGCGGAGATTGGCTCCCCCTTCGAGGAGGTGGGTGGCGAATGAGTGGCGGAGAGTGTGGGGGGAGATTTCCTTGCGTATGCCGGCGGAAGCTGCAAGGCGCTTTATGATGGTGAAAATCATCTGACGAGTGAGGCGTGAGCCCCGACGGTTGAGAAAGAGATAGGGATTCTCGCCGGGTTTGATGTCGAGCGAGTTGCGCCATGGGAGGTATTCCCTGATTAGCGAAGCGGCCACGGGCGATAGGGGTACGATGCGCTCTTTGCTGCCTTTACCTCTGACCATCACGAACTCATCGTCGAAATATATTTTGCCGATTTCGAGCTCTACCAGCTCGCTCACGCGGAGACCGCATCCGTAGAGGGTTTCGATTATGGCACGGTTGCGGGGGGCTTCGGCGGTGTCGGGGTCAATGGCTGCCACGAGCTCGTCTATCTCGTCGACTGTGAGCACTTCGGGCAGGTGGCGCCCGGTGCGGGGAGTGTCGAGGAGCTGGGCGGGATTTTCATCGAGGTAATGCTCTGCCACGAGGAAACGGAAGAAGGAGCGGATGCCTGAGATGATTCGGGCTATGGAGCGGGGGGCAATGCCGATATCGCCGAGAGAGGCTATGAAGGTGTCGAGAGTAGCGGCAGTGGTGGAGCGCACGGAGATTCTCTCTGTGGCAAGGAAGTTGAGGAGCTTGCGCACGTCGTCGAGATAACCTGAGCGGGTGTTGTCGGAGAGGCCGCGCTCAAGCAGGATATGGGCTTCGTAAGAGTCGAGCAGCCGGTCAATGTCGTGGATAGGGCGAAGTTCGCTCATGGGGGTCAGATATCAATGGGGAATTTCTGCCGTGGTAGATGCGAGAGGGCAATGATGACCGCCATGTGGCTTCCGGCAAAGAGCATTCCGTTGCTGAGAGGGGTGAAGAGGGCCTCGGCGGTGTGTCTGAGCTGTTGGCCACTGCCTATCACTACGGCTGAATGGTCGGGCAATAGAGCAGGAGGAAATGCTGAGGAGGGGATGGTATTGGATACATTATATATATGTAGGGGGCCGGAAGTGGAATGGCTGAAGCCCTGCATGGCGAGGGTGGCGGCTTTCTGGCATGCCGGGGAGATGGTGGCGTGAAATTCTAATGCAGAGGGGCGCAAGGCAAGGACTATGCGGTAGAGGCGTTGCGCGCGTAGTCGGTCGGTCTTTCCGGTGGCGAGAGGGTCTGTTTCGGAGTAGGCGTAATAGGAGTGAGGTTGGCGGAGGACGTTGGTGGCAAAGGAGAAGGCAAACGGAGAGTGGATGCCGTGGCCGTGGCTACGCCATTTCCGGAGGAGGGGTAAGAGAAGCACCGGACATCGCATGGTGATGAGGCCTGTTGCGTGGTGTCAGGAGCGGGAGGATGAGTGGGAGTTTGAGGGGTGGATGCCCTCGGTAATGATGTGGATAGCAGCCACCGTTATGGTGATGAGCAGAGCGAGGTAGATGATGATTATAGAGATATAGGCGGTGGTTGTGGTGGCCTTAAGCGAATCGGGGTCAAACACCATTTCGATAGTGTGGCTTCCGGGGGCGAGGCGCAGGGCGCGGAGCAGATAGTTCACACGGCCGATTGATGCGGGTGTGCCGTCGACGGTAGCTTTCCATCCCCAGGGGAAAAACACTTCGGAGAATACGGCCACTCCGCCCCGGGCGGTATTGGCATGGTAGGTGAGGCGGTTGGGAGCATAGGAGGTGAGGAAAAGGGTGTCGCCGGGTGTTTTACGGGATGAGGAGCCGAGCACAGGCTCAAAAGAGCGATCGGCCACGGCAGTTGTAGCGGGATTGATGGTGGAGAGGGCATTCATCTCGGCATCGGCGCCATCCACATAGTCCACACGGTCTACAAGCCAACCATTGCCGAGAGCTTCTTCGTTGAAGAGCACTTCGCCCTGATGGTCTATGATATAACGGGCGTTGAGCATGTCGAGCACATTCCAGTCGGCGTCGGTCTGAGAGCCGTCGAGGAAGTTGGTGAGGTGGCGGTCTATGAGGTCTTGATAGCGGGTGAGCTTGGCGGCATGGTAGCCTCCGATGGTCTTGTGGCGATATGACGGGTCGGCCTGCCAGAAGCGGGGAATATCCATCACGCGATAGCTTGCGGCGGTGTCGGCGAGAATCTTTCGGTCGGCATCTGAGAGTGGGAAGGGGTCGCCTGTGGCCAGCTGACGGGGCACGAAGCTCTCGGTGTCGAGATAGCGCTTGTTGACGGTAAAGAGGTCTGCCGCTACGATGAAACCTACAATGGTTACAGTGACGGCCAGACCGATTTTGCGGCGGAGGAAGAGCAGAATCACCAGAAATCCGGCTGCAGTGAAGAGGAAGCTGCGAAGAGCATCGGCCGAAACCATAGAATGGCGCAGGGTTTCTACGGCATCATATATGCGCGGGTTGGAGAGGGAGAACATCTGCTGCACATCGGCTCCGTAGCCCTGGGCGGCGAGGCTGCGGGTGATGATGGTGTCAATCTGGCGGTCGTTGCCACCGATGGCGCTACCGTAGAAACCGGGGAATATAATGCCGATCAGGCAGAGGCCGAGCACAATGCCGAAACTCCAGAAGAGGGGTTTGCGATAGCGGGTCATGGCCTGAGGTTCGGTGACAATCTTCTGGAGCGCCATGGCGGCAAGAAGAGGCATGGTGAATTCGGCTATGACGAGAATGCTCTCGACGGTGCGGAATTTACTATACATCGGCATCCAGTCTATCATCAGGTGGGTGAGCCACATGCAGTTGCGGCCAAGGGCAAGGAGGATGGAGAGGATTGTGAGAACCACGAGTGCCCATTTGAGCGGGCCGCGCACAATGGCACATCCGAGCAGGAACAGGGCTACTATCAGGGCACCTACATAGACGGGGCCGTTGGTGCCCTCCGGTTCGCCGAAATATTGGCTCATGTTTTCGAGATACTGAGCCTCCTGGGGCGAGATGCGCCCTTCTGCTATCATGGCGGTGGCTTCGGGAAGCGAAGCGAGGTCGAGCACCTTGTTGGTGCCTTTCTCGGGCTTCATTGACGCACCACCCTTCACGTTGGGAATCAGCAGGGTGAATGTCTCGGAGGTGCCGTAGCTATATTGGGTGATGTAGTCGCGGTCGAGTCCGGAAGAGGCTTCTGCCGAGGGTGTGGTGCCCCTTGACAGCTCCGAATGGCCTCCGCGCATGGTTGATTTGGAGTATTCATAGGTGTTGTAGAGCGAGGGGAGATTGGCTCCGACGGCAAGCGCACCGGCCACAGCAAGCGATGCCGTGGCGATAAGCCAGCGGGGAGTGTGGCCTGAGCGGATGGATTTGACGAGATATGCTATTGAGATTCCGGCAATGACAAACATGAAATAATAGGTCATCTGCACATGGTTGGAGGCTATCTGCATCATAGCGAAGAATGCCGCCAGGGCTGCGCCGGCCAGATATCGCCCGCGATAGGCGAGCATCACTCCGGCAATTGTGGGGGGCACATAGGCAAGGGTGACGAATTTCCAGATATGGCCGGCACCTATTATAATAATGAAATAGGATGAGAAGGCGTAGGCCACAGCTCCGATAAGAGCCACATACCATCGCATGCGCATGACCATCAGAAGAATGAAAAATCCGAGTGCCATCATGGCCACGAGATTGGCCGGGGCTGGCAGTCCGAGCCCCATAAGGGTGTTGACCCAGCTGAAAAGCGAATCAGACGGATAGGAGGGCGCAATCTGAAATGTGGGCATGCCGGAGAAGAGAGAGTTGGTCCAGCGTGTGGTCTCTCCCGTGGCTTCGCGGAACGCTTCGGCCTCATGGCCAATGGCGAGTCCCTGCTGGGTGTCGTGCTGGCGGAGGAGATTGCCCTGCATTGCGTCGGGGTAGAAATAGGCGAGAGATATTAGGGCTATAAGCGCTATCGATATCAGGGTGCCGACAAAGCTTCGGCTGCGAAGAAATTGCTTGAGATTTTCCATGTGATTGCGGAATTTTGCGTAAAGTTACAAAATTCCATGAAAATAATCATGAATAAACGATGTCTCTCACAGACTCTGTGGGGCGTAGCCGTAAAAAAATACGGGCAGTAGATGACTTTTTTCGGTAGAGTGCCATGGTTTGGCACTCTTCGGGGGTAATTTTGTGACGTTGTTAATGAAAAACTCTTAATCTATGGCACGAAGAAAATCCACTAATGAATTCAGTATCGATGAACTTGTAGAGGAGATGCTGGAGGAGCGCTCCTCGCCCGTCCCTGCGAAAAAGGGGGCGGCAAAGAATCAGACCCTGCTCTCGGCTATAGAAGCGGTGGTCGAGGCCACGCACGATTCGGCTTTTGGCGAGAAGGCTCTCAAGGCGGTGGACAGTGAACTTGCCTATATCGCCGACAAACTGGAGCTAACCAAGATGCAGGCGGTGATGATGTCGGTGTTTATGGATCAGTGTAATGACCACCGTATAAATCTGTCGGACCTTAGCCGGCATTTCGGTTGCCGCAACATAAGGATGCTCCGCATGTCGGCCGAAATCCGGGCATTGGCCGAGAAAAAATATATAAAGGTTGCCCGCAATGACGGAGAGGAGACCTATCGTGTGCCCCGCGAAGTGATTTCTGCCATAAAAGACGATAAGAAGCCGGAACCCCGCAGCCTCTCGGGTCTTAGTCTGGAAGGGATGTTCGGGGTGTTTGGCGATATGTTTAGCGAGGCTGAGCGTCATGAGATTACGACCGAGGCTCTGCACCACAGCATAAAAGAGGTGCTCGATGCCAATCCTTCATCCACTCTGAGTCAGGGGCTGATGAAAGCGGGGCTTTCGAGTGTGGACCTGGTGGTGTTTGTGCATATGGCCTATCTGTTTGTGGAAAATAATGATAACGCCATAAATATGAGCGATCTTGAGGATATCCTTGATTCGCGTAATCTGAAGTCGAGAGTGAAGCGCGGACTGGAGTCTGGCGAAATCCAACTTCTGCAGCAGAAACTGATAGAATATAACGAACACAATGGTTTCGGCGACCGCTACAGCTACAGGCTCTCTGAAAACACTAAGCGCGAGATGCTTGGAGAACTTTATGTGCCAGCGCTCCCCGAAGACCTTACCCGCGGTCTGACCCTCTATGATAAGCTCACGGAGAAGAAAATGTATTATAATCCGTCGGAACAGAGCAAAGTGCAGCAGCTTAGCAGTCTGTTGGAGCCTGACAACTTCAGGTCGGTGACCGAAAGGCTGGCCGCGAAGGGTATGCGCAAGGGATTCGCCTGCCTGTTCTACGGTTCGCCCGGCACCGGCAAGACTGAAACCGTATATCAGATAGCGAAGGCCACCGGACGCAATATAATGCAGTTGAATATCGCCAGCCTTAAGAGCTGTTGGGTGGGTGAGAGCGAGAAAAATGTGCGGGCCATTTTCGACCGTTACCGCAAGCTCGTTGAAAACAGCGAAGTCGCTCCAATATTGCTCTTCAATGAGGCCGACGCCATTATAGGCAAGCGTAGTGAGCAGACAGATCGAGCTGTCGACAAGATGGAGAATACCATCCAGAATATCCTGCTCGAAGAAATCGAGAAACTTGATGGCATACTGATTGCAACTACCAATCTCGCCACAAACATGGACAAGGCTTTTGAGCGCCGGTTTATCTACAAAATCGAATTCGGCCGACCGAACACAGAGGCCAAAGCGGCCATATGGCGCACGATGCTTCCGGGTGTAGACGACAAGACTATTGCCAGCCTGGCAAAGAACTATGATTTATCGGGTGGTCAGATAGAAAACATTGCGCGCAAACACACGGTAGAGGGTATACTCAACGGATTCGACACTGTAGACGACGAAAAGCTTCATCTCTTCTGCCGCGAAGAGGCCAAAGGATATTTCACCGAACGCAGCAAGGTTGGCTTCTGATTGGCATGGCATCCGGGGTAGGGTTTGCTGCACGTCTTTCCATGTTTTCGTGCTCACGAGATATTTTTGTGGATAGATTTACGAGCAAATTCTTGCCAAAATGAAATAATAGTGCTACCTTTGCCCCACGAAAAGCCCGACCCAAATGGGGAAGGATGCACCTGGAGTGGTGCTCGAGTGGTTGAAGAGGCACGCCTGGAAAGCGTGTATACGCCAAAAGCGTATCGGGGGTTCGAATCCCCCTCACTCCGCAAAACAAATGAAGGAGGATGAGAACCCCGAGGGTTCGTTATCGCGAAGCGCAGAAAGAATCCCCCCTCACTCTGCTAAGAATCAAGGTAAAGCCACTGTGACTTAAGATGTTGCAGTGGCTTGTCTTTTTATGTCATCATGAATACATACAAATTGGAGGTCAATTGCAACCGGTAAGTGTAGTGCCGGGAACAGCTGCGTCCATATACTCCGACCCTCTCCGGAGTCGTGGAAGAGATGTGATGCTGTCTACCCCGCACGCAAGCGTACGGGGTAACGAGATATCAAGCCATCCCGGCCTGCCACATAGTTTTTATGATCTCAACACTCCCTTTTAGCAACCGATTCTCTATATTGGTCGGGTGACGGGTCATGAAAATGAGTGGAAATGAACTTTGTGAGAGAGAAGGGTGTTGAAAAAGAAAAACTCTTATTTAATCAACTATTGTTATGGCTTATAAAATCATCGAAATCGAGGGCATCGGAGGCGTTTATGCCGAGAAGCTCGAAGCTGCCGGAATCAAGTCTACGGACGATTTACTCGAAAAGGCTGCAACTCCCAAGCAGCGCAAGGCTCTGGCCGAGGAAACCGGCATATCTGAAAAACTTATTCTGAAATGGGCCAATCATGCAGATCTGTTCCGCATCAAGGGTGTGGCCGGTCAGTTTGCCGAACTTCTTGAGGCCGCGGGTGTAGACACCGTTAAGGAGTTTCGTCATCGTGTGGCAGCCAATCTCCAGCCTAAGATGGAGGAGGTCAATGAGGCGAAGAATCTCTGCAATCGGGTGCCGTCGGTCAAGGAGCTTGAGAAGATGATTGCTCAGGCGAAGGAGCTTGAGCCAAAGTTGAGCTACTGATTATAAGCCCCCGTTCGCTCCAATTTTGGAGTGTGGGGTGTGAGAAAGTGAGGGAGCTATGTTGATGCATGGCTCCCTTGAATTTTTGTAGGGGGAGTGAGCCAATAGTCGGCGGAAAGTGTTAACTTTGCAGTATAACCGCCCGACTCCTACGGTGGGTCGGGCATCAAAAATGCGAGCATATGCAGCAAGTAAAGCCTAAAAAAGCATTAGGCCAGCATTTTCTGACTGACCTTTCGATTGCGGAGCGTATAGCCTCCACGCTTGATGATTACCGTGGATTGCCGGTGATGGAGGTTGGTCCAGGAATGGGTGTGCTGACCCGTTTTCTGATTTCGGGCGGTCATGATGTGACTGTGGCTGAGATTGATGGAGAGAGTGTGGAGTATCTTCGGGAGAATTTTCCCGAACTTGGCGAACGGATTTTAGACTGCGACTTTCTGAAGACAGACCTGAATGAGGTGTTTCCCGGTGATGGGCAGTTTTGTGTGATAGGCAATTATCCCTATAATATATCATCGCAGATATTTTTTCATGTGCTCGACTACCGTGATAGGGTGGTTTGCTGTTCGGGAATGCTTCAGCGCGAAGTGGCCGAACGTCTGGCGGCTGCCCCCGGCACAAAGGCACGCGGCATATTGAGTGTGCTGCTTCAGGCATGGTATGACGTGGAATATCTCTTTACGGTTGAGCCGGGAGTGTTTAATCCGCCTCCAAAGGTGAAGAGCGGAGTGATAAAGATGACCCGCAACGGGGTGACCGACCTGGGCTGCGACCCGAAACTTTTCAAAACCGTGGTGAAAACCACTTTCGGACAGCGGCGCAAGACCATACGCAATTCTCTCAAAGGGCTCATAGCTCCCGGCGCATCGATGCCTGAGTCGCCGCTGCTGGCCATGAGACCTGAGCAGCTGAGTGTGGAACAATTTGTGGCTCTGACCAATATTGTGGGTGCCTTGCGAGGAGCATCGGCAACCTCTTCTTCTGACCAAGACTGATGAAAGAATATACTCCGGAATATCTCGAACATATCCGCGCCATTACCGAACGGCGCGATGAAGAGGCCGCCCGCTCTGAGCTGGCCGATATGCACCCCGCCGACATAGCTGAGCTTTATCAGGAGCTGGATCTGGATGAGGCGGAGTTTCTGTATAAGCTGCTTGATGATGACACTGCGGCCGATGTGCTCATGGAACTTGATGAGGACGATCGCCGCAAGCTGCTCAGCAATATGCCGGCTGAGGAGATTGCAAAACAGTTTATAGACCACCTCGACACTGACGATGCGGTAGATATTATTCAGGAGCTTGATGAAGAGGACCGTGATGAGATTCTGTCGCATATCGACGATGTGGAGCAGGCGGGAGATATCATAGACCTTCTCAAATATGACGAAGACACCGCCGGCGGCCTGATGGGCACGGAGATGATCGTGGTCAATGAGAACTGGAGCATGCCCGAGTGCATCAAGCAGATGAGGATGCAGGCTGAGGAGATGGATGAGATTTACTACGTGTATGTGGTGGACAATGACTATCGTCTCCGTGGGATTCTGCCTCTGAAGACTCTCATAACTCATCCGTCGGTATCTAAAATCAAGCATGTGATGGAGGAAGATCCGGCTTCGGTGAAGGCCGATACGCCTATCGACGAAGTGGCTCTCGATTTTGAGAAATATGACCTCGTGGCGATGCCTGTGATAGACAGCATCGGGCGTCTGGTGGGTCGAATCACCGTGGACGATGTGATGGACCAGGTGCGTGAGTCGACCGAACGAGACTATCAGCTGGCTTCGGGTCTTTCAAGCGATGTGGAGACTGACGACACCATCTTCACTCAGACCAAGGCGCGCCTGCCATGGCTGCTTGTGGGAATGTTGGGCGGAATCGGCAATTCGCTTATTCTCGGAAATTTCGAAAGCGGTCTGGCAGTAGACCCTACTCTGGCTCTGTTTATCCCGCTTATAGGCGGCACAGGCGGAAATGTGGGCACACAGTCGTCGGCAATCGTGGTGCAGGGCCTTGCCAATGGTTCGCTTGACCTGCGCAACTCCGGGCGGCAGCTTCTGAAGGAGCTGGGTGTGGGGCTGATAAACGGTTGCATCATATCGATGCTGGTGTTTGTCTACAACTTTTTCAAGCTCGGCAGCGCTCATCAGGCCACCACTCTGGCCGTGTCGCTGTCGCTGATGTCGGTGGTGCTGTTTGCATCGGTGTTCGGCACCTTCGTGCCTCTCACCCTGGAGCGGCTCAAGATTGACCCCGCGCTCGCCACCGGCCCCTTTATCTCTATCACCAATGATATCATCGGCATGCTGATATATATGGTGATAAGTTCGGCTCTCATCCTCTCGTTTGCATGACGGGGGTGAAGGTGAGCGTGATAGTGCTCGCCTATAATCAGGAGGCCACTGTGGGGCGCACGCTTGAGAGCGTGCTGTCGCAGCACACTGATTTTGATTATGAAGTGATAGTGGGGGAGGACTGCTCGTCTGACCGCACCCGTGAGGTGTGTGCGCGCTATGCGTCGCTGTTTCCTGACAAGGTGCGCCTCATGCCGGTTGCACCCAACAAGGGAATCGTAGACAATTATTTTGACTGCCTGATGGCCGCCGAGGGGGAGTTTGTGGGTGATTGTGCGGGCGACGACTACTGGACACACAATAGGGTGCTTCAAACTCTTGTGGATTGCCTTGATCGGCATCCGGAGGCAACTGTGGCATATGGCTTGTGCGGATCCGGAGGCGGGTCGGGGAGGGAAACTGTGGGCGTGGGCCGCAGATTGATGGCCAAACAGCTCAATTCGATAAGAATGCCTGAGATTACGCTTTCGGCCGCGGTCTATAGGCGCGGGGTTGCTTTGACCGCAATAGAAGAGGATGGAGAGATGGTGAGAAACAGAGCTTTCGGGTGTGAAGACCTTCCGCTTGTGCTTGCTCTGCTTGCACGGGGCGATGCGGTGAGAGTGGATTTTGAGGCTCTCTGCTATGATGCTCATAAAGGCGACACTCCCGCGCGGGTGGCATCCATGCTCGGATGGTTCAGGCAGGAGCTTGCGATGCGGAGCCTCCTTTCGCGTCATTATGGCATGAAAAAAGCTGAAACCGTGTGGTTTCAGCTTTATGCGAGATTGCGCATAGCTAAGTATCGCCTCAGAAGTATCTTCCCACGCGGGCGGGCAGGGTGCTGAGGTCGGTGATGCGCTCGGCTATTTCACCGTTGGCAATAATGAATGCGGCGGGCAGGGAGCCCACATTATAGCGAAGCAGATTGTCGAGTCCGTCGGTGGCGGAGTTGTAGACCGTGATCCAGGGGAGATTCTTCGCGGCCTGACGCCACTGATATTCGTTGTCGTCAAAACCGATCTGGTAGATTTCAAGACCGGAATTGTGGTAGCGCTGATAGGCTTTGTTGAGTTCGGCATTGTAGACGGGTGAGGCTTCGGCACCGTAGACAGTGAAGTCGAGAATCACCACCTTGTTGTCGGCGGCGGCCTGACGGAGCGACTGCTGCTTGCCGGTGTTGTCGTAGAGACTAATCTCAAGCAGCGGAACCTCAACAGCCGAGATGGTGTCGGCAGATGTGGTAGCCATGCGTGGACGGTTGCTGAGGAATAGTGATTTAAGCAGCTGTGTGCGGGGGTCGTTGGGGCGCATGGTGGAGAATGCATTGGCCACAGCACCAATCACGCGGTTGTCAAATTTGTCGCCGGGATTGTAGAGCGCCACGCCGTCCACTTTCTTATTCAGGATGTAATAGCTCACTATGCCGGCGGGATCGCTGAGCATGAGTTGTCCGAGCTCGCGCTTGAGGGCAGTGTCGGTGGGGAGTTTGGCAACTCCACGCTCTGCGGCAGCCTTCATGACACGGCGGTCCACATCCATGAGCATCTCTGCGGCGGGTGAGCCGGTGATGGTGTAGTCCACATCAAAGGCGTCGGCCTTAGAAACCACATTGACGCTCTCGATGCTGTCGATGGGGAAGTAGAGCGACTTGCCGTCGAGACGCAGACGATAGATGTCGGGATATCCTATAGCCTGATGAGAGATGGAAAATTTGCCGTTGGAGGGGAGTGTCACGGAGTCGAGAGGATACCATCGGCCGTTGGTGGAGGCTTCGAGCACCATTGTCTGACCCTCGGCGCCGTCAATCTGACCGCTGACGGTCCATTTCCCGCTGCCTGAGCATGCAGCTACTGCAGCAGCGGCCAATGCGGCGATATAGAGTTGGATTTTCTTCATATGGGAGGGGTATTAAAATTATTCAGGCGACAAATTTACGAAAATCCGCTGAAAACTGAAACTCCACTCCCCACACAAGATAAAAATTGCGTAAATTTGCATCCGGCTAAGCTGTCTGTCACACAAAAAATCAATTATGGACGCCACATTTCTGCTTATAATAGAGATTATCGGTACGGTTGCCGCCGCCATAAGCGGTATTCGTCTGGCCGCTACAAAAAATTTCGATTGGTTCGGAGCCTATACCGTAGGTCTGGTAACGGCCATCGGCGGGGGCACGCTCCGCGATGTGCTGCTCGACATTCCGGTGTTCTGGATGCAGACCTGGTGGTATCTTGGAGTGACGGCTCTCTCGCTGGCCACGGTGATATTGTTCAGGAGCATTCTCGTGAGTCAGGACCGGATGCTGTTTATCTTCGATAGCCTGGGGCTGGCATTGTTTTGTGTGATAGGCATCCAGAAGACCCTGGCCATAGACTATCCTATGTGGGTGGCGGCGGTGATGGGTATTATCACAGGAGCGTTCGGCGGAGTGATACGCGACATTCTTATCAACGAGGAGCCGCTAGTGTTTCGTAAGGATATATATGCCACAGCGTGTCTGGCCGGCACGGTGGTCTATTGGGCTGTGATGGAGTGGGGTGGTTCGCCAGTGCTTCAGCAGGCTTGCTGCGCTCTTACTATTATCGGTCTGCGTGTGCTCACTCTCAGATATAATCTCTCTTTGCCGGTGCTGAGCCGTCAGGCCAATGCTGGGCTACCGTCGGCTCAGTTGTCGGAGGATGACAACGGCGGAGAAAAGTGCTGACAGATTGGATTATTTTTACTATATTTGCATAGATTCCGAAAAAAGACACACCTCACTATATGATGAAAGACGAAAACTTGCAGCCGCTTCCAGAGGAGGAAGACAACGTGATTTCGGCCGAAGAGGCCTCGCTTAATGAATACACCGAAAATGATGTGCAGTCGCTCGACTGGCGCACCCACCTGAGGGAGCGTCCGGGCATGTATATCGGCAAGCTTGGCGACGGGTCGGCGTTTGACGACGGTATCTATGTGCTTCTCAAAGAGGTGGCCGACAACTCTATCGACGAATATATGATGGGTTTCGGCAAGAAGATAGAGATTAATGTGACAGACTCTGAGGTGAGTGTGCGCGACTATGGCCGCGGCATACCTCTGGGCGCTGTGCGCGATGTGTCGTCGAAAATCAACACCGGAGCAAAGTTTCGCGACAGTCAGGCTTTCAAGAAGTCTGTAGGACTCAACGGTGTGGGTATAAAGGCTGTCAATGCGCTGTCGGAGTATTTCGAGATAAGCAGTGTGAGAGACGGTCAGAAAAAGACCGTGCGCTATTCGCGTGGTGAGGTGGTGGATGATTGCGGGATTGAACCGACAGACGAACCCAACGGCACGACAGTGAGCTTCAAGCCTGACAGCGAGATTTTTCCCGACTATCGGTTTAGGATGGAGTTTGTGGAGCCTCTGGTGAAGAACTACGCATACCTCAACACGGGTCTGTCAGTGGTGTGTAACGGGCAGAGATATGTGTCGCGCAACGGTCTGCTCGACCTGCTCCAGAACAATATGACCGACGAACCTCTCTATCCGATAATCCATCTCAAAGGAACGGATATAGAGGTGGCCATAACACACATAAACCGCTATGGAGAGGAATATTATTCGTTTGTCAACGGTCAGCACACGGTGCTCGGCGGCACTCATCTGGCGGCTTTCAAGGAGGCGGTGTCGAGAACTATCAAGGAGTATTCAAAAAATTCATCATTTGAGTATTCAGACATACGCAGCGGCATTGTGGCCGCAATTTCCATAAAAGTTGAGGAGCCGAACTTCGAGAGCCAGACGAAAACCAAACTCGGATCACGAGAGATACGTCCGGGTGGTCCAACGGTGGCTAAATTCGTAAGCGATTTCATTACGACCGAGCTCGACAACTTCCTTCACAGGAATCTTGACACAGCCAATGCAATCATAAAAAAGGTGCAGGCTAATGAGAAGGAGCGTAAATCTATGGCCGGTGTGACCAAGAAAGCGCGCGAGCAGGCGAA
Organism: Bacteroides sp.; assembly: GCA_014802045.1. Lineage (GTDB taxonomy): Bacteria > Bacteroidota > Bacteroidia > Bacteroidales > Muribaculaceae > Paramuribaculum. The sequence goes on from JAAVDA010000032.1 coordinate 32,390, forward strand.
GAAGACAAGCGTCTACAATAAGAAGCTCTACGACTGCCGCTATCATCTGAGCGACACCCGAGGCGACGAGGAGAAGAAGATTGCGTCGAGCATATTTCTCACTGAGGGCGATTCGGCGGCCGGCTCAATCACCAAGATACGCGATGTGGAGACTCAGGCCGTGTTCTCCTTGCGCGGCAAGCCTGAAAACTCCTTCGGCAAGACAAAAAAACTGGTGTATGAGAATGAAGAGCTCAATCTGCTTCAGGCCGCACTCAATATAGAGGACGGACTCGACGGTCTACGATATAATAAGGTGATAATAGCAACGGATGCCGATGTAGACGGAATGCATATCAGATTGCTGCTGCTTACGTTTTTCCTGCAGTTTTTTCCGGATCTGGTGAAGGCAGGCCATGTCTATATTCTTCAGACTCCGCTGTTTCGTGTGCGCAACAAGAAGACCGCCAAACGGTCGGGCCGCAAAGATACTGGAACTGAAGAGGTGTACTACTGCTATTCTGACGAAGAGCGGATAGCCGCTATAGAGAAGCTGGGCGACAAGGCTGAGATAACCCGATTCAAAGGTCTTGGAGAGATTTCTCCAGAAGAGTTTGAAGGATTTATAGGAAAGGATATCCGTCTTGATCCGGTGACAATCCATAAGGAGGACTGTGTGGCCGAGCTGCTGCGCTTCTATATGGGAGCCAATACAATCGAGCGGCAGAACTTCATAATAGAAAATCTCGTTGTAGAAGATGACACAGAAATCTCCTGAACGCACGGCTCTGATGCCCGGCTCGTTCAATCCGTTTACGGTGGGGCATATGGATATTCTCAGGCGCAGTCTGGCGATGTTTGACCGCGTGGTGGTGAGCGTCGGTGTAAACCGGTCTAAGACCACGGAGGCTGAGATAGACACCCGCCTGGAAGCAATCCGCCGCGCCGTGGCCGGGATGGATGGAGTGGAGGTGATGGCCTGGGATGGTCTGACTGTCGATGCCGCGCGCAGTGTAGGAGCGGTTGCTATGGTGAGAGGTGTGAGGTCTGTGGCTGATTTTGACTACGAACGAGGTCTTGCCGAGCTCAACCGCCGCATAGCCGGTATAGACACCATCCTCCTTGTGGCTGCTCCGGAGCTTGCTGTGGTGAGTTCTTCGGCCGTTCGCGAACTGGAGTCGTTCGGATATGATGTGAAAGAATTTTTACCCTGATGAAAAAAATAATAATCATCCTTTTTGCCGCTATTGCTGCGGCAGGCGTGTCGGCTCAGAAATCCGGCAATGCCATGCGTATAAGCCCCGCGCAGAAACTCGGCTTTGTGGAGCAGATAATCGAGCAATATTATGTGGACACAATCAATGCCAATAATGTGGTCGACGAGGCTATTGTGGCGATGCTCCGCACTCTCGACCCGCATTCCACTTATTCAGATCCTGAAGCAACCCGCGCGCTCACCGAGCCGCTGCAGGGGAATTTCAGCGGCATCGGCATACAGTTTAATATGCTCGACGACACAATCCGTGTGATACAGACGGTGGCCGGCGGCCCGAGCGAAAAGGTCGGAGTGCTGGCGGGCGACCGTATAATGTCGGCCAACGATACCCTGCTTTCGGGAGTGAAGCTGCCTCAGGCCGATGCAATCCGTCATCTCCGCGGACCGAAAGGATCGGAGGTAGATATCAAGGTGCTGAGGCGCGGTGTGGCCGACACAATCTCATTCCGCATAATCCGCGATGATATACCCACCTATAGTGTAAGCTCTGCATATATGGTTGACCCTTCCACCGGATATATCAAGGTGACACTTTTCGGAGAAACTACGGCTCATGAAGTGCGCGATGCCATAGCGCGTCTGCGCGGTCAGGGGATGAAGCAGTTGATTCTTGATCTCGAAGACAATGGAGGCGGTTATCTCGGGGCAGCAGTAGAGCTTGCCGGAATGTTTCTCGATAAGGATGACCTTATAGTATATACGGACGGCATCCATACCGAACCGTATTTTTACCGGAATCCTGAACGCGGCATCATGCCCGACGGAAGGGTAGTGGTGACCGTAAACCAATATTCGGCTTCGGCCAGCGAGATTCTCTCCGGTGCTATTCAGGACAATGACCGCGGTGTGGTTGTGGGTCGGCGAACATTCGGCAAAGGACTCGTGCAGCGTCCGTTCCCATTCCCCGACGGCTCGATGATACGCCTCACCACTGCCCGCTATTACACACCTTCCGGGCGAAGCATCCAGAAACCTTATACAGCCGGCGAAGAAGACGAATATAACGCCGATATGATGAAGCGCTATAAAGCCGGAGAGTTTATGAGCGCAGACAGTGTGCATTTTGCCGACTCTCTTCGCAGGGAGACCATAAGGCTTCACAGACCTGTGTATGGCGGAGGCGGCATAATGCCTGATGCATTCGTGCCTATCGACACGGCCTACTATAGCGACTATTACCGTAATCTCGTGGCACGGGGCATTCTCAACCGTTATTGCATAAGTTATATAGACGATCACCGTGAGCAACTTAAGGCGGATTATCATGATGAAGATAGCTTCATGAAGGGATTTGCTGTGACCGACGCGATGATGGAGGCTCTGGTGGCTCTCGGCACCCGTGAGGGGGTGGAATTCAACAAAGAGCAGTATGATGTGAGCGAACCTGTGATAAGAGTGATTGTCAAAGCGCTTATAGGGCGCGACCTCTTTGAGCAATCCACCTACTACCGGATTGCGAATCCGCTCAATCCTATCTACCGCCGTGCGGTGGATATAATCAATTCCACAGCTGACTATACTACTATCCTTCCGGAACAGAAGATATAACCCATAAGTGAAATAATTTCCGGATATATTTCCTGCGGGTGGAAATTTTTTGAAAAAAAACTATCCTGAATAGTTGCAAAACTACTCAGGATAGTTTAATTTTGTGGTGTAAAACTTAAAAATACCGCAAAATGAAACATCTTACAGCAAGAGAAGAAGTGCTGATGAACATGTTCTGGGACAATGGCCCCATGCATGTGAGAGACGTACTGAAACTGTTTCCCGAACCGAAACCGCATTTTAACACGGTGTCGACCTTCGTGAGAATCCTTGAGAACAAAGACTTTTTAGATCACGAAACCGTGGGCAACAGCCACCGCTATTTTGCAAAGGTGAGCCGTGACGATTTCAAGCGTGGCACTCTGCGCGATGTGATAACCCGCTATTTCGACAACTCGCTTAAGGGTATGATGAGCGCTCTCGTGGCCGATGAGAATCTTTCAGACGATGAGATCCGCGACCTCATTCAGGTAGTTCAGTCAGCTTCTAAAGAAAAGGAAAACAAAGGCTGATATGGGAGTGCTGTGGCTCTATTCGCTGGGAGTATGCGTGTGTGTCACCGTGCTTTATACGGTGGCTCGGATAGCGCTTGGAAACACCTCGTTTCTGAGACTGCGACGCTTCGTGTTGCTTGCTGTCTGCGTGGTGTCGCTGCTGCTGCCGGTGGTGCCGTTTATCGGTGGCTCGCCGCATCTGTCGCATCTGTCGCATCGCAAGGCTTCAGAAACTGCTGATGGTGTGGTAGAGGCGGGCATTCCTACGGTTGAAAGAGCCGAATACAGGGTCTCACCGCTGCTCCCGGCCACATTTTTTGTGGGAGGGTGGATTTATCTTCTCGGAGCAATCGGCGTGGGCGCATATTTCGTCTACGGCTCCATTAGGCTTCACCGCTATCTTCGGGACGGAGAGGAGGCAGAAGGCACTGACGGACGCGTTGTGGTGGTTGATACTGATGAGTACGCTCCTTTCAGCTGGGGCGGGCGCATCGCAATCTCAGCCACCGACTATGCCGACGACTGCGGTGCCATTCTAATCCACGAGGATGCCCACATGAGGCAGTATCATTGGATTGACTCGATGCTGATGGCTCTGCTTTGTGCTTTGACGTGGTATTGGCCGTCCGCATGGCTGATGCGCCGCGAGTTGCGTGAGGTTCATGAATATGAGGCTGACCGTGCCGTGATAGAGAGCGGTGTGGTGATGGCCGATTATCAGATGATGTTAATAAAAAAGACTGCCGGCTCCAGATTCCAGTCATTGGCCAGCAGTCTGAATCATAGTTCACTTAAAAAACGTATAACCATGATGATGTCAAAACCGACGAAAGGCACGGCGCGTCTGCGCGCTCTTGCCATGGTTCCCGCAGTGGCGATTGTAGCTGCGGTGATGTGTTCGTCCTCATTGTCGGCTCAGGTGGGTTCAATCCTGGCCGTGGGAGGAATCAGCGGCAAAGTTACTAATTCTGCCGTTTCCGGAGAAAATTCCGGCGTGAAAATCTCTTCTTCCGATAAAAAAGAGAAGGTTTATGAGGCGGTGGAGGAGAATCCCGTTTTTCCGGGTGGCACAATGGGGCTGTATGATTATCTCTCGAAGACTATCATTTATCCTCCGAAGGCAGCCGAAGCAGGAGTGCAGGGCACTGTGTCTGTGAGATTTGTCGTGAAGAGCGACGGTTCTATAGGCGAAGTGCAGATGCTGCGCGGCAAGAGTCCCGAACTTGATGCAGAAGCCATTCGCGTGGTGAAGTCGCTGCCACGGTTCACTCCCGGCCGCGTAGGCGGAAAGCCTGTAAGCGTCTGGTACACTCTTCCAATCCGTTTCCGTCTTTCCTCTCCGACTCCTGAAGAAGATGGAGAGAAGAAGGCTAAGTGAGTGTAGGCCGCTCCCTGACAGTTGAAACATCGCCGCCCTGGAGAAAATCATTCTTCGGGGCGCCTTTTTTGTATGCGGCAATGGTTTTTTATTCGTAACTTTGCAATTCCAAACATTAAGACAAATACTTATTTATGAGAGTTGCAATAGTTGGCGCCAGTGGCGCCGTGGGACAGGAGTTTCTCCGTGTGCTCGACGAACAGAATTTTCCTATAGACGAACTTCTCCTTTTCGGCTCCAAGAGAAGTGCCGGACGCACATATAATTTCCGGGGCAAGGATATCGTGGTGCGTGAACTGCAGCACAACGACGACTTCAAGGGGGTGGATATCGCATTCGTGTCGGCCGGAGGCAGCACTTCGGTGGAATATGCAGAGACCATCACCCGTCACGGTGCGCTGATGATAGACAATTCGAGCGCTTTCCGAATGGACAAGGATGTGCCTTTGGTTGTGCCCGAAGTCAACGGCCAGGACGCATTTGATGCTCCGCGCGGCATTATCGCCAATCCCAACTGCACTACAATCCAGATGGTTGTGGCTCTGAAACCCATCAATGATATCAGCCCTATCAAGAGAGTGCACGTGGCCACCTATCAGGCGGCTTCAGGTGCCGGGGCTGCCGCTATGGATGAGCTCGTGGAACAGTATGCCCAGCTCGGCCGCGGAGAGGAACCTACCGTTGAGAAGTTTGCATATCAGCTCGCCTATAATGTGATTCCCCACATCGATGTGTTTACCGACAATGGCTACACAAAGGAGGAGATGAAGATGTTTAACGAAACCAAGAAAATCATGCATGCCCCGTCGCTCGATGTTAGCGCCATGTGTGTGCGTGTGCCTGTGATGCGTGCACATAGCGAGGCAGTGTGGGTGGAGACCGAGCGTCCGGTGTCGGTAGATGAGGCTCGCGAGGCCTTCTCTAAGGCAGGGGGGGTGGTTGTGATAGACAATCCCGCCGAAAAGCAATATCCCATGCCTCTTGACACAGCCGGCAAGGATCCGGTGTTTGTGGGACGCATACGTAAGGATCTCACAGATGGTTGCGGTCTGTCGTTCTGGGTGGTAGGCGATCAGATAAAGAAGGGCGCCGCTCTCAATGCAGTGCAGATTGCCCAGTATATGCTTGCCCACGGCAAGAAGTTCGGCGAATAATCCGTAAGTCTGCCCAACATGGCTTTGGTGCCCGCCATCCATGCAGTCACACCGATGATCACATCGCCGGTGCCGATATTTCTGTCGGTACTGCTGATTATTCTTATCGCTCCGATTGTGCTCAATAAGCTCAAAATCCCTCATGTGGTGGGGCTTATTGCAGCCGGAGTGGTAGTGGGCCCATATGGCCTCAACGTCCTGGCTCGCGATATGAGTTTCGAGGTGTTCGGGCAGGTGGGCATTCTCTATCTTATGTTTCTGGCGGGTGTGGAGATTGATATGTATCATCTCCGCCGGAATCTCAAAAAGGGGGTGACCTTCGGGGCGTTTACTTTTCTGATTCCGTTGCTGCTTGGCGCTTTGGGGTCGCACCTGCTGTTGGGGCTGGATGCTCTCACGTCGGTGCTCATGGCGTCTATGTTTGCCGCCCACACTCTGATAGCCTATCCGATAGTGTCGCGTTTCGGCCTTACGAGGCAGCCTGCGGTGGTGATAGCTATTGCGGGCACTATTTTCACTGTGCTCGGTGCGCTGGTGGTGCTTGCCGCTATTGTCGGGATATGCCGCACTGGTGAGTTTAGGATCGGGGGAGTGCTGAGGCTGTTTGGCATGCTGGCGGTCTATTGTGTGTCGCTCACGTATGTCTACCCGCGTGTCACCCGATGGTTTTTCAAGCGGTGGAACGATAATATCCTTCAGTTTATCTATGTGCTGGCCATGGTGTTTCTGGCTGCACAACTTGCTGTCTGGGCCGGGATAGAGGGGGTGTTCGGCGCGTTTTTCGCCGGACTTGTCCTCAACCGGTATATCCCGGCCAAGTCTCCGCTGATGGGGCGCATAGAGTTTGTGGGCAATGCACTCTTCATTCCCTACTTCCTTATCGGCGTAGGCATGCTTATAAATGTGGGTGTAGTGACCAAGGGCTGGGGCACAATCTATGCTGCGGCCGTTATGTCGGGTGTGGCCATGGGGTGCAAATGGCTTGCTGCGGCCGCTACTCAATGGATATATAAGATGAGGGGGGTGGATCGGTCTATGCTCTATCAGCTTTCCAATGCCCATACGGCAGTGGCTCTGGCAGTGGTGACCATAGGCTATGGCATGGGGCTGTTTGACGAGGTGATTCTCAACGGTACCGTGATAATGATTCTTATCACCTGCACGGTGTCGAGCATCGGCACTTCGGCTGCAGCATCGAAGATGAAGATTCTTTCGCTTTCTGAAGAGGCTCCCGATGACGCATACTCGCGGAGACGCCGGCAGAATGTGCTGATTCCGATTGCAAATCCCATCACCGCTCCTGAGCTGGTGGATCTCGCTTTGCTTATGCGTGGCGGTGGCGACGGATCGGTCTATGCCCTCCATGTGAGAAACGACAATTCGGCATCATCGAGGGCCATAGGTCGCAATTCGCTTGATGTGGCCGAACAGGTGGCTTCCAGTGTGGATGTGAAGCTGATTCCGCTTGAACGCTACGACCTTAATTTTGTGACGGGGGTGATCAATGCGATAGAAGAGCGTGATATAGACCGCGTGATTATCGGTTTGCACAGACGCACAAATGTGATAGACTCATTCTTTGGAGATAAGCTTACCAATCTTTTGCGCGCCACGAACAAGATGGTGGTTATAACCCGTTGTTTCATACCGGTGAATACGATGACGAGAATCGTGGTGGCTGTGCCCGACAAAGCGCAGTATGAGACTGGATTCAGAGATTGGGTGAACGCTCTCGGTTTTCTGACCGCACAGCTCGGATGTCGACTTATTTTCTGCTGTTCGTCGGCAACCCGCAGAGCGATTGAGGCTGTGCTCCGCCAGGGGCGGTTTGTGATTCGGTCGGAATACCGCACCATTGAGGAGTGGGACGACTTTATTTTGCTTGCAAATAAGATTCTTGACGATGATTTGTTTGTAGTGGTCAATGCCCGCAGGGCATCTGTGTCCCACAGCAGCGATCTTGACAGCTTGCCGGAGTTTCTGCAGCGCTATTTCTCGCGCAATAATCTGATAGTGCTCTATCCCGAGCAGTTTGGCGAACAAGCCGAAGAGATGGCAATGACCGATACTATGACAGCAGATATCGTGTCGGCTCCATCACCGTTGTGGCTGAAACTTACCTCCTACTACCGTAGGGGCATACAGCTGCGCAAACGCTTCACCCAGCGCAATCGTCAGAATAAGATAGACCTGTAAGCGGTAGGATGAGAATCGAGTATAATAAACTTCCCGCAGTTGCTCGGGCATCTGCGGGAAGATTGTTATTATGGGGAGGTGGAGATGCGTTTATTTGAAATCGTCGGTGATGTGGTAGAGGGTGTGGAATATCTCTTCGTCAACCGGAGTAAGGGTCACATTGCGGCGTGCCATGACGCGGCGTGCGGTATCGAGAAATTTTGACACCGGCACTTCGTAGAGCCCGGCGGTTGAACCTTCCATAAATGAGGGTACGAAGTTGCGGGGATAGCCGGCTCCGTGTATATTCACTCCCATGCCGAAAACGGTGGCGGTATTAATCATTGTGTTTACTCCGGTCTTGGAATGGTCGCCCATTATGAGGCCGCAGAATTGCAGACCGGTGCGGAGGAATCGGCGCAGAGGATAGTTCCAAAGCTTGATTTCCGTATAGTCGTTCTTAAGATTGGAGGCTACGCATCCGGCGGCAATATTACACCACTCGCCAATCACTGAATTGCCCAGAAAACCGTCGTGTGCCTTGTTGGAATATCCGATTAGGATGACGTTGGCCACCTCGCCACCAACTTTGCAGTGTGGGCCAATGGTGGTTGCGCCATAAATTTTCGCTCCCATCTTTATCTCCGAGTGGTCACACAAAGCCATAGGGCCTCTCACGCATGCTCCTTCCATCACTTCGGCTCCGCGGCCAATATAGATGGGGCCATGAGTGGTATTGATGGTGGCACCCTCCATCACAGCGCCCTCTTCGAGAAACACTCTCGATGGGTCGCCTATAATTGTATTTGTGGGAGAGATGGGCTGTGATGTGCGCCCTGAGGTGAGAAGGGTGAAGTCAAATTCGAGAGCTACGGAATTGTGGATGAATAAATCGTAAAGATTTCGCACTCCGGCGCTGATTTCGTCAACCTGGATGGTGCGCTCCGCTTTGCCTTCTATGGCGCCTCGGCGTGCAATCGTCTCATCGTCGCACATCAGGGCTTCTCCGGGCTGAAGCTTCTTAATGGCCTCTACAATGCCGGGAGTCGGAAAGATGTGGGAAGCTATGATGATATTATCGGTGTTGCGTTTAATCACCGGGTATTTCTTGGCCAGATATTCGGGGGTGATATAGGAATAGATTCCGGGGAGCATTTTCTCCCATTTTCCACGGATGGTAAGAATGCCCATGCGGAGGTCGGCGACAGGTCGGGTGAAGGTGAGGGGGAGAAGGTTGTCGCGTACGGCGGGGATATCTTTTAGGATGATGTTGAGCATCTCTGATTGTTTTAAAATTGGCGGAGTTGTTGGCAGCCGAGAGAAATTGGCTTGTATGCGGCAAATTTAGTGATTAAAAGCGGATTTGCAAAATAAATTTAATATCGTGCATGTTCGCAGAATGAGGTTATAAGCCCCCGTGAAATTTCTGTTTGCAGGCAATCGGTTACAGGGGGTATAAATTACCGCAGCTGGAGTTAAAATAGACTTATGATGGTTAAATAATGCTTATGGTACTATGGTAGGATGCTTAGCCTCCTCCGGATGAGGCTGAAGGATGAGTAGGATTCCGGTTGCTGCAAATGCTGAAAAATATATTGCTGAAATATTTGGCAATTAGAAAATTAGTTAGTAATTTTGCATCGCTTTTATGGACAAAGTGCGTCGGCGCGCAGCTAATGATTTGAGAATCAGGGCGGTGGTCGATGTGCGATTGTGCATACGGGCGCTTGAAAAAGAGAATAAAGACAAACAGTAATAAACAGAAACAAACAAAAAGACTAAGATGCCTACTATTCAGCAATTAGTGAGAAAAGGACGTGTGGCTCTGAAGGACAAGAGCAAGTCGCCCGCGCTTGACTCCTGCCCGCAGCGTCGTGGCGTATGTGTGCGCGTTTACACCACCACCCCCAAAAAGCCTAACTCGGCTATGCGTAAGGTTGCCCGTGTGCGCCTCACAAACGGTAAGGAGGTGAACAGCTACATTCCCGGCGAAGGTCACAATCTTCAGGAACACTCTATCGTGCTGGTTCGCGGCGGTCGTGTGAAAGACCTTCCCGGTGTACGCTACCACATTGTGCGCGGCACACTCGATACAAGCGGCGTGAAGGATCGCACACAGCGTCGTTCGAAGTATGGTGCTAAGCGCCCCAAAGCAGGTAAGAAGTAATTCTTGACGCAAAATCCTCACTCACTGAGAACCAAAAACAGAAACAAGACAAGTTTTATTAACTTCGTTTTTGATTTATTGGAAGGCTAATTCACCCGGTTGAGTAAATGGCATAGGAGTATGCCGTTGAAGAAGAAAGAAGCAGCAACCAAGCAAACAAAAACAACATTTTGCAAACCAATGAGAAAAGCAAAGCCTAAAAAGCGGATTGTTCTGCCCGATCCCGTGTTTAACGATGTTCGCGTGTCTAAGTTCGTGAACCACCTGATGTATGACGGAAAGAAAAACACCGCTTACACCATATTCTACACAGCGCTTGAGACTGTGAAGTCCAAACTCCCCAACGAGGAGAAAACTGCGCTCGAAATCTGGAAGAAGGCCCTTGAAAACGTAACACCTCAGGTAGAGGTTAAGTCTCGTCGTGTGGGCGGCGCCACATTCCAGGTGCCCACAGAGATTCGCCCCGACCGCAAGGAGTCTATCTCAATGAAAAACCTTATCCTCTATGCCCGCAAGCGTGGCGGCAAAACTATGGCCGACAAACTCGCTGCCGAAATCGTAGATGCATTCAATGACCAGGGTGGCGCATTCAAGCGCAAGGAAGATATGCACAAGATGGCAGAGGCTAACCGCGCATTCGCTCACTTCCGCTTCTGATAAGCGACAATGCAGGCATAAACAGAAAACACAACAGCAAGATTTCAATATTAAATGGCTAAAGACGATATACTGAAATATACCCGCAATATCGGTATTATGGCTCACATCGACGCCGGTAAGACCACCACGTCGGAGCGTATACTTTTCTATACGGGTCTCACTCATAAAATCGGTGAGGTGCACGATGGCGGCGCTACCATGGACTGGATGGAACAGGAGCAGGAGCGCGGTATCACAATCACCTCAGCCGCTACAACCGCTTTCTGGAAGTATGACGGCGAAAAATATAAAATCAACCTTATTGACACTCCGGGACACGTTGACTTTACCGTAGAGGTGGAGCGTTCGCTCCGTGTGCTCGATGGTGCGGTGGCTACTTTCTGTGCCGTTGGTGGCGTTGAGCCCCAGTCGGAGACCGTTTGGCGTCAGGCAGACAAGTACAATGTACCCCGTATCGGTTATGTCAACAAGATGGACCGTTCGGGCGCAAACTTCTTCGAGGTTTGCCGTCAGCTCCGCGAGGTGCTCGGTGCCAATCCTTGTCCGATTCAGATTCCTATCGGTGCTGAGGAGACATTCAAGGGCGTGGTTGACCTTATCCGCATGAAGGCTATATTCTGGCACGACGAGACAATGGGTGCTGAATACTCTGTTGAGGATATTCCCGCCAATCTCCTTGCCGAAGCTCAGGAGTATCGCGACGCCATGCTTGAGAAGGTGGCCGAGTTTGACGATGCTCTCATGGAGAAGTACTTTGACGATCCTTCCACAATCACTGAGGAGGAGATTCGTCGTGGTCTGCGCAACGCCACCCTCAAGATGGAGGTTGTGCCCATGATTTGCGGCAGCTCATTTAAGAATAAAGGTGTGCAGTGTCTGCTCGACGCTGTCTGCGCATATCTTCCCAGCCCCCTCGATTCGGGTGCGGTTGAAGGCCACGTGCCCGGCAACCCCGACGAGGTTGAAAAGCGCGAACCCTCTCCCGAGGCTCCCATGTGTGCTCTCGCATTTAAGATTGCTACCGACCCCTATGTTGGTCGTCTCACATTCTTCCGCGTCTATAGCGGCGATGTTGTGTCGGGTAGCTATGTGCTCAATAGCCGTTCCGGCAAGAAGGAGCGCGTGAGCCGTCTGTTCCAGATGCACTCAAACAAGCAGAATCCTATGGAGAAGATTGGTTGCGGCGATATAGGCGCAGGCGTAGGCTTCAAGGATATCCGCACCGGCGACACTCTTTGCGACGAAAACCATCCTATCGTGCTTGAGGCTATGGACTTCCCCGATCCCGTGATCGGTATTGCCGTTGAGCCTAAGACTCAGAAAGACCTCGACAAGCTCGGCGTTGGTCTTCAGAAGCTCGCCGAAGAGGACCCCACTTTCCGCGTGCAGACCAATGAGGAGACCGGCCAGACCGTTATCTCCGGTATGGGTGAGCTTCACCTTGATATCATTATCGACCGTCTCCGCCGTGAGTTTAAGGTTGAATGTAATCAGGGTCGTCCTCAGGTTACTTACAAAGAAGCTATCACCAAGCCTGTGGAACTCCGCGAAGTGTTCAAGAAGCAGACCGGTGGTCGTGGTAAGTTTGCCGATATCATCGTTCGTGTAGAGCCTATCGACGAAGGCTTCGAGGGCAATCTCCAGTTTGTCGACGAAGTGAAGGGCGGTAACATTCCTAAGGAATTCATCCCCTCTATCCAGAAGGGCTTCACTACCGCTATGAAAAACGGTGTGCTCGCCGGCTTCCCCGTTGAGCATCTCAAGGTGACTGTGATAGACGGTTCGTTCCACCCGGTTGACTCCGACCAGCTCTCATTCGAGCTCTGCGCCATCCAGGCCTTCAAGAAGGCTTCAGAAAAGGCCGGTCCTGTGCTGCTTGAGCCGATTATGAAGATTGAAGTTGTGACCCCTGAGGAAAACATGGGCGACGTGATCAGCGACCTTAACAAGCGTCGTGGTCAGGTAGAAGGCATGGAAACCAGCCGTTCCGGTGCCCGTGTGGTGAAGGCTAAGGCTCCTCTTGCTGAAATGTTCGGCTATGTGACCGCCCTCCGTACCATCACATCAGGTCGTGCCACCTCTACCATGTCGTTCTCTCACTACAGCGAAGTGAGCTCTTCGATTGCCCGCAACGTGCTCACCGAATGCCAGGGCCGTGTGGATCTTCTGAAATAAAAATCTTTCATTCAACTTAGATATGAGCCAAAAAATCAGAATCAAATTAAAATCTTACGATCACAACTTGGTTGACAAGTCGGCCGAGAAGATTGTGAAGACTGTGAAGGCTACAGGCGCCGTGATCAGCGGTCCTATCCCCCTGCCCACTCACAAGCGCATCTTCACGGTGAACCGCTCGACTTTCGTCAACAAGAAGTCGCGCGAGCAGTTCCAGCTCTCGTCGTTCAAGCGCCTCATCGACATCTACAACTCTACCGCAAAGACTGTAGACGCTCTTATGAAGCTTGAGCTTCCCAGCGGAGTTGAAGTTGAGATCAAGGTGTGATATCGCCTCAGGATTTTAAGAAAAAAGAAAGCAAAAACAAGTTTTTAAGAATTACAGAGAAATGCCAGGATTATTAGGAAAGAAAATCGGAATGACATCCGTTTTCAGTGCCGACGGCAAGAATGTGCCGTGCACTGTTATCGAAGTAGGTCCTTGTGTAGTTACTCAGGTTAAGACCGTCGCTACTGATGGCTATGACGCACTCCAGCTCGGCTTCGTGCAGAAGAAAGAAAAGCACACCACCGAGCCGCTTCAGGGCCACTTCAAGAAAGCGGGAGTAGCTCCTCAGAGATACTTGGCCGAGTTCAAGGGATTTGATGGCGAATTCAATCTCGGTGACACAATCACCGTAGACAGCCTCTTTACTGAAAACGACTTTGTCGACATTCAGGGCACATCGAAAGGTAAAGGCTACCAGGGCGTAGTGAAGCGTCACGGTTTCGGCGGCGTGGGTCAGAGCACTCACGGTCAGCACAACCGTCTTCGCGCCCCCGGTTCGGTAGGTGCTTGCTCCTACCCCGCAAAGGTGTTCAAAGGCATGCGCATGGCAGGCCAGATGGGCAATGAGAATGTTACCGTGCAGAACCTCCAGGTTCTCCGCATTATGCCCGAACACAATCTGCTCTTGATCAAGGGCTCGATACCCGGATGTAAAGGTTCAATCGTAAAAATTGAGAAATAATGGAACTCGCAGTATACAACATTAAAGGTGAAGACACCGGCCGCAAGGCTCAGCTCAGCGACGAGGTGTTTGCAGTGGATGCCAACGAGCATGCCGTTTATCTCGACGTAAAGCAGTATCTCGCCAATCAGCGTCAGGGCACGCACAAATCCAAAGAGCGCAGCGAGGTGAGCGGCTCTACCCGTAAGCTTCACAAGCAGAAGGGTGGTGGCGGCGCACGTATCGGCGACATCAATTCGCCCCTCCTCGTTGGCGGCGGACGCGTTTTTGGCCCCCGTCCCCGCGACTACCGCTTCAAGTTGAACAAGAAAGTTAAGCAGCTCGCCCGCCGTTCTGCCTGGACATACAAGGTGCAGGACGACCAGGTGAAAATCATCGAAGACTTCACTTTCGAGGCTCCGAAAACTAAAGAGTTTGTAAATTTTGCTAAAAATCTACAAGCAGAGGGCAAAAAGCTCCTTCTCGTTTTACCGAGCCAGAATAAAAACGTATATTTGTCAGCTCGAAACGTCCCCAACGCTGAAATCATCACCGCGAAGGACGTCAACACATATGCGCTCATGAACAGCAATGCTATTCTCGTCACCGAGGGTAGCCTTGAGGTTATCAACAATCTTTAACCCCATAAGCGGAAAAAAGAACAATGGAAATATCAATTCAGCCGATAGTGACCGAAAAGGCCACCAAGCTTTCCGAAAAGCTCAACCGCTACACATTCCGTGTATCTCCGGAGGCTAATAAATACCAGATCAAGCAGCTGGTAGAGAAGCTCTATGGAGTTAAAGTGGTTAACGTCAACACCGCCCTCGTCCGTGGCAAAAACAAAAGCCGCTGGACAAAGAGCGGCCTTCTCCGCGGCAAGACAAACGCCTATAAGAAGGCGTTTATCACCGTTGGTGAAGGTCAGACAATCGACTTCTACAGCAACATTTAATAGAACATGGCAGTAAGAAAATTCAAGCCCACCACACCGGGGCAGAGACACAAAGTTATTGGCGTATTCAAAGGTACAATCACTGCTACTACGCCAGAGAAATCTCTTACAGTCGGTAAAAAAGCCACCGGCGGCCGTAATGCCGAAGGTCACCTCACCAACCGCTACCTTGGTGGAGGTCACAAGCGCAAATACCGTATCATTGACTTTAAGAGAACCAAAGACGGTGTGCCCGCTGTCGTAAAGAGCATCGAATACGACCCCAACCGTTCGGCTCGTATCGCCCTGCTCTACTACGTAGACGGCGCAAAAGCTTATATCATTGCACCCAACGGCTTGCAAGTTGGAGCTACTGTTGTCAGCGGTCCTGACGCTGCCCCCGAAGTGGGCAATGCTCTTCCGCTCAACAAGATTCCCGTGGGTACTCTCATCCACGCCATCGAGCTCCGTCCCGGTCAGGGCGCCTTCATGGCCCGCTCAGCCGGCACATTCGCACAGCTCACCTCGAGAGAGGGCGACTATGCTATCATCAAATTACCTTCGGGCGAAACCCGTAAGATCCTCGCCACATGCAAGGCTACAGTCGGAGTTGTCGGCAACAGCGAACACTCTCTGGAGCGCAGCGGTAAGGCCGGACGTTCACGCTGGCTCGGACGCCGTCCGCGCAACCGTGGCGTTGTCATGAACCCTGTAGACCACCCCATGGGCGGTGGCGAAGGCCGTGCTTCAGGCGGACATCCCCGTTCGCGCAAGGGTCTTTACAGCAAGGGTCTCAAGACTCGCGCTCCGAAGAAGGCTTCTTCGAAGTATATCATTGAAAGAAGGAAAAAGTAATCTGATTAACCAAGCAAACTTATGAGTCGTTCGTTAAAGAAAGGTCCTTTCATCAGCGTGAAGCTTGAGAAGAAAGTAGCGGCCATGGAAGAAAGCGGTAAGAAGCAGGTCATCAAGACCTGGAGCCGCGCCTCCATGATTGCACCCGAATTTGTGGGCCACACTTTTGCCGTCCACAACGGCAACAAGTTTATCCCGGTTTATGTGACCGAGAATATGGTAGGCCACAAGCTCGGCGAATTTGCCCCCACACGCAACTTCCGCGGCCACGCAGGCAACAAGAAGTAAGGTCCCCAACCAATTTCTGACAAAAAAAGAATTAAATAACAATGGGTGTAAGAAAAAGAAACTCAGCCGATAAGATGAAGGAAGAGCGTAAGAACATAGCGTTCGCCAAGCTCACCAACATCCCTTCGTCACCCCGCAAGATGCGTCTTGTGGCAGATATGGTGCGCGGAAAAGAAGTGTTCCGTGCCCTCGGCATCCTCAAGTTCTCCAACAAAGAGGCTGCCGCTAAGCTCGAGAAGCTCCTTCGTTCGGCCATCGCCAACTGGGAAGCAAAGAACGAGCGCAAAGCCGAGAGCGGAGAGCTCTGCATCAGCACTATCTACGTCAACTGCGCTCCTATGCTCAAGCGCCTCCGTCCCGCTCCCCAGGGCCGCGGCTACCGCATCCGCAAGCGCGCTAACCACGTGACTGTGATTGTCGACACTATTGAAAACGCTAAAAACAAGGCATAACGCATGGGACAGAAAGTTAATCCGATTAGCAACCGCTTAGGCGTAATCCGCGGCTGGGACTCAAACTGGTATGATGTCAAGAAATTCGCTGACAACATCCTTGAAGACTCCAAGCTCCGCAAATATCTCAACGTGCGCCTCGCCAATTCAAGCGTTTCCCGTATCGTTATCGAGCGCACACTGAAGCTCATCACTATCACAGTCTGCACATCACGTCCGGGCCTTATCATCGGCAAGGGCGGTGCTATGGTCGACAAGCTGAAAGAGGAACTCAAGAAAATCACCGACAAGGAAGTACAGATCAATATCTTTGAGGTAAAACGTCCGGAACTCGACGCTCAAATCGTGGCAAGCACCATCGCTCGCCAGATTGAAGGCAAGATTGCCTACCGTCGTGCAGTGAAGATGGCTATCGCAGCCACCATGCGCAGCGGTGCTGAGGGCATCAAGGTGCAGATCAGTGGCCGTCTCAACGGTGCTGAAATCGCACGCTCCGAAATGTTCAAGGAAGGCCGTACACCCCTCCACACCCTTCGTGCCGACATCGACTACGCTCTCGTAGAAGCCCACACCAAAGTAGGTGTGCTCGGTGTGAAAGTGTGGATTTGCCGTGGAGAAGTTTATGGCAAGCGCGACCTCGCCCCCTCATTCACCAGCGCAGGCAAGGAAAGCCGTCCCGCCGGAGGAAATGCTCCCCGTCGTGAGCGCGGTGGCCGCGGAGGTTTCCGCACAAAAGGTTCAAACAACCGTTAAATCAACCCCACTACCTCAATTAAAAGAAAATGTTACAACCAAAGAAAACCAAATTCCGCCGCTCCCAGAAAGGCCGCATGAAAGGCGTTGCACAGCGCGGCAATCAGTTGGCCTTCGGTTCGTTCGGCATAAAGACTCTTGAGTCAAAATGGATCACAGGCCGCCAGATTGAGGCTGCCCGTGTGGCCGTGACACGCTACATGCAGCGTCAGGGTCAGATCTGGATCCGCATCTTCCCCGATAAGCCCATCACCAAGAAACCCGCCGAAGTGCGAATGGGTAAAGGTAAAGGTGCTCCCGAAGGATTCGTAGCCCCCGTCACTCCCGGACGTATGCTTATCGAAGTAGAAGGTGTAAGCTACGATGTGGCTAAGGAAGCTCTCCGCCTCGCAGCCCAGAAGCTCCCCGTGATAACCAAATTTGTGGTCCGTCGCGATTATGATCCGACTCAAAACGTGTAAAAGCCATTATGAAGAAAGTTGAAATTAAAGAGCTCAGCACTCAGGACCTCAAAGACCGTCTCGAGCAGATGGAGCAGGAATATGCTCAGCTTAAGATCACTCACTCAGTGTCTCCGATAGACAACCCTGCGAAAATTCGTCGCGACCGCCGCATGATTGCCCGCGTCAGGACCGAACTTCGCCAGCGTGAACTTAACAATAAATAATCCCCGAAAATGGAAACCAGAAATTTACGTAAAGAGCGCATCGGGGTTGTGTCAAGCAACAAGGCCGACAAGACCATCACTGTAACAGTGAAATGGAAAGAAAAGCATCCCATCTACGGCAAGTTTGTCAACAAGACAAAGAAATATCATGCCCACGATGAGAAAAACGAATGCAGCGTCGGCGACACCGTCCGCCTCATGGAGACCCGCCCTCTCAGCAAAACCAAAAGATGGCGCCTTGTAGAAATAATCGAAAAAGTTAAGTAAATATGATACAGACAGAAAGCCGACTGACAGTTGCTGACAACAGCGGCGCCAAAGAAGCCCTCTGCATCCACGTGCTCGGAGGCACCGGACGCCGTTATGCCACCGTGGGCGACATCATCGTGGTATCCGTCAAGAGTGTCATCCCCTCGTCCGACGTTAAGAAGGGCACCGTTTCAAAGGCTGTGGTTGTCCGCACCAAGAAAGAAATCCGCCGTCCCGACGGAAGCTATATCCGCTTCGACGACAATGCATGCGTGCTTCTCAACAACGCCGGTGAGCTCCGCGGCACCCGTATCTTCGGCCCCGTTGCCCGCGAGCTCCGCGCCACTAATATGAAAATCGTGTCACTCGCACCCGAGGTGCTCTAAGCCTGCCGCGACACACACCAATTCAAGAAACATCTAACCGAAATGAGTAAGTTAAATATCAAAAAAGGTGATACCGTCTATGTCCTCGCCGGCGAAAGCCGCGGCAAGACCGGACGCGTGCTCAAGGTTGACCCTGCTAAGCAGCGCGTGCTCGTCGAGGGTGTCAACATCGTCACCAAGGCCTGCAAGCCCAGCGCCAAGCACCCCCAGGGCGGTCTCATCAAGATGGAGGCTCCCATCCACATCTCTAATGTAGCCCTCCTTGACCCCAAAACCGGCAAGCCCACCCGTGTGGGTCGCCGTAAGGACGCCGAGGGCAAATCAGTCCGTTACGCTAAAAAATCAGGAGAGGAGATTAAATAATGAGCACCACACTGCAGAAAGACTACAAAGAGCGCATCGTTCCCGCTCTCGAAAAAGAGTTCAGCTATAAGACCGTGATGCAGGTGCCCCGTCTCAAAAAGATTGTTATCAATCAGGGACTCGGCGAAGCCACACAGGATAAGAAAATCATCGAGACAGCAATCCGCGAACTCACCGACATCACCGGTCAGAAAGCCGTTGCCACTCTCTCGAAGAAAGACATCTCAAACTTCAAGCTTCGTAAGAAAATGCCCGTGGGCGTTATGGTGACTCTCCGTCGCGACAAGATGTATGAGTTTCTCGAACGCCTCATCCGCGTGGCTCTTCCCCGTATCCGCGACTTCAAGGGTATCGAAGGCAAGCTCGACGGACGTGGCAACTACACTCTCGGCATCACCGAGCAGATTATCTTCCCTGAAATCAACATCGACAACATCAGCAAGCTTCTCGGCATGAACATCACCTTCGTCACCTCGGCCAACACCGACGAAGAAGGCTATGCACTGCTCAAGGAGTTCGGTCTTCCTTTCAAGAACGCTAAAAAGTAAATCTTAAACACTGATATGGCAAAAGAATCAATGAAGGCCCGCGAAGTCAAGAGGGCTAAGCTCGTTGCCAAATACGCCGCCAAGAAGGCTGCTCTCAAAGAAGCCGGCGACTACGAGGCACTCCAGCTCATCCCCAAGAACGCTTCGATCGTGCGCCTGCACAACCGCTGCTCCATCACCGGCCGCCCGAAAGGCTACATGCGCCAGTTCGGCCTCTCGCGTATACAGTTCCGCGAAATGGCATCCGCCGGTCTGATTCCCGGAGTTAAGAAAGCAAGCTGGTAATTAATCTCAACCCATTGCCAGAGAATATTAAATATTGTTCGGACACCCCGAATCAATTTAACAAACAACAGAAATGACAGATCCTATAGCAGATTATCTGACAAGATTGAGGAACGCCATCAAGGCCAACCACCGTGTGGTGGAGATTCCCGCCTCAAACTTGAAAAAAGAAATCACCAAGATTCTTTTCGAACAAGGCTATATCCTTAACTATAAGTTTATAGAGGGTGAAACCCCCGCGGGCACGATTAAAATCGCGCTCAAGTATGATCCCGTTGACAAGGTCAACGCTATCAAAGACCTCAAGCGCGTGTCGCGTCCGGGTCTTCGCCAGTATACCGGCTACAAAGATATGCCCCGCGTGCTCAATGGTCTTGGCATCGCCATCCTCTCCACATCGCAGGGCGTTATGACCAACAAGAAAGCCAAAGACCTCAAAATCGGCGGCGAAGTGCTGTGTTACGTATATTAATAGGAGGAAAGAGATATGTCAAGAATAGGTAAAGCTCCCATAGCTATCCCCGCCGGAGTGACTGTGACAGTCAGCGGCGACGTTGTGACAGTTAAAGGTCCCAAGGGCCAGCTCTCACAGAAAATCAATCCTGACCTCCACGTAAAGATCGAAGACGGTCACGTAACCATCGAGCGTCCCACCGACGATCGCGAGCACCGCGCCCAGCACGGCCTCTATCGTGCCCTTATCCACAACATGGTTGTTGGTGTGTCTGAAGGCTATCGCAAAGAGATGGAATTAGTCGGCGTAGGCTACCGTGCATCGGCTACAGGCCAGGTCCTCGAGCTCTCACTCGGATTCAGCCACGCAATATATATCAAACTCCCCCCGGAGGTCAAAGTCGAAGCAAAGAGCGAGCGTAATAAAAACCCCCTCATCATCCTCGAGAGCGACGACAAGCAGCTTCTTGGTCAGGTGTGCGCCAAAATCCGCTCACTCCGCAAGCCCGAACCTTACAAGGGCAAGGGTATCAAGTTTGTCGGCGAGATTATCCGCAGAAAGTCGGGTAAGTCGGCAAGTGCTAAGTAATTTTCAAAAAGACTGAATCATGATCTCCAAGATACAGAGAAGAAATAAAATCAAGGCCCGCATCCGCGGCAAGATTTCCGGCACCGCAGAGCGTCCTCGCATGACCGTGTTCCGCAGCAACAAGCAGATCTACGTGCAGCTCGTTGACGACCTCGCCGGTAAGACTCTCGTTGCCGCATCTTCCAAAGGCATCGAAGAAGGCACAAAGTGTGAAATAGCAGCCAAGGTCGGCGAAGCAATCGCACAGAAAGCTATTGCAGCCGGCATCAGCGAAGTAGTGTTCGACCGTAACGGTTACCTCTTCCACGGCAGAGTAAAATCACTTGCTGACGCAGCACGCAACGGCGGTCTTAAATTTTAACAATCATGGCAAAAAGAAACAATAAAGTAAAGTCTACCAACGACCTCGAGCTCAAAGACCGCCTTGTGGCTATCAACCGTGTTACCAAGGTGACCAAGGGTGGCCGCACATTCACTTTCGCCGCCATCGTTGTCGTAGGCAATGAAGACGGAGTTGTTGGCTGGGGCCTCGGCAAAGCCAATGAAGTAACTGCAGCCATCGCCAAGGGTGTGGAAGCTGCAAAGAAAAACCTCATCCGTGTGCCTGTCCACAAGGGAACTATCCCCCACGAACAGGAAGCCAAGTTCGGTGGCTCACGCATCATCCTCAAACCCGCATCTCACGGTACCGGTGTGAAAGCCGGTGGTGCTATGCGTGCCGTGCTTGAGAGCGTTGGTATCACCGACGTCCTCGCCAAGTCTAAAGGCTCTTCCAACCCCCACAACCTCGTTAAGGCTACCATCGCCGCTCTCGACGAGATGCGTTCGCCCGCCACTGTGGCTCAGAACCGTGGCATCTCTGTCGGTCAGGTCTTTAACGGATAAAACTTTTCCAAAACATGGCACAGATCAAAATCAAGCAGATAAAGAGCCGCATCAAGTGTCCCGCAGTGCAGAAACGCACCCTCGACGCTCTCGGACTCAAGAAAATGAATCACACTGTCATTAAAGAAGACACTCCGAGTGTGATGGGAATGGTTAACAAAGTACGTCATCTGGTCGAAGTGACCAACGCATAAAATATCAACGAATATGGAATTAAGTAATCTTCGTCCTGCCATCGGATCGGTAACACGTAAGACACGCATCGGACGCGGACCCGGCTCCGGAAAAGGAGGCACTTCGACCCGCGGACACAAAGGAGCGAAGTCTCGCTCGGGCTATAGCCGCAAGATCGGTTTCGAAGGTGGCCAGATGCCCCTCCAGCGCCGACTCCCGAAATTCGGATTCAAAAACATCAACCGTGTCGAATATAAAGCTATCAATATCTCCGATATCGAAGCTCTCGCCACAGCTCTCAGCCTTGAGAAAATCGGCATTGAGGAACTCCGCCAGGCCGGACTCGTCAATCGCCGCCAGCTCGTCAAGATTCTCGCCGACGGTGCAATCACACGCGCTGTTGCCGTAGAAGCAAACGCTTTCTCAAAGGCAGCCGAAAAGGCTATCACAGAGGCCGGTGGATCAATCTCTAAAATCTGAGAATAATGAGATTTGTCGACACTCTCAAAAATATCTGGACAATCGAAGAACTGCGGAAGCGCATCCTCGTAACCCTCCTTCTGGTACTCGTGTACCGGTTGGGGTGTTACGTTGTGCTCCCCGGAATCAGCCCCGACGACCTTGACGCCCTCTCGAAGTTTACCAACAAGAGCGGCCTCATGCAGTTGCTCGACATGTTCTCCGGAGGTGCCTTCTCACAGGCTTCGATTTTCGCCCTCGGTATCATGCCCTATATCACGGCTTCAATCGTGATACAGCTCCTCGGCATGGTTCTTCCCTCATTCCAGAAGATGCAGCGCGAAGGTGAGAGCGGACGCCAGAAACTCAACCAGTACACCCGCTATCTCACTGTCCTCATCCTCCTGCTTCAGGGTCCTGCCTACCTCTATAATCTTCAGGTGCAGGTCAACGCAGCCGGTTCTGCTGCAACCATGGGATTCTGGACGCTCGCTTACCTCACCATCATCCTTGCCGCCGGCTCCATGTTTATCATGTGGCTCGGAGAGAGAATCACTGACCGCGGTATCGGCAACGGTATCTCCTTCATCATCCTCGTCGGCATCATTGCCCGCCTCCCGGGAGCACTCTTCTATGAGTTCACATCCCGCCTTCCCGGTTCCACCGGCTCGCAGGGCGGTCTGGTGATGTTTGTCGTTGAGATTATCCTCCTGTTTGCTGTGACCGTCGGCGCCGTACTCCTTGTGCAGGGCACTCGCAAAGTCCCCGTTCAGTATGCCAAGCGTATCGTCGGCAACCGTCAGTATGGAGGTGCCCGCCAGTACATTCCCCTGAAGGTAAACGCTGCCGGAGTGATGCCCATCATCTTTGCTCAGGCAATCATGTTTGTGCCCATCACACTTGCCGGATTCGGATCTCAGGAACAGTCGAGTGGTTTCTTCGCCGCTTTCTCCGATATCAACGGTTTCTGGTACAACCTCGTTTACTTCATCATGATTGTGGCATTCACATACTTCTACACCGCAATCACTGTCCGTCCCACAATGATGGCCGAAGATATGAAGCGCAACAATGGCTTCATCCCCGGCGTCAAGCCCGGAAAGAAAACCGCGGAATATCTTGATTCAATCATGTCGAGAATCACCCTTCCCGGTTCAATCTTCCTTGGCATAGTGGCAATCCTCCCCGCATTTGCACGCTTCTTCGGCATCAGCCAGAATTTCGCGCAATTCTTCGGAGGCACATCTCTTCTCATTCTTGTTGGTGTGGTGCTCGACACTCTCCAGCAGATTGAGAGCCACCTGATGATGCACCACTATGACGGACTCATGAAGGAGGGAAAAATCAAAGGACGCACCACCGGTAGCGCCTATTGATCATAGGATGTCCGACCATCAATGCCGAAAATCACGATAAACTGAAATGATTTACCTCAAGACACCGGAAGAAATCGAAAAGATGCGTGCGGCGTGCCGACTGGCCAGCCTCACTCTCGGTGAGATAGCCAAATGGATTGCTCCCGGCATCACTACCAACCGTATCGAGTCGATAGTCCGCGAATTCATACACGACAACGGAGGTCGCCCTGCCTGTCTGGGCTATGGCGGCTTTCCCGCTGCCGTGTGTTATGAGGTCAATGAGACAGTAGTCCACGGTTTCCCGTCCAACTACACCCTTCGCGAAGGCGACATCATTGGCACCGACACCGTTGTGGAACTCGACGGATTCAATGGCGACATGTGCTACACTTTTCCGGTTGGCGAAGTCTCAGAAGAAGTCCTTGCTCTCTGCCGCACTACAAAGGAATCCCTCTACAAAGGCATTGAAGCCTGCCGGGAGGGTAATCGCATCGGCGATATCGCCAACGCGGTCCAGACATATTGCGAAAAGAGAGGCTACACCGTGGTGCGCGAAATGTGTGGCCACGGCATAGGTCGCAAGATGCACGAAGAGCCCGAAGTGCCCAACTACGGGCGTCGTGGCACAGGAGTGATGATTCGCTCCGGAATGTGTCTCTGCATTGAGCCGATGATTAATCTCGGAAGCCGCAATGTTGTGATAGAGCGCGACGGATGGACATGCCGCACGCGCGACCGTCGTCCCTCCGCACACTATGAGCATACCATCGCGATTGTCGACGGAAAAACCGAAGTGCTCACATCATTCAGCCCCATCAAAGAAGCATTGAACGAACGTTACATTTAACTCCCCTTATGGCAAAACAAGCTGCAATCGAACAAGACGGCGTGATCGTCGAAGCCCTCAGCAACGCGATGTTTCGCGTAGAGCTCGAAAACGGACATGAAATCACTGCCCATATCTCCGGAAAGATGCGTATGCACTACATCAAAATCCTTCCTGGCGATAAGGTCAGAGTAGAGATGTCACCCTACGATCTGTCAAAAGGACGCATTGCATTCCGTTATAAATAACAAAAACAAAGAAAAAACGAAATAAGAGATGAAAGTAAGAGCCTCAGTCAAAAAGCGCACCCCGGACAGCAAAATCGTCCGCCGCAAGGGTCGCCTGTACGTAATCAATAAGAAAAATCCCAAGTACAAACAGCGTCAAGGATAATTTTTTATTATTTTTGCAGAAAATTTCAGTCAATATATGGCAGTACGTATAGTGGGAGTTGACCTCCCCCAGAACAAAAGAGGTGAGATAGCCTTGACCTACATCTTCGGCATTGGCCGGAGCGCCGCTAAATCTATTCTCGAGAAAGCCGGCGTAGACAAAGACATCAAAGTAAAAGACTGGACTGACGACCAGGCTGCTAAGGTGCGTGAAGTTATCGGCGCCGAACACAAAGTAGAGGGCGACCTCCGCAGCGAAATCCAGCTCAACATCAAGCGACTCATGGACATCGGTTGCTACCGTGGCATCCGTCACCGCAACGGCCTCCCCGTGCGCGGCCAGAGCACCAAAAACAACGCCCGCACACGCAAAGGACGTAAGAAAACCGTCGCTAACAAGAAGAAAGCTACAAAATAATAACGTAATATGGCAAAAAAGACAGTCGCAGCTAAGAAGAGAAACGTCAAAGTTGATGCCGCCGGCCAGCTTCACGTTCACTCCTCTTTCAACAACATCATCGTTTGTCTGGCTAATTCAGAAGGCCAGGTTATCTCCTGGTCAAGCGCAGGCAAGATGGGCTTCAGAGGCTCCAAGAAAAACACTCCTTATGCCGCACAGATGGCAGCGCAGGACTGCGCTAAAGTCGCCTACGACCTCGGTCTCCGCAAGGTAAAAGCCTATGTCAAGGGTCCCGGCAACGGACGCGAATCTGCAATCCGCACCATCCACGGAGCTGGTATCGAAGTGACCGAAATTATCGACGTTACTCCGCTGCCCCACAACGGATGCCGTCCTCCCAAGCGCCGTCGCGTCTGAGACAGCAACGACCGGACTGACGCCCTTTTCAGGCGTCGGCCCTCTCAATTTCCAACTCATCTCAACTTCATTTCATTTCATTTACACTACCGGATTTCCCGGGGGAGCAGCGAGAGCCCGAACGTGAATTTGACCATATTTCTATCACCTCTCTATGGTCGCGGCTGCACTGACTGACACCTCCACACTCCCCAAAGGCACCGGCATATTCATTAACCCGTAACACCAGACATGGCAAGATATACAGGTCCCAAGACCAAAATCGCCCGCAAGTTCGGCGAACCCATCTTCGGTGAAGACAAGGTCCTCGCCAAGAAAAACTACGCCCCTGGACAGCACGGCCAGAACCGTCGCCGCAAAACTTCCGAATACGGCGTGCAGCTCCGTGAAAAGCAGAAAGCCAAATACACCTATGGCGTTCTCGAAAAACAGTTCCGCAACCTCTTCGACAAGGCTGCCCGCACCAAAGGTATCACCGGCGAAGTGCTCCTCCAGCTTCTCGAAGGCCGTCTCGACAATGTAGTCTATCGTCTCGGCATCGCTCCCACACGTGCGGCTGCGCGTCAGATCGTGCTCCATCGCCACATCACTGTCAACGGTGAGGTTGTCAACATCCCCTCCTATGCAGTTAAGCCCGGCGACATTGTTGGCGTTCGTGAAAAATCCAAGTCACTCGAAGTCATAGCCGACGCACTTGCAGGTTTCAACCACAGCAAATACCCCTGGATTGAATGGGACGAGTCTCAGAAGGCAGGCAAGTTCCTTCACGTGCCCGCACGCGAAGACATCCCCGAAAACATCAAGGAGCAGCTCATCGTCGAGCTCTATTCTAAGTAATCACTATAAGCAAAGGTCCACATGGCTATATTAGCATTTCAAAAACCTGACAAGGTTCTGATGTTGGAAGCCGACAATCATTTCGGCAAGTTTGAGTTCAAGCCATTGGAGCCGGGCTATGGTATAACCATAGGCAACGCACTGCGCCGCATCCTTCTCTCATCGCTCGAAGGCTTTGCAATCTCCTCGCTCAGAATCGACGGCGTCAAACACGAATTTGACACCGTCCCCGGTGTAAAGGAAGATGTGACAAACATCATCCTCAACCTCAAGAAAGTCGACCTCAAGCAGACCGTTGAAGACACCGAATTCGAAAAAGCTGTCATCACGGTTTCCGGACAGGAAGTCTTCAAGGCCGGCGACATCGGTAAAGCCCTCAGCGGTTTTGAAGTCCTCAATCCCGAGCTTGTGATTTGTCATCTCGACCCCGGAGCGAGCTTTACCATCGAGCTTACTATCAATAAAGGACGCGGATGGGTGCCCGCCGAAGAAAATGAAGTTCCCGGCGACGACATCAACATCATCGCTATCGACTCTATCTACACGCCTATTAAAAACGTGAAATATACAGTCGACAACTTCCGAGTTGACCAGAAGACCGACTACGACAAGCTCACCCTTGAGATCACAACAAACGGCTCCATTCTGCCTAAGGACGCTCTCAAAGAAGCGGCTAAGATTCTTATCTACCACTTCATGCTCTTTTCCGACGAAAAGATCACCCTTGAGACCACCGAGACCGAAGGCAACGAAGAGTTTGATGAAGAAGTGCTCCACATGCGACAGCTTCTCAAATCCAAACTCGTCGATATGGACCTCTCTGTGCGTGCCCTCAATTGCCTTAAGAGCGCAGAAGTCGAGACACTCGGCGAACTCGTCGTTTTCAATAAAACCGACCTGCTCAAGTTCCGCAACTTCGGCAAAAAGTCGCTTACCGAACTCGACGACCTTCTCGCCAGCCTCAACCTCTCCTTCGGCATGGACATTTCAAAGTATAAATTAGACAAAGAGTAAACACTACGATGAGACACAATAAAAACTTCAACCACCTCGGACGAAAGAAAGCCCATCGCGATGCGCTCCTGGCCAACATGACCATCGCACTCATCATGCGCAAGCGCATCTTCACCACACTTGCAAAGGCTAAAGCGCTCCGCATGTATGCCGAGCCCCTCATCAACCGGGCTAAGGAAGACACAATGGCCAATCGCCGACTCGTCTTCTCATATCTTCAGAACAAAGAGGCTGTCACCGAACTCTTCCGCGAAGTCGCTCAGAAGATTGCCGACCGCCCCGGAGGCTACACCCGTATCCTCAAGACTGGCAACCGCCTCGGTGATAATGCCAAGACCTGCTTCATTGAGCTCGTTGACTACAACGAAAACATGCTCAAGACCCCCGGAGCCAAGAAAGAAGGCCGCACCCGCCGCAGCCGTCGCTCCAAGAGCGCAGCTTCTGCTGATGCAGAGACCGCAGCTCCTCAGGCCGAGCTCGAACTCCCCGCAGCAGAGCCCGAAGCTCCCGCAGCAGAGTAAACCGCAGCTAGAGTTCAATCATATTGCCGTCCGGACTAATCCTCCGGGCGGCAATCTTTTTTTGCATCTTGCTAAAAAAATTAATATCCCGTGTGGTCGAATATCCCCCGTCATTTATTAACTTTGCAACATAAATACTTAACACATCCTTTTTAAGAAACGACAATTATGAAAATCGAAAAAATCATTGGTCGTGAGGTGCTCGATTCACGAGGCAACCCCACCGTTGAAGTTGACGTAATCCTCGAATCAGGCGCACGCGGACGTGCCTCTGTTCCCTCCGGTGCTTCAACCGGTGTCAACGAAGCTCTCGAGCTCCGCGACGGCGACAAGAAGCGCTACATGGGCAAAGGCGTTACCAAAGCCGTGGCCAACGTTAACGGTCCCATCGCCGACGCTCTTCGCGGCATGAGCGCTCTTGACCAGATTCGCATCGACGAGACAATGCTTGCCCTCGACGGCACCGACACCAAGTCAAACCTCGGCGCCAACGCCATCCTCGGTGTGTCTCTCGCAGTAGCAAAGGCTGCCGCTGACTATCTCGATCTTCCCCTCTACAAATATATCGGCGGTGCAAACACCTATGTTCTCCCCGTTCCCATGATGAACATCATCAACGGCGGCGCACACTCCGATGCCCCCATCTGCTTCCAGGAGTTCATGATCCGTCCCATCGGCGCATGCTGCTTCAAAGAAGGTATCCGTATGGGCACAGAGGTGTTCCACAACCTTAAGAAAGTGCTCCATGACCGCGGTCTCTCTACCGCTGTAGGCGACGAAGGTGGCTTTGCTCCCGCTCTCGACGGCACCGAAGATGCCCTCAACGTAATCATCAAAGCTATCGAGCTCGCCGGTTATGTGCCCGGCAAGGACGTTACCATCGGCCTTGACTGCGCATCTTCCGAATTCTTCAAAGATGGCATCTACAACTATGCCGAGCTCAACAACGGCACTCCCAAGGAACCCAACGGCAAGAAGCTTACTTCAGAGCAGCAGGCCCAGTATCTCAAGGAGCTCGTTGAAAAATACCCCATCGACTCTATCGAAGACGGCATGGCCGAAGACGACTGGGCAGGATGGAAGGTGCTCACCGACCTCATCGGCGACCGTTGCCAGCTCGTTGGCGACGACCTCTTCGTCACCAACGTTAAATACCTCAAGCGCGGCATCGAAGAAGGTTGTGCCAACTCAATTCTCGTCAAGGTCAACCAGATCGGTTCGCTCACTGAAACCCTCCGTGCTGTAGAACTCGCACAGCGCAACGGCTACACCGCAGTTATCTCCCACCGCTCCGGTGAGACTGAAGACGCTACTATCGCCGACATCGCAGTGGCTACCAACGCCGGCCAGATTAAGACCGGATCTGCAAGCCGCTCAGACCGTATGGCAAAATACAACCAGCTCCTCCGCATCCAGGAAGAGCTCGGTCAGGATGCCGCCTACGGCTACGGCAAGCGCACCAAGCGTCCCGAAGCATAATGACTTCCCTATAGCCGTCTGACGGCTGATAAGCACTCCGCCCCGGCGCTCACTTCGAGCACCGGGGCGGATTTTATTATAGCGCCGGCTCAAACGGCTCCTACATAAAGCAGGCTACAGTCTCTTATTCTATTTTGTGTTATTTAGAACTGGATATACTGCTGGTTAATCTTTCAGACGAAACACTCTTATTCCGGTGGCCGTGCGGTTGCGACGCACATATTCGGCCAATGGCAAATCATCCACAACCACCTTTCCGGCTTTTGACGATGCATGCACCAGATGTGCCACACCATCGTGCAGTTTCACCACACCCATATGCTGCACATCCAGTCCCGGAGTCTTCGTAGTGATTGCCACGATATCGCCATCTCTCAACTCGGCATTTTTTATATTCATCGTCTTTATATAAGGATAGCGGTGCGAGCGATACCCGATTTCAGCATTCTTCAGCTTCTCAAACTCCGAATCATCTTCCAGAGCTGGATACTTGTCGCGATTGCTCGAAATAAAATCAAGCGTCTTCACCTGATAGCCCACACCCTGCCCAAGTCTGTCCGTCACCTCCTGGATTATCCCCCGGTGATTATTGTCTATAGCCCAATCGCTGATATAGTGGAGTCGTGAGCCATAGCCATCCACGCGACCATTCCTATAGCGTAGGCGTTCAAGATTATAGATGAAATCATGCCACGATGTGCGCCGTTCGTCAAGCGTCATCGCCATAGCCAGCACATTCTCCACAAACGTTGTGCAATCCATCTCATCCATATCCACGGTGAGTTGCTCCGGTGTCCCCTCTATGGTTCCGGCCGCATAAGGAGTGCCCACAAGCTTCTCGGCAATACTCACAATCCGCTTGGCGGTTGGCACACTCCGCCCTTCGGCATAGGTATCTACGAGCAATTTGGTAATTATAGTTGTGTCAGTCTCCTCATGGCGAAATCTCACCTCGCCGGGAGCCACCCCCATCGCAGAGCCTATTCCCGCTATCATTGCCGCGCTCAAAGCCAGCCCGCGCATCATATTAGATATACACATCATTGGCATATTGTGATTAAAACGTGTTTATTATAATAGTAAGCGGTCACAGCCGGGATAACCACATGCAATGGGCTCAGTGAGGTCCCGCACTCATAGATATAATATATATGTGTAGACCGATGCTGTGTTAGTGTCCGCAATCCGACATCAAAATTACAGCATTTCCATTTCCCCTCCAAATTCCGCCCCACTTTTCGCTCAGAATACTTTTTCTTCCCTCTCCTTCCGGTTTCTTCTCTTTCAGAGGCGCCCCACAGCAGTCGCTTTTTTGCGGATTGCACCCATCGAGATGTGTAAATTTCTCCCGCCCCCGGTTTTTTCTCGCTCTCAGATTCATTTTCCAATCATCCCGCCCGGGTATGCAGGCAGATTTTTCAGCCTCCTGGCCGAGGAAAACCGGGGCAGGGGAGTGCCGTGGGGTGTCACACTTGTTTCCTGCTGTTCCGGCGAATTTTCATGAAATTCATCTGCTGTCGCAGCAGTCCATTTGTAAACGAAGGTTAAATATCTGATCCTCGAAATACAATAATTTGCTATTATATAATTTATTAGACAAAATCATAGAAAAACAGTCAACAAATTTCTTGTCGAAAAGTTTGGTGGGAATTAAAAAGAGTTGTAACTTTGCACTCGCTTTTGAGAACGACACCACGGCAGAGGCCGAAAGGGGCGCAAAAGAACGGCTGAAAAGCCGGGCGACTTCAAAAAAATAAAAATTTTTCTCGAAAAATTTGGTAGTTTGAAAAATTCGCCTTAACTTTGCAAAACATTTCGGTGCTCAAAATTGTTGAGTGCATCTTCGAAAGAAGCGGAATAGAGAACATTGAAAGATTTACAATAGACAAAGGAAGTAGTACAAGAGAAAGGGCCGCTGC
>JAAVDA010000033.1 GCA_014802045.1 Bacteroides sp.
TATAAATTTACAAAATCTCCGTGAATTTACCAAGAAAATCAGCCACTTAGTTTCATGCTAAATGGCTGATTGTTTTATCTTTGAACGTGCGCTTCCTTATATCGAACTCACGTTAATTATAACAATGAAAATTTAAGAATAAGATATGATACGAAGCAGAGTAAAGGAATTGATGTGCGAGAATGAAAGACTCCGCCAACTGATGGATATCCCTATCTCAGACATCCTACGCTATCGTGATATGGCTGATACGGTTGATCCGGAAGATGCACTTCGCATTCTTGCCGATAGATTTATCGACAATTGCGGAGTAAGCCTTGGCATGAGGGGATTTTACGACTACTGCGCAGGCTATTGGGAAGAGAAACTTGATTTAGAGAATAATTCGGCACTTCGTGATAAGTATAACAATGCCGAAACTTTCGCGCAACTTCTTCCCTATCTCTCTGACCAGTATTATGATGGGTTACTTGATGAGTTTGATTCCTGTGCTATGAAAGATGTAGAACTGCGGGATATACTTGTCTCTCAGTTAAAGCAGGAAGAAGATGAGACAATGAAAATAATTCTTTGTGCCGGTATTTGTCATAGTATGCCCTGGGGAAATAGGGGGCTGAGTTGGCTCAATCGTTATTCTAATGAAGAAATAGAGCAGGGTATAATAAATTTCGAAAACAGAACTTTAATTCAATACCGTCATAATGATGATTTTCAAAGATATCGTAAATGGAATCACCGCAAGATCAAGAGAAAAGGTTTGGTAGGTAGTAGACAAATTGTCGAAAACTGGCCTGATGAGTTCACTGAGGACGAGGTAGCCCACTTCATGGTTCTTAATGACAGGCTCGTGGAATTACAGCATGAGGTTATGGATCAGGTAAAAATCATTACCGCCAATCTTCGGGAACAGATAGCAAAGGGACTTCATCAGTACGATACTTTTTGTATTGGTGGCTACATCATCATTGAGCCATACGAGGAGGATGACGAAAACGAGCTATTGGAAACTCTATGTCAATTTGCACAATATAACGTAATCCATGCAAATGATAATACACCACCGGAACGACTTACTGATGAGATTAATGAAGAAAGGCATTGGTACGCCAATTGGAGTGGAGCATTCCATCAGCTTGAAAAATCTTATGGTTTGAGACTGTGCCGTTCATTCTGCAATCTATTCGAGGAAGATAAAATTTTCACAATTTCCGATATAATGAAAATCAAGCCGAAGATGCTTCTTCCCCATGTTAAAATAAATATATCATGATGAAGTCGTCTAAACTAATTTAGAGAAGTTAAAAGTTGAAGTAAATAACTAAAATACAGCGTACTCTGATAAAGATTCGCTATATTAGGGTTGCAACACTTTAATATACTGAACCATTGCCAAAATACGCTGTACTCGACAAAGATACAATAAAAAAAGAGATTATGCCCTATCTGAACATTGCCAAAAGAGGATTCATCAGTAAATTCGACCTTTTGTCGATCGTCATGGCTATACTTTTCAAGCTCAAGACCGGTTGTCAGTGGGAGCATCTGCCGGTATGTCATTTCTTTGAGGGAGAGATACCAAGCTACAAGACCGTATTCTACCATTATAGGAAATGGTGCACGCTCGGAGACTGGGAAAAGGTGTTTCCCGGTTGGTAATGAAATACCGTCACCTGTTGATTTGTCGCTGTCGCACATTGACGGCTCGCATACTCCGGCGGTACGTGGAGGCGAAAGCGTTGAATACCAAGGACGGAAGAAACGCAAGACAACCAATTCTATTTATTTTACAGATAGACAGGGACTGCCGTTGGCGATGTCCGAACCCCAGAAAGGTAATCATACTGATCTTTATGAGATAAAGGAGAGCGTAGACAGCATAGCTTTTCAGTTGGATAGATGTGGGATTTCTCTCGATGGTATATTCAATAACGCCGATGCCGGCTTTGACTCCCGGTCTTTTCTACAGGCGCTTGACAAAAATGGAATCATCGCTAATGTCTGTCCGAATACTCGAAATGGAGAGCCTTTGAAGAGTACCTCTTTGATGAAGTGATGTATTAGGAACGGTTCGTGATTGAACGCACTAATGCCTGGATGGACAGCTTCAGAGCCATTCTGTGCAGATTTGATACAACCGTTTCCAGTTGGAAGGGGTGGAACTATCTGGCGTTCGCTATAGTATTCCTTAAAAAAAATTCACAAATCAAAAAAGTTTAGATGACTTCATATGGATTTTTCTGTCAATAATACTGGTGGTTTTCCTTCTCTACATCTTCCTGAAATTAATACCAAACTCTGAACCCTGGCCTCAAAGGTAAAGATGGCGTGATGCAGCCTCCGGGCTTCAATCACGCCATCCTATTTTTTTCGCCGGCGGATGCGCGGCGGTTTAGACCAGAGCCGGTTTACGCCGGCTTCTTATAGCCGCACTTAGGGCACACGCCTTTATCATTGAGCGCGATGCCACAGAGCGGACAACGGTCTATATCGTTGTGTGTGTCAAACTCCATAGAGGCTTCATTGACTCCGCTCGTAAATGTTATCTTGGCTATATTGAGTTTATCTTTCAGAAGGTCATACACAATCTTTATCATGCCCTCCACGGTCATAGTCTCTTTCGTCACCACCAAGCGTGCGTCGGGATAGGCTGTGGCAAGTTCGGTTTTGAAGGCGGGGCCTTTCATTGTGTTCTGCGGATGGCCGTTGAGGATGCCCTGTTTCTCATAGACGCCAATTATGGCCGGAAGTAGAGGGTCGTCTTCTCTAAGCACGAGAGCATGGTCGAAGTTTTGCAACACTGCCCATGCGGTCTTTCTTATCTCATTGCATGGGAAGACCATGTTTACACCTTCATTTACGGTATCTTCCACTTCGATGGTCATGATTCCTGTGTGGCCGTGAAGGTACTGTGCCTCACCCTTGAATCCGTAGAAACGGTGGGCATACTGAAGATCAAAAGTAGTAATACTTCTCATACGTTGATTTTGTTGTTAAGGGTTATTGTGTGTGTAAGCGAACTCTTTCGTTCACATTTCCAACAATCTTCCGGTTCATTTGGTTCTCCACGTTTCCGCTATGCATGGTGCAAAAAAAATTGAATGTCTCCCGACATCCAATCTTTATTAACCTTAAATCTAATACCATGAAAAACACGGTGCAAATTTACAGCCTCTCTCCACTTCTCACAAACAATTCGTAAAGAAAATGACTCCGTTTTAACTAATTTTTACCCCAAAATCGCATTTTAGTGCGAAATCATAAGCAGCAATGTGATTTTTATGCTGATTCCGTAGCAAAATGTCATAAGCCTCTCATCAGGCCGCAAATTCTTCGGACGGACTTCGTTAACAAAATTTTATACTTATCACCCTAACTCTCCTTACCCTCTACCTATCAGCGATATAGCCTTGTCGTAACCCCTCAGTCCATTTGCTTTTCTGATGGCTTTCCAGGCTTTTCTGCCTATTTCGCTTTCAGCATATTCCCACATTGCCTGGAGTTTCCCCACAATCTGCGCTTCGCCACACATTGTCCGCTCATAATAGCTTCTCATATCGGTGTGCAGTGCCATGACTCTCTGCAGCCGCTCCTCGGCTGTCCATTCTCTTCCGCTCTCTATCTCTGCGGCGAGCGACGGACGGCCGCAAAGTCCTCTGCCAATCATCACCCCGTCTATCTGCGGAAACCGTTGCATAATCGCACGGAAATCGGCGAGTGTGCGCACATCACCGTTATACACCACCTTGTGGTGGGTTGCCGCAGCCATCCTGCCGAAGAGGTCGAGGTCCGGCTCTCCTCCATACTGCTGCCGGGCGGTGCGCGGATGAATAGTCACCCATTGCAAGGGCATTTTTTCCACCTCTTCCATCATATCTTCCCATCTTGAGCTGTCATTCACTCCGGCGCGCATCTTAGCGCTAAATTCCACATCTCCGATCCATTGCTCCATCTCGCGTCTCACGGCGGCAAGCACCTCTATCCTCTCTGTCATTCCGGCGCCGCGTCCACGCTTCACTTGCAAAGGAAACGGACACCCTATATTGAGGTCAATCCTCCTTATCCCCTCTTTTACGAGTGCCTCTGTGAGCGTCCCAAACTCCTCCGGTCCGGAAAAGATAATCTGTGTCACGGTAGCCACCCCGGCATTCAGCTCCGAACACACGTCGCGCATATCTCTGCCTCTTGGCTCCCCCTTCTCCATCCTCACAAAGGGGGTCAGATAGCAATCCAGACTTTCCGGATAATGAAATGAGTGGAAGTGACGCCATGCGCAGTCAGTCACTCCCTGAAGAGGAGCCGCCAATAGTCTCATAATTCGTTTCGGTTTTAAGAATATTGAGTTTTCAAGCCTCGCGGCGTCAGTTGTCTGCAAGTCTGCGTGCGAGATAAAAACGTCTGGTGGCCAAAATGAAGAGCGCTGCGCCAAACGCCTGAGCTCCGGCCGCACACCAGAAGGCTGCCTCATAGCCCATATATTGAGCCATAAAGCCACCCAGCAGTATTCCGATCCCCATGCCCGCATCCCACGATATGAGTATCGACGAATTGGCAGTGCCCCTCTGGTCATGCCTGGCCACTTTCACAAACATATTGAGCATTGACGGATACATCTGTCCGTTACCGAGACCCACGAACAATGCAGCTCCATAGTAGGTCCAGGCGCCTGCCCCCGACGCAAACATCACATATCCCACAGTTGAAAGCAGCACTCCTCTCACACAGCTCTGTGTCAGCTTTCCGGCTCTGAGTTGCCGCGCACCAATAAGCCGGGAGGCAAACAGGCCTCCGGAAAGAATCATGAAGAAAATGCCCGTGCCATCAGTTATGCCCAATTTTTCTTGCCCGTAGATAGCCACATAGTTGCTCATCACTCCCCAACAGAGGCCAAACAGACATATGTTTATAGCCATCAGCCACGCACGGCTCAGGAAAAAATGGTCAAGACTCAGCTTCGGCTTTCCCTTAACCGGCTCCCTTTTCGGCAGCTTGACCGACGACGCAGAGAAAAACCCTGCCAGTGCAAGCACCAGAGCTATCCAGAAGAGCACCGAGAAGTTTCCGGTGGCGGAATAGATATATATTCCGGCCGAAGGTGCAATAGCCATAGCCAGATTATTGCTCAGCCCGTAGTAGCCAATCCCCTCGCTTCTTCGCGATGAAGGGAGCACATCAATAGCCACCGTGCTGTTGGCCACTGTGGCAGCCCCGAAAGGCAGCCCATGGAGGGTGCGCACTATCGCAAACATCAGCAGCGTGCCCGCCCCAACATAGCCAGCGAAGCATATAAAGAATGTAAAGAAGCAGAGCATCAAAACCTTCTTTCTATTGAATGTGTCGACAATAAAGCCACTGAACGGCCTCACGAGCAGAGTGGCCACCACATAGCCCGAAAGCACCACCCCGATCATATGCTTGTCGGCTCCAAACTGCGCGTCGAGATAGAGAGGCAGCAGCGGAGTGAGAATATAGAAAGCGAAAAAAAGCAGAAAATTACTCGTCATCACCTTCCAGTAATTTCTGTTCCAGAGTTTCTCTTTTGTCTCCGTGTGTATAGGTTTTTCCATACAATATTCTGAATTCGGCTGCAAAATTAGTCATAAAATGCTTTGTGAGCCGCAAAAAAAATTGTAGTTTTGTAGATTGTTAATATAACTGCGTAAACCATAACGCAGTGCCACAGACGATAATTAATTAAAACAAATCACTTATAACCATTATCATGAAGAAAACCTTGATGAGTGCAGCCCTTATCCTTGCCATGCCGGCTTTGCTTGCCGGAGCGCAGGGACTCAAAGGGTTCTACTATGGCAACGATGCCGCACCGGGAGGACATGAATGGCAGTCGCCCGACTCGCTCGCCTACAATAAAGAGCAACCGCGCGCCACATTCTATCCCTTTGCTTCTGTTGAAAACGCCCTTAAAGTGCTTCCGGAATACAGCGAATACTGGATGTCGCTTGACGGCAAATGGAAATTCAACTGGGTGAAAGAGCCCTCTCTCCGCCCGGCCGACTTCTTCAAGCCCGGCTTCGACGCAACCGCCTGGGATGATATAGACGTTCCCTCCAACTGGAACATCTATGGCCTTCAGCCTGACGGCTCCCAGAAATACGGCACACCTATCTATGTCAACCAGCCGGTCATTTTCTGGCATCAGGTGAAAGTGGACGACTGGCGTGGCGGTGTAATGCGTACTCCCCCCGAAAACTGGACCACATTCGACGCCCGCAATGAAGTGGGCTCCTACCTGCGCACGTTTACCATACCCAAAGATTGGGACGGCCGCGAAGTCTATATCAATTTCGACGGTGTAGACTCTTTCTTCTATCTCTGGATCAACGGCCACTATGTGGGCTTCAGCAAAAACTCCCGCAATGCCGCCCGATTCAATATCACACCCTATCTCACCAAAGGCACCAACATTGTGGCGGTGGAAGTCTACCGCAACAGCGACGGCTCATTCCTCGAAGCGCAAGACATGTTCCGCCTCCCAGGTATTTTCCGCTCCGTGTCGCTCTATTCCACCCCCACCGTCCAGATACGCGACCTCGTGGCTATCCCCGACCTGACAAACGACTACACCGACGGCGAACTCACAGTCACCGCATCAGTGCGCAATCTCTCCCGCAAAGATGCCAAGGGTCTCAGCATCACCTGCACCCTCGTGCCCAACAAGCTCTATAGCGACGACCACATTTCTCTCCCGGCCAATCCCACAGCTGTCTCGGCCACTGCAAACCTTGCAAAAGGCTCGGAGACCGATCTCAAAGCAGTTGTCAAAGTGTCCGACCCCAACAAATGGAGTGCCGAACAGCCTTGGCGCTACACCCTCCTCGTGCAGCTTAAGGATGCCAAAGGCAAGGTGATTGAAACCGTATCAACCTATGTGGGATTCCGCAAGGTTGAGGTGGAAGACACCCCCGCCGATAAAGACGAATTCGGCATTGCCGGACGCTACTTCTATGTCAACGGTCAGCCCGTGAAACTCAAAGGAGTGAACCGCCACGAAACCAACCCATCCGTGGGCCACGCTGTGAGCCGCGACTGGATGGAAAAAGAAGTCATGATGATGAAACGCGCCAACATTAACCATGTGCGCAACTCTCACTATCCAGACTCCCCCTACTGGTATTACCTCTGCGACAAATACGGCATATATCTCGAAGACGAAGCCAACCTTGAATCGCACGAATATTACTATGGCAAGGCCTCCCTCTCCCATGTGCCCGAATGGGAAGCCGCTCACGTAGCACGCGACATGGAGCTCGTACACTCCACTGTCAATTCACCCTCGGTTGTCATATGGTCCCTCGGCAATGAAGCCGGCCCCGGCCAGAACTTTGTCACTGCCTACAATGCCATCAAAGCCTTCGATACCTCACGCCCCGTGCAATATGAACGCAACAACGACATCGTAGACATTGGCTCCAACCAATATCCCTCCATCAACTGGACACGTGAGGCCGTGAAGGGCAATATGAACATCAAATATCCCTTCCATATCTCCGAATATGCCCACTCAATGGGCAACGCCGTGGGTGGTCTCGCAGACTATTGGCAGGCCATCGAGAGCACCAACTTCTTCATGGGTGGTGCAATCTGGGACTGGATTGACCAGTCGCTCTACAACCATGACCCCGCCACCGGCGACCGCTATCTCGCATTTGGCGGCGATTTCGGCGACAACCCCTCCGACGGACAGTTTGTGATGAACGGCATCATGTTCGGTGATCTCACCCCCAAGCCTCAGTACCATGAGGTGAAGAAAGTCTACCAGAACGTAGGTGTCACCCCCGTTGATATGACCAAGGGCCAGATTGAAATCTTCAATAAGAACTATTTCACACCCCTCAGCGACTACACCATCGGCTGGCGCCTATATAAAGATGGTGTGGAAGTGGAGAGCGGCGACGCCCTCATCGGCCCCCGCATGGCTCTCCAGCCCCGTCAGAAACTCACCTACACCATACCCTACGACTTCTCCAAGCTCGAACCCGGTAGCGAATACTTCGTCAATGTGGAGTTCCGCCTCGCCAATGATATGCCTTGGGCCGAAGCCGGCTATGTGCAGATGAACGAACAGCTCCCTGTGAAGAGCGCCACCGGCATCCACTGCATGGGTTGCTCTGCCAAGGGAGGTCCGGTTACTGCCGTCACCGAAGGCAATATCCGCACCATCTCCGGCGACAACTTCACAGCCAAGTTCGACCTTACAACCGGCACCATCAGCTCGCTCAACTATGGAGGTATGGAGATCTTCGTTCCGGGTCACGGCCCCGTCCTCGATGCTTTCCGTGCTTACCTTAACAACGATGCCTGGGTTTATGGCCAGTGGTTTGCCAACGGCCTCTACAATCTTAAGCATACTGTCACTTCAGCGGAAACGTTCGTTGATTCCAACGGCAATCAGGCCCTCTCGTTCACAGTGGTGTCACAGGCTCCCAACGGAGGCCGCATGGTTGGTGGCAACGGTAATTCGCGTGGCACCTACTCCATTGACGAAAGCAAGTCTGAACCCTTCGGACCCGATGACTTCAAGTTTACCACCAATCAGATCTGGACCATCTTCCCCGACGGCTCCGTTGAGCTCAACGCCGTAATCTCCTCAAACAATGCCAACGTAATTCTGCCCCGTCTCGGCTACGTGATGGAACTCCCCGACAAGCTCGGCGAATTCACTTACTACGGCCGCGGCCCTGAAGAAAACTACAATGACCGCCTCACAGGCCAGTTCGTGGGACGCTACACACGCACTGTCAAAGATATGTTCACCGACTATACCCGTCCGCAGAGCAACGCCAACCGCGAAGAAGTTCGCTGGGCAGCCCTCACCGACGGCAATAAAGGCGTACTTTTCGTAGCCCCCGAACTCATGTCGGCCACCGCAACTCCCTACACAGAAATGGAACTCTTCGGCGCAGACCATCCCTACAAGCTCCCCAAGAGCAACCGTACAGTGCTCCATCTCGACCTCGGCGTGACCGGACTCGGAGGTGCAAGCTGCGGTCAGGGCGGCCCGCTCGAACACCAGCGTGTGAAAGCCGACACCCATCGCTTCAGCTTCATCATCCGTCCCGCCACAGAGCAGCAGCTTCAGGAGCTCGCATCAGTCAAGGGTAAAGGCCTCAAACCCATAGGCATCTCCCGCGACCGCCGTGGCAGCCTCACGATTGACCGCGCCGACACCACCGCAACCGTACTATACAAGATAGACAACGCCAAAAAGCCC
Source organism: Bacteroides sp. (assembly GCA_014802045.1). Taxonomy (GTDB): domain Bacteria; phylum Bacteroidota; class Bacteroidia; order Bacteroidales; family Muribaculaceae; genus Paramuribaculum. The sequence goes on from JAAVDA010000033.1 coordinate 9,230, forward strand.
CTCACCTACACCGGTCCCATCGAATTTAAGCAGGGAGGCACTATCACCGCATGGCTCAAAGACAACCCCGCAGTGAAAGCCACCGCCACTATGCCCAAGATTGAGACTGTCGCCACACAGGCCATTTTCTCAAGCTCAGAAGAGCCGGACTATGGCGAAGGAGCTAACCTCACAGACGGCGACCCCTCCACTATCTGGCACACCATGTACTCCGTCACCGTGGCTCCCTATCCCCACTGGGTAGACTTCGATGCCGGCGACATCAAGACCATCAAAGGCGTGGCCTATCTCCCCCGTCAGGACGGAAACTCAACCGGCAATATCAAAGACTATGAAATCTACGTGTCGGCCGACGGAAAAGACTGGGGTAAACCCGTGGCGAAAGGCACATTCGAACGCGGCGACAAGCAGAAGACTGTCACCTTTGCATCTCCCGTCAAAGGTCGCTACGTGCGCTTCATGGCCCTCAACGCTCAGGACGGACGCGACTACGCTTCCGGCTCCGAATTTGAGGTAATTGCCGAATAACCCCCTCTTCCCGCTAAAGGCTTCCACAAAAGCCACCACTCACAGAGATGCTGCGCACACCGAACCGCGCAGCATCTTTTTTATTTACCGCTAAGCTCGGCCTCACTGCTGCAACACCATTCACCACCTCCGCACTATCAAATATTGGCCAACGTATTCCGTTTTGTAATTCATGAATTTTGCGTAATTTTGCACATAGAAAATTATCAATCATCCAAAATGACCGAAAAGATAAACGCTCTTAAGGCTGAAATTGCCGCTCTGACTGCCGCATCGGCAGCTGAAGTCGAGCAGCTCCGCATAAAATATCTGAGTAAGAAAGGCGCAGTTTCACAGCTTTTCAATGATTTCAAGCAGATGACGCCCGACGAGAAGCGTCAGTTTGGTGCTCCTCTCAATGAGCTTAAAAACTTTGCCACCGAGAAGATTGCATCACTCAAAGATGCTGTCGAGGCAACCGACTCTGCCGAGTCGATGGTTGATCTCACCCGCACTGCCGCACCCATGCCTCTCGGCACCCGCCACCCCATCACTCTCGTGCGCGATGAAATCGTAGCAATTTTCTCACGTCTCGGGTTCACCATAGCCGAAGGTCCTGAGATTGAAGATGACTGGCATGTATTCTCTTCGCTCAACTTTGCAGCAGACCACCCTGCACGCGATATGCAGGACACTTTCTTTATCAACCGCACTCCCGATGTGTTGCTGCGCACCCACACCTCATCGGTGCAGACACGTGTGATGGAACACACCCAGCCCCCCATCCGCATCATCTGCCCCGGAAGAGTGTATCGCAACGAAGCTATATCCGCACGTGCCCACTGCTTCTTCCATCAGGTCGAGGCTCTTTATGTGGATGAGCACGTATCGTTTGCCGACCTCCGTCAGACCCTACTCTACTTCGCCCGCGAGATGTTCGGACCAAAGACCCAGATTCGTTTGCGTCCGAGCTACTTCCCGTTCACAGAACCTTCGGCTGAGATGGACATATCCTGCAACCTCTGCGGAGGCAAAGGATGCTCATTCTGCAAACACACAGGTTGGGTGGAAATTCTCGGTTGCGGTATGGTAGACCCCAATGTGCTCGACGCATGTGGCATTGACAGCAAACGCTACAGCGGTTTCGCGCTCGGAATGGGCATAGAGCGTATCACCAACCTCAAATATCAGGTGAAAGACCTCCGAATGTTCTCCGAAAACGACAAACGCTTCCTCGAAGAGTTTACCGCCGCCCACTGATGACCGTCGCACAGAGATATGCCGGAGTGATTGACTGGTTCGAGCACAATATGCCCGAACCGCGCACAGAGCTCCACTACCAATCACCCTTCCAGCTGCTTGTGGCCGTGATTCTATCGGCGCAATGCACCGACAAGCGCATCAACATGGTCACTCCCCCGCTCTTTGAGGCCTTCCCTACACCTCAGGCTCTGGCGGCCGCAAGCGAGGAAGAAGTATTTGAGCTCATCCGCTCTGTCTCCTATCCCAACAATAAGACACGCAGTCTCATCGGCATGGCTCGAAAACTCGTCGAAGATTTCGGAGGCGAAGTGCCATCCGATATAGACTCCCTGCTCACCATCCCCGGTGTAGGCCGCAAGACGGCCAATGTGATTCTTTCGGTTGTGTTCGACAAGGCCGCTATGGCGGTTGACACTCATGTGTTCCGCGTGAGCGAACGCATTGGCCTCACCACCCGCAGCAAGAATCCGCTTCAGACCGAGCGCACGCTGATGAAATATATCCCCGAGCAGCTTGTCGGGCGCGCGCACCATTGGCTCATACTCCATGGCCGCTATGTGTGCAAAGCCCGCAGACCCGATTGTCTCAACTGTGGCCTGCAGCCATATTGCCGATATTGGAACCGTGAGCAGAAATAACCGCAATTTCAGCCGCCGGAAGGAAATGATGATGTTTGTGCGCTATGCGGTGACAGGCGCCATCAACACCATTCTCACCCTCCTTATAATATATTTCACCAAAGGCATAATGGGCATTAATCCCTGGCTGGCCAATGCCCTTGGCTATGGCGCCGGATTTGTCAACTCGTTTATGTGGAACAAGCTCTGGGTGTTTCGTTCCCATCGCGGTGTGATGCGTGAAGCCCTGCAGTTTTGCATAGGTTTTGCGGTGTGCTATCTCCTGCAGCTGTGTGTCACATGGACTCTCACCGCATTCACCCCACTGGGCAGCATGGAGTTTTCCATTGCCGGAATCGCATTCAGCGGCTACGGACTCGCCACGATAATAGGCATGGGGTTCTATACCCTTGCCAACTTTGCGTTCAATCGTGGAGTCACCTTCCGTCAGAAAACCAATAGCTCCATGTGAACGTTATAATTCCGTAATTATTCCTGACGATGAAATCCCCGGAGTCAAAATTCAGTCTCAGCCGACGCATTGTCAGGCTTGCACAACTCAGAAGAAAATACTTGTCGGACAACACCTCGATGTTCGTCGTGGCTGCTATTGTGGGATTAATCACCGGCATGGCCGCCGCGTTGCTCAAATGGATTATCGCCCTCATATCGCTGCTGCTCACATCAGGCTACCATGCTGCTGCTGCCAACTGGCAGTTTCTCATCATCCCGGTGGCCGGAATAGTTCTTACGGGAATTTTTGTGAGATACATCCTGCGCATCGACGTAACAAACGGCACCAGTAAACTCATTTCCGATGTGCGCCATAAAATGTATCGGCTTAATCCGCGCATCACTTACGGCTCCATGATTGCAAGCTCCCTCACTCTCGGTTTCGGCGGTTCGGCCGGCTCCGAAGGTCCTATCGCCTATGTGGGGGCTGCTATAGGAAGCACACTCGGCCGCCTCGCAAGATTCTCTCCGAGACTCATGAAGATAATGATGGGGTGTGGCGCCGGTGCCGGTATCGCAGGAATATTCAAGGCTCCCGTAGGCGGATTCCTCTACACCCTCGAAGTGCTCCGGATGGAACTCTCCACCATCTCGGTAATGGCGGTGCTCACTTCGGCGGTAATCGCGGCTATGACAGCTTTCGTTTGCTCAGGATTCACGATAGATCTCGTGTTTGACGGCATCCACACTTTCGACCCCTCGCTCACTGTGTGGTATCTCATTCTCGGTCTTTTCTGCGGCATTTATGCCCTCTACTATTCCACTGTGATGGCACGGATGCAACGTGTGTATGACCACATATCCAATCCCTGGCTGCGAAATCTTAGCGGCGGAGTGATTCTTGCAGCAGCCGTCTTTATGTTTCCGGTGCTTTATGGCGAGGGATATTCGTCGATGGCACGCATTCTTGCCTGCGACTCAGAGGTGATTTCCGGCGGCAGCGCGTTTGGCCTCACCACCTCCGCTTCGACCATACTCCTTATGGCGGGCGGGATTCTCCTCCTGAAATCGTTCGCTTCTTCAGCAGCAAACAGTTCCGGAGGTGTGGCCGGCGATTTTGCCCCCACTCTATTTGCCGGATGTATAGCCGGGTTCCTTTTCGCTTCGTTTTTCAATTTCGCAGGTCTCTCAAGTCTATCCGTGGCCGATTTTGCTTTTGTAGCCATGGCCGGAGTGATGGCCGGAGTGGTGCGCGCCCCGCTTATGGCGCTGTTTCTGGTCGTGGAGATGACAGGATGCTATAGTCTTTTTCTGCCTGCACTTATTGTTGCGGCAGTGTCGTTCGGAGTGGTTCGCCTCGCATCCCGCAGCCGTTTCTTCCGACTCTCCTGAGAGACATACCTCTGTGATTCTCGCTTATTAACATATATTGTGGCATAGCCTAAAAGTTGTGTCAGGTTAAATTGCTACTTTTGCCGATATGAACCGGAAAGGAAAGCTATATTTCAGATACGGCACAATGGGATCGGCCAAAACCGCCCTGCTTCTCACCACCGCCTACAATTTTGAAGAGCGGGGCATGAAGTATGTCTGCCTCAAACCTGTGGTAGATACCCGCGAGACAAACAATGTGATTCGTTCACGCATCGGAATCGAACGCGAATGTCGCTGGATTTACGGAGATACAGACCTATATACCCTTGCCGAAGAACTTTTCGAGCAAAGTATGACAGTGATTGACTGGTTTCTTATCGACGAAGCCCAGTTTCTCACCGAGAGCCAGGTAGATCAGCTGGCCCGGATAGTCGATGATTTCGGCAGCAATGTGGTGTGCTACGGACTGCGCACTGATTTCCGCACTCGCCTCTTCGAGGGTTCGCGCAGGCTCTTTGAGATTGCCGATTCCATCGACGAAATAAAAAGCACCTGCAGCTGCGGACGCAAAACCATAGTCAACGCCCGCATTGATGCCAACGGCGATATCGTAGACACCGGACAACAGGTTGAAATCGGGGGCAACGAAAGATATATAGCCGTGTGCCGCAAATGCTGGCGCAACCGCCGCATTGAGCAAGCATCGCGTTCGGCTCTCCCCTTTCCCGAATTCAAAAAAAGATAATGATGAGACGTATTGCCACATTTATTCTCACACTGCTTTCGGTTGCCTTGCTGAAAGCCACCTCTCCGCTCCCCGCAGCCGAGACACTCAACTATAAGGTGATGTTCAAATGGGGCATAGTCCAGAAGCAGGCCGGCCGGGCCACCCTTCAGCTCAAACAGCAGGGCAATACATTTATAGCTACACTCTTTGCCCGATCCGAACCGTGGGCCGACCGATTCTATTCGCTCCGCGACACTCTCACCTCCACGATGAGTGTATCAGATATCATGCCTGTGAGATACGAACGTATAGCCCACGAGGACGGCAAGTATGCCCGCGACGTGATCACAATGACCCGACAGGGTAATTCTGTAAATGGGAAATCCGTGCGCTACAGGCGCAGGAAAGACACTGACCCGGTCAGCTCCACAACCATTTCGCTTCAAGCCGAAGGACCTACCGTAGACCTCGTGAGCGTGTTCTATTATCTTCGTACGATTGACTTCTCCACTCTCGCCGACGGGCATTCACACACCATCAACATCTTTTCGGGCAAGCGTAAGGAACTCCTCACCATCACCTACCACGGTCGCGAAGAGCTCACCCTCGACGGAACCAAATACCCCACCTATCGCTTGAGCTTCACTTTCACCGACGAAAAATCATCAAAGACATCTGACGATATCGACACCTGGATATGGGCCAACGACACCCGCATCCCGCTCAAACTTGAGGGAAAACTCAAAGTAGGAAAAATAAGATGTCTCTATACCGGAAAATTATGAAACCAATCAGTCTCCTGCCTCTGGCAGCCCTGCTCACACTCACAGCCAAGACCATGACCGCACAAGACACACCCCGCACCGTCAGCCTGCGTATCATCGAGACCACCGATGTGCACGGAAATTTCTTCCCCTACAATTTCATCACCCGCACACCATGGTCGGGCAGCATGTCGCGTGCAGCTCAGTTCATCGACTCCGTGCGTGCCGAAGCCGGAAAAGAAAATGTGGTGCTCCTTGACAACGGAGATATTCTTCAGGGACAGCCCACCGTCTACTACTACAACTTCATCGATACCGTGACGCCCCACATCGCCTCACGCATATATGACACTCTGGAATATGATGCCGCAACCATAGGCAATCACGATGTGGAGACCGGCCATGCTGTATACGACCGCTGGGTGCGACAGACATCCATCCCTGTGCTCGGAGCCAATGTGATAGACACAGCTACCGGCGAGCCGTATCTTAAACCCTACGCTATCGTGGAGCGCAACGGTGTGCGAATTGCTGTGCTCGGACTCCTCACCCCGGCTATTCCGGCATGGCTTCCCGAACCGATATGGAGCGGACTCCGGTTTGACGACATGGAAGAGACTGCTCGCAAATGGATTCCCGTAATCAAAGAAAAGGATAATCCCCATCTCATAGTCGGACTCTTCCATTCAGGCCATGATGCTTCGCGTCGCACCGGACAATGGATTGAGAATGCCTCATGCGAGGTGGCCCGCAATGTGCCCGGATTTGATGCTGTGTTCATGGGTCACGACCATCAGCAATACAACCGCATACTTGCCGCCCCTACTCCCGGCGACAGTGTGGTGGTGCTCAACCCTGCCAACAATGCCAATGCAATCGCGGAACTGGATGTCACCCTCACTCTTGCCCCCGACAACAGCGTACTGGAAAAGAAACTCAGCGGCCACATCCACGATATCAGCACCCTCACTCCCTCCGAACGCTTCCTTGCTGAATTTGCGGCTGACAGAGAAGCAGTCAACACGTTTGTTGACCGAGTGATTGGAGAAGCAAAAGGCGATTTTTCGTCACGCGACGCATATTTCGGGCCGTCAGCATTTATTGACCTCATCCATAAGCTACAGCTTGATATCACCGGCGCCGACATATCATTTGCCGCCCCGCTGTCAGCCGATGCCCTGATTGCCGAAGGGCCAGTAAGAGTCAGTGATATGTTCAACCTCTACAAGTATGAGAACCTTCTCTACACCATGGAGCTCACCGGCGAAGAGATTCGTAATTATCTTGAGGAAGCCTACAGAGTGCGCCTCGCTGACAATCCCATATTGCAAGGCCACCTGCTGCGGTTTGAGTCTGACAAGCCTACACCGAGAAACAACCGTCTGAAAAATCCCGCCTACAATTTCGACTCGGCCGCCGGAATAAACTACACTGTAGACATCACCCGCCCTATAGGAGAACGTGTCACGATTACTTCAATGGCAGACGGCAGTGAATTTAAGCCGGACAAAACCTACAAAGTCGCCGTGAACTCCTATCGTGGAAACGGCGGTGGTGATCTCATGACAAAAGGAGCCGGGCTTGACCGCGAAGAGATAAAAAAGCGCATCATCACCTCAACAGATCTTGACCTACGCTATTATATGATGAAAGAGGTGGAGCAATCCGGAGTAATCGTGCCTGAGGTGATAGGCAACTGGAAGTTTGTGCCGGAAGATCTGGTTGCGCCCCTTGCCGAGAAAGACCGCGCTATCCTTTTCTCTCCTCAAAGCTCGCGTAATCAGAAATAAAAAGCCTGAACTTATTCCGTCGAGATTATTCATAGGAAAAATTTGGAGCATTACGAAATTTTCGTAACTTTGCATCCAAATCGTATCACTATGGAGAAACTTACCCGACAGGAAGAGGAGCTTATGCTTGCAATATGGCAGCTTGAATCGTGTACCGTGAAAGAAGCGATGGAGCTGCTTAAAGGTACTCCCCCGCCCTATACCACCGTAGCCTCGGTAGCTAAAAATCTTGAGCGCAAAGGTTATGTGACCGCACGCAAGGTCGGCAACACCTATCTATACACTCCTGCCGTGAAACAGTGCGACTTCAAGCGCACATATCTCGGCGAGATAGTGAGCGGATATTTCCGCAACTCCTACAAGGAGCTGGTGAGCTTCTTCGCCAAGGAACAGAAACTCACATCCGACGACCTTAAGGATATCATCCACATGATAGAGAGCGGAGAGGAGGGCGAGAAATGATACTCTCGATAGTGCTCTTCCTCATTAAAGCCAGCCTTATTATTATAGGGGTGTGGCTGTTCGTCAGGCTTATACTCGGCAGAGATACAAAATTCCGCCGCAAACGCATCATCATCAACTCCGGCATAGCGATAGCTTTCCTGCTTCCTATGCTAACTGCCGGCACCAGTGTCCACTCCACCGCAACCCAATCTGAGACTACCGATCCGACTATAACGATTCCGGCGATAAGCATACCGATATATATGACTTCGCGAGATGAACCACAGATTTCAGCCACCTCACCAGACTTTGTCACGATAGGTCTCGTATGCTATGCCACGATAGCAGGATTGCTCATAATGAGACTATTCATTAGAATTCTCTCTGTGGCCGTTCTCAGCCACAGATGCCTGAAAGAAATCTCCGGATCAACCACCATCTTCCGGATAGCCGACTCCGACTCTGGGCCATTTTCATTTTTCAGTAGAGTTTACGCAGGAGAACGCACTGTCCTTTCGCCAGAAATGCTCCGTCATGAAGAAGCCCATATCACCCAGTGGCATTCAGCGGATATAGTCGTATCCGAACTTCTCACGGCCATTCTTTGGTTAAATCCAATCGCATGGCTGCTTAGAAGAGAGATACGCGACAATCTTGAATTTCTCGCCGACGAGGCTTCTATAGAATCATCAGACCCCATCTCATATCAATACAGCCTTCTCAATTCATGTCTCTCCTCTCCGGAAGCAACTCTTTGCACCAACTTTAACGTCTCATCCATCAAAAAACGAATCAGAATGATCAACCGTATCTCTACCACCAGTCATGGCCGCTGGATATATCTCATCGCTGCTCTACTTCTTATTATAGCCGTGGCTGTAGGCTGCGCGGCTCCTAAAGAGGAGAATTCCTCACATGCTGAAATTATCACTGCCACAGATGAAACAACCCCATCACCGGAATCAATCGGCTCAGTTGAAGAAGCAGAATCCGGACCGATTCAATCCGCCGTATCTGAATCATCATTGAAGGTTACAGAGACCATGCTTATCAACGAGGACATGGCTCCATCGTTTCCCGGAGGGATTAGTGTATTCTTACAGTATCTTGGTGAATACCTTGAGTATCCCCAGAGTGCTATAGACGATAAGGTGTCAGGCACGGTTATCGTATCTTTTGTCGTGACTCCCGACGGAAGTGTGAAAGATGTGCATGTGATCGATAGTGTGCGCAAAGATCTTGATGATGCTGCTATAGCTGTCATAAAGAAATCGCCGAAATGGAAGCCGGCTCCATCAGGTAAAGACAGCGAACCTTTAAATATCCCGATAAAATTCCGCTTACCCAAACAATAAATTAGAAATGAACAGATTCTTTACTATTGGAGGAGTCGCCATGACTCTCCTCCTCACCTGTTGCACCCATTCGCAAAACGAAATATCCAGAATAGGTGATTCCGAACTCATAGTCATAGACGAAAAGGCATCGATGCCACACCACGATATTCCACTCAGCTCTATTGCAGAAGATATCAGAACCATACAGCTCGAAGACTCTGACGAAGCAATCGTGAAATACTGGAAATCGGCTATTTCACCAAACTATATAGTCATAATGCAAGGTGCCTCCATGCCTGCAAAACTCTTCAGCATCTCAGGAAAATATCTCGGTACTGTGGGACAAGTCGGTAAAGGTCCCGGAGAATATTCCCTGATATATGAGTGTGCTATTGACGAGGACCACAATGCCATCTATCTGACATCGTGGTTTGGCAACGTGCTGCAATATGACCTTGACGGCAACTTTGTGAAGGAGGTAGACCTCGGATGCGGCGGCAAGCCCACACTCGGTATCACTCCCTACGGAGGAGTATCGGCCGTGAGTCTCTGCTGGGGGGACCAGGAGGAGAATCAGGTGGCAGCAAGCATGAGTGCCGAAGGCAAAAAACAGAGTGCAGACTATCTACCACTCCATACTTCCCTAAAGGATGCGGAGGGGATGGGTGTTGGTTTCAATAACGAGATATTTGCTTTCAGAAACGTGGACCGCCATATATTCATGCACACCTCCACCGATACCCTCTACATCTATTCCGCCGACAGCAACACAATCTCACCCCGCTGTGTGATATCACGCGAAAATCCTCAACCGGAAGAATGGGTCATAGGAACAGAATTACCCACCGGAATAATGATGTCGGTCGTAGGACCTGACACCCGTAACTACTGGGTGGATAAAGCCTCCGGCGAGATTATCAAAGGTAGCGTAATCAATGACTTTCTTGCAAACAATGTGCTTGGTCAAAATCATTTTCGCGACGGATACTATATCCAGTGTTTTGAACCGGGCGACCTTGTTGACAGAATCGAAGAGAAGTGGCTCAACGAACCATCGCTCACCGACGATCAGAAGAAGCGCCTCACTGACCTAAAGGAAAGCCTAGACCCCGAGAGCAACAACATTATCCTTCTCGCTCCTCTAAAGAGACAATAAGTGAAAAATGTGTTGTAAAACATGTTTTTACCCCCCCCCAACTAATCTAAATAATTCATTATCTTTGCAAAAAAAATCACACTTGCAATGAAACATCTGAATCTGACTCTGGGAGTAATCGCCGCAATGACTTTCGTGGCATGCAGCCCATCAAAGACCGTTGATAATAACCAGCCGGCCACACTTGACCTAAACAAAAATGTATCGGTCGAGGCAACTGCACCTCTCGCTGTTGCCGACCTATCCTTTGTGCAACTAAGCAATGACACGGTGGATGCATTTTTCAAGAATGCTACAATACTCGATGTGGCCGGTGACACGGTGATTCTTCTTGAGAATAACCCTATGGCATCACGTCTCATCATGTATAGTCTCACAGACGGGAGCTATCTCGGGCAGATCAGCCATCAGGGACAAGGTCCCGGGGAGTATGCCCGGATTATCGGGGCATTCGTAGACGGTAGCAACGGAACCGTGCTTCTTCCCGACTTCCACACCCCTGCCGTGAATGTCTATGCTCTTGCCTCTGACTCTCTCGTCAACGTGCTCAGCCGTGAGTTCGTGCCGAGTGTCATCACACCAACCGGCGGAGTGGAGAGCTGTATCAATGTAGCCTGCCCCACTCCCGACGGACTTGATATAATCCAGTATGACCGCACTTATGCAATAGCCGATTCTATTTCCGTGCCGGGTTTCAGAGGGGGTAACTTCTCCACATTGTGGCTGAATGCCGGTACACAAGGTGTATTCATGATTGGAGACACCATCTACACCCTCACACCCGGCGAGCTCAATCCTATCGCAATAGCTCCCAGAGGAGATATGGCTATAACTCCCGACACCGAGAGTGATATAATGATGGAGCTTTACAGCGGAGCAGACGATATCGAGGTGCTAAAACCCTACATTCTCATCCGCGACATTCAGCTTTCCGACGGCAAGATGCTTATCACCACCATGACCGATGCCAAGAAGCATTCTGACCTCTATGACCTCAACAACGGAAGATTAATCTACCGCAACACATATCAGACACTCGACAAACCGAGCATGATATTGGTTGACGGTGACGGACACAAAGCGCTTCAGGTGGAGCGACTGTTTGCCAAAAACGGCAGATGGTATGGCATTGTAAGTGAAGATATCGCCGGCGAAATAAATGGTATCCCGACAGGTGACACAAACTGTGCGATAGTAACCTTCAATCTCTAAAAGCATGCACTATAAGTATATCGGTAAAATCATTCCTTGGATATTGCTGGCAATAACTTTAGCTTCAGGAAGCGGCTGCAGCAACGCTGAAAAAAATGTGGCCGCTCCCAATGAGGCTGAAGATGACTCGACACGAATACTCACTTCGACAAACATTCAGGATGTAGATCTCCTTAAAACGTATCCGGAGAAGAAAATCACTATCGACGATATTGCCGATATACGATATATACCTCTGGAGACGAATGAAGAAAGTGTAATAGGATTCGCAAGAAAAGTATCATTTGGAGATGACAAGATATTCGTCTACGATGGGCAGGGCGACCAGATTCTGATTTTCGACAACGACGGAAAATATCTCAGCAAAATCAACCGCAAGGATGCCGGACCTCACGGTTACAACAAAATCACAGATATGACTGTGGATTTTGACAGTCAACTGGTCTATATCATGGATCTCAGTTTCCCACGTAAACTGAAGGCATATGATTTTGACGGCTACAGACAGAAGGAGTTCACTATACCCAACGAACCCAGCATCAATCAGATGACCATGTTTAACAGCGACAAAATCATATTCCACTGCCAACCGTCGGGAGGGCTTAACACCGAGGAGGTGATAGGTACACATCCCTACAGATGGATCGACACACGCACCGGCGCAGTAACTCCGGTGGATATAGAAATAGAGCATCCGGAATCCTCAACCTACACTGTTATCGACGGAAATCATGCGAGAATGACTTCTATCGAGATGTACCCTTTGCTGAAAACAGGCAAAAGCGTTGTCCTTGCCGATTACACCTACCCAACGGTATATCAGTCGGACGGTAAAAATTTCAAACCGCTCTTCACAAAGCCGGAGGGAAAGAAATCTGCTACAGGCAAGATTCCGATGTCGACCGTGTGGGCTATGTCAGACCGCTACATCCTCTTCTTTGTTACGGAAAAAAGTCTCAACAAGAACACTGACAGTATAGAGCAGGGTGGCACAAGGGCACTGCTTTATGACCGGAAAACAGGAGAGATTATAGATCCGGACTGGAACCGGAGAGATGTAAAGGGGGGCAGTATTATGATGGAGTGGAACTGGGAAATGCCGGAGAATACCTTCGTCACGACATATTCTTCATCTACTCTCAAAATGCTTGACGAAAAAGGTCGCCTGTCGGGCAGACTCAAGGAGATAGCCGACTCGATTGATGAAGAAGCCAACGATGTGCTGGTACTCATGAAAATGAAAAAGTAATTCACAACCTCTTCATCTCTGCTTCAGCCGCGGAAGAGCCTTTATAGCCGCTCTTTCGCGGCTGAAAGCTGTAGATTAAGCTCAGACCAACATTGCGGCTGTCGTAGCTCTGCCGCTTATCCACTGATATGCCGAAAGTATGCATGGTCCAGTTGTTATTGGATGTATTGAGCAAATCATTGGCCGCCAGCTTGATAGTCAGTGATTTATTCAGCAGGGTTTTGCCAATCGAAACATCCATTGTCAGCCATGAGGCTCCAAAACGGTTGGTGTGCATGTCTCCGCACGATCTGCCGCTAATATTGGCCGTGAGTGTCCAGCCATGAGAAAGAGCGAAGGTGTTGTCACAATAATATGAAAAGATGGGCCGATTGTATGACTGACGGTCTATTTCAAGCCACTGGCGGTAGAGGCCGACTGTGATATTGGGTGTCCACCGTCCTACCGGTCTACTCCATACAAGGTAGGCGCTCAGACCCGACACGTTGATATTCACCGGATGCATGAGCAGCTGAAGGTCATCGGCCGGATAGAGCTGCTTCACATAGGCATAGGTGTCAAGACTCCGTGTGAATGCCGCCTGAAGCATAAAACCGTTCCACATACCGAAGAGCTGCAAGGAATGCATCTTTTCGTCGCGCAAAGCCGGATTGCCACCTTCTATCTCGTGGAGACCTACATAGGTGAGCGCTCCTGTCAGTTGAGAATATGGTGGTTTAACCGTAGCAAGCTTATAGCTGAGACTCACACTGGCATTATCAGTGAAAGAATAACCCAGCGACAGGTCGGGAGTGAGCAGATGGTCGCGTCGGCTAAGATTGCCGTCACGGTCGCCATTGACCTTAAACTCATAATCCACATACTCATATCTTGCTCCGGCCGAAAGAGAAAATTGTCCAAACATACGTGCCCATGAAGCGAACAGAGCCGCGGAGGTCTGCCGGGTATCGGTGAGCGATGATGGAATATACTCACCGACCTCAGCGTTAAGCATCCGGTAATCGAGAGATGTGTGGGTGTAGCTGTCTTGTGTGCCGACAGTCAACTCTCCACCCCACAATGGAACCGCAAGATATAGTTTGCCGGCCCAAAGTGTTGACTCCCGCCGGTCTGTGGAACTGACAGGTTGCAGGTCGGCTTGAGGATAGAGGGTATTGGAAGTATTTCCGGCAAAAGAATGCTTGAAATCGCCGTCAAAATGCAGCAGGTATCTGTCGGCAATCTTATTCTCATAATACATTGACGCCACATGGCTATGCGCACGTATCTGCCTGTAGATGTCCCTCACAATTGGCGATGTATCATTCATCCATTCCGAACCATGATTGGTGAGATCTCCTCTTTCGGGATTAAAAGTGTAATAGCCTCCGAAAGAACTGCTACCCTCAGCATAGTTGAAACCTGCTTTTAGCTGCCCGGTGAGAGTGGGATATGAATTATGCTGACTGCTTCCGAGGGTAGTAGATAAGCCTTCGTAGATGAGAGTATTTGTTGTGATACCCCTGATTATATAATCATTGCGGTTTATCACGCCATCAAAAAAGACATCCCATTTCCCCATCCTATATTTGAGGTCAAGAAAATCCAGAGCAGACCATCTCCGTCCTCTCTGAAGCTGGAAGCGGTCGGTAAGCGAGAGTCCATTGATAAAATTGCGCCTGGTATAAATCTTTATCACGGCTCCCGTTGTACTTGCGTAGGCAGCCCCTGGAGCCATGAGCAATTCCACTTTCTTAAGGTTGGAAGATAAGATCTGATCCAACTCTCCATCACGCAATGGCCTTCCGTCAATATAGATTTCGACATTATTCTTTCCAGTCACACTGACTGCTTTATCCTTGACAGTCATCATGGGCAACTGGGCAAGCACATCAAGAGCAGTCCCAAGGCGGGAGAGATTTGTACCGGTGATGGTGGAGACAAGGGTGGAGCCGACAAGTTTTGTGGCCGGTTGTCGGGCTGTCACGACCACCTGTTCCAGTTCGCGTGTGAGGCTGTCAGCAGATTCCTGCGTCTGTGAGCAGACGGTTGCATAGCTTAGAGCAAGGAGAAGAAATGAGATGAGTGTCCGGGTATTCATACGGTAATTTTTTTGATGCAAAATTACCGCCGAATGCTCCTAACCACCAAAAAATCAATCTGACATACAAATTTTTATCCCCCTATAAATTAAATATTTACAAACCAATGGCGACAAAAAACCTGACCGATGCATTTGTGGCTCAGAAAATCGTCATGATTTCAGGGCTGAGGGAGGATACCGCCTCCCTCAAACGTGCTTTGAGCCGGGATTTACGCTTATATACCACCTCCACAGACTCTCCGAGCAAAAGACTGATAGCACGCGGGGAAAGTCCGGAGGCTATATAGACAAGAAGCCGGTAGTCATCAACCTTAATATCCGGACAACACTCCTTGACTCTTACAAGCATATTGTCGCGACAGTCATTGACCGTCTGCTCCATCACAGGGAATGAATCAGAGCGCATAGACTCTATCTCACACTTCACCTTTTCGACGAGAGCCTTTCGCTCTGTCTTTGTACCTTGCGACTCATAATAGGTCTGGCAGAGGGTGTCGATCAATGCAAAGCGGTCATGAAGCATCTCCTGAAGCTTTGTCTCCAGCCGGCCTCCAGCCAATTTGCCGACCTCTATCTGACCTTTTAGTCCTGAGACCTCAGCCATGAGGGCCTCATTGAGCAACGACTTTAGTTTCATCTGCTGACGCATCCATAGTATCATTCCGGCAGCTATAAGGAGCATGAAGACACCTCCGTAGATAAACCGCTGCCATTTGATGCGCTCCTTATATAATAAGAACTCCTTTTCTTTCTGAAGATATAAAGCGGTGACAAGAGGATCTGACCCGGGGCCACTGAGTATAGCTTTGAGACTGGATGCTTTATGGAATGCCTCTTTATCATTGTGGCTTCCATAGTAGGCTATAGCTATATCTACAATAGTGTCGGCCGGAGCCGCCAGACGATTGACAGCCATAGCTTCGGAATATAACAGGGCCCAACGTGCCATAGTGGCCGAATCCTGAAACTGCGACACATCAATCGCATTGAGCTTAGACATCGCAGCCATAGGATCGGTATGCATGAGACGCTGAGCCTCATCAAGCTCCTTGATACGGCTACCTGACACACTGCATCCGGCCGCTACCAGAAGGATTATTATATAAAGGAGTGTACGCATGACATCTCACAGAGGATTATTTAACTCGATGCTAAATTAGCACAAAAATCTGAGATTCAGAGCAGAAAACTTCAGTAAATTGACCGGAGGCAAATTTTTTTTGCAAATAATCGCCGAAAAGTTTTGCCATTTGAAAAAGTAGAACTACTTTTGCGGTGTATTAGTATTGTATAACACTAATAAGACAAGTATAAAATGATAGATATACAAAACATCACATTTGCCTACGGACGGAAAAGCCGCCCGGTGGTCAGCGATTTCTCGCTCCGTATAGACACAGGAGGTATCTACGGGCTACTCGGCCGAAACGGAGCCGGCAAATCGACCCTGCTCTATCTGATTGCCGGACTGCTTGCGCCGCAAAAAGGAAGCGTGAGCATCAACGGTGTCAACACCCGTCTGCGCCGTCCGTCTACCCTCGAAGACATCTTCATCGTGCCCGAAGAATTCTCGCTTCCTCCTATCTCTTTGGGAGAGTATCTGCGCATCAACTCGCGATTCTATCCCCGCTTCAGCAACGAGGATATGCGTCGAAATCTCGAGACATTTGAGCTCGACCCAACAATAAACCTCGGCTCCCTGTCAATGGGCCAGAAGAAAAAAGCCTTCATGTGTTTCGCACTTGCATGCAACACCTCCCTGCTGCTCCTTGACGAGCCTACCAACGGCCTCGACATACCGGGCAAAAGCCGCTTCCGCAAATTCGTGGTCAGCGCCATGAACGATGAGCGCACCATCCTCATCTCCACCCACCAGGTGAGAGATATAGACCGGATACTCGACCATATCATCATCACCGACAGCAACCGTGTGATATTCGACCGCAGTGTGGCCGACACGCTTTCGCGCCTGCAATTCACCACTACCGAAAACCGCGCAGAGGCCGAAGATGCCCTGTTCGCACAGCCGTCGGTAGGAGGCTCGGAAATAATCATACCCAACTTCGACGAGACAGAAACCAATCTAAATCTCGAAACGCTCTTTGAATTCGCTCTTAAAAATCCGGAGCTGCTCAACGCTCAGTTTACCAACATCAACAAATAATCACACTCCCACATGAATAAAGAAATAAACCGCTTCAGCCTGCACCGCATCCTTATGCTCACAGGCATTGAAATAACCGAACGGCGGCGCACCCTGCTGCTTCAGAGCGGCATGATGGCGCTCGTGCTCATTGTGGTCGCATGCATTTATGCTTTTTCCAATGACTACTCCTACAGAAGCTATACCGGACTTGGAGATCCAGGCACAACCAATATGATTGGCACTTATCTTGTGATGCTCTTCATATTCGGAGGACTGAGTGCGTCAATAATGTTTTCTGACCTCGGCAACAAGGAGGGACGAATAAGAATGCTGATGCGTCCGGGACTCGCTATAGAAAAATTCATATCAAGATGGCTCATATATGTGGTGATATTTATAGCCGTATTCATAGTATCGGTGTGTGTGGCCGACAGCGTGAGATGTCTCGTTCTCAAAATCCACTTTCCCGAAAGTCATTGCATTATTCCGGTCTATGCCAACATAACTCCTGAGATAATCAGAAATATACTTCCTTTCCACGGACATATTTTCAAGGCCCTGATATTCGGTCTTGGAATATATCTGGGCTACCAATCGTTTTTCGTGCTCGGCGCCACAATCTGGCCGCGGATGTCGTTTCCGAAAACCTTCGCCGTATTTACCGGCCTCACATTCGCCTATATCGGAATCATCGCAAGCGTAGCCGAGATATGCAGCGATGGAATGTATTATAGCTCCAAACCGGAATTTCTCTCCCACAACTGGTTTCTGATAGTTTCACTTCTTATCTACGGTGCCACCCTGCTCAACTACGTGCTGGCTTGGTTGCGACTCGGAGAAACTGAAGTCATAACCACTAAACGTTGACCCTATGGCTCAGACAGCTAAAGCAATCTATCTGCAACTTGCCGATACTATCATGGATGGAATTCTTTCCGGAACATATCAGCTTTGTGCA
Organism: Bacteroides sp.; assembly: GCA_014802045.1. Classification (GTDB taxonomy): domain Bacteria; phylum Bacteroidota; class Bacteroidia; order Bacteroidales; family Muribaculaceae; genus Paramuribaculum. Next base: position 27,310 of record JAAVDA010000033.1, read on the forward strand.
AGAGTGCCGTCTGTGAGAGAATTTGCGGCCTCAGTAGAAGTAAATGCCAACACCGTGATGCGTACATATGAATATCTGCAGCAGCTCGGAGTGATATTCAATAAGCGCGGCATTGGATATTTTGTGGCAGAAAATGCTCCTGAGGTTATCCTCGACAATCGCCGCGAGCTATTCTTCCACACAGAGACTCCACTTTTTTTCAGTCGGATGAAGCAGTTTGGCGTAAACCCAGAGACTCTCCGGCAGATGTATGACGACTTTCTAAATCAACCACGTAACGACTAACCGAAACAATGAAACAAACAACCATAGCGATGATCATAATCGCAGTAGCCGGACTAATCTGCGGAATAGCCGCGCTTCTATCCACTCTTGCCATGGCAGAGAAAATAAACCGCGTAGATGTGGTGGCTAAGGGCAAGACCACATTTGAGAACCTGCCCGGATTTAAGACTCTCTCATTTGAAAATTGCGGCGAGATAGCTTTCAACGACAGCTTCCCGGGCATAAAGATTGTGGTAGACCCTCAAGTGACACAGCCTACAATATCGGCTCCCGAAGAAGTGATGACTTTCATCAACCATGAGATGGATGGCGACCTCCTGAAACTCTATCTGCACCCCGACTCTACAATCTATCCATCTGTCGCCAAGAGACATTCTTTCTACGAAATCACTGCCTCAAGCCCTATAACCATCACCGTGGGCTCACTCCCTGAGATGATAGACAATAATTGCAATCTATCAATCACGCTCGCGGGCAATCACATGACTCCTGACACTGTGAGAATCAACACTCCGCGTGCTCTGAATGTGGCCGACTGCTCTTTAGCCAATCTTGAAGTTTCGGGAGACAGATCCGGATATTTCTCCTCGATATCCCTCAACCTCACTGGCAACTCCCACATAAACTCGCTCCACACCACAAGGCTGCGCAATATCACACTGACCACCGACTCCACGGCATCGATCGCCTCAATGCTATGGACTGGAATAAAAGACTATTCCCACAAGCTCAGAATCACCGAAGCCAACATCGGCAAATTTGAATTTATCCCCGCCAAGAATTCGGATATAGCGATAATATCTTCGGAAAATCTCTCTGCGTCTTTTGCAGCTAATTAAAAAACGATTACCTTTGCCATAAACATCTCTACTTATGGACGAAATGAAAAAATGCCCCTATTGCGGCGAAGAAATCAGAAAAGAGGCTGTGAAATGCCGCTACTGCCTTAGCGACCTGTCGCAGCACACCTACAGCCAGACTCCCCCGCCACCTCCAAACTACGGAGCTTATGGATTCTCTCAATCCTATAACCAGACAAATCCCCGCATTTCTCCCTGGGAAGCGAACGATGCTTTTGCCGACGGTCCGGAGGGTAAAAGCCGTGGAGTGGCAGCCCTGCTCGCCCTCTTTCTCGGATGGCTCGGAGTGCACTACTTCTATCTCGGAAAGCCTACCGGCGGCATAGTCTTTGTAATTCTCTCACTGCTGTCGTGCACATCAATCCCTGCAATCCTCGGTCTGATTCAAGCCATAATGATGTTTTGCATGACCAATCAGGACTTCCGCAACCGTTATGTAATCACCCCCTCTTCATTCCCCTTCTGATTCACCATTACCTAATAAATAAAAATGCCCGCTTTGGCGGGCATTTTTATTATAGTGACTCGGGAGAAATAGATGTTCACTCCATGATGAGGCGAGGAATATCGGAGTTTTCAAGCACTCGTCCGAATTTGTCGGCACCCACACCTACGGCGTAGATTCCCACCGGATTGCCTGTATGATTATTCGTAATCCAGCGGAAACCGAGCGCAGAGCTTACGGCGTTGAAGAGCTCTTCGGTAAACTTCGCATAGCTGGCATAGAGTGTGCGCTGCTCAGCTCCGTTATTGCCGGCCACTTCATTTTCAAACAGAGTCTTGATTGCCTCCATCTTCTTGTCGGAGAGCTTTATGCCGCTGCCAAGGCTGAAATAATGTTCGAGAATCGGAAGAAACTGTTCCCATGTGGCATTGGGATTAGACTTCATGTAGTCTCTGAACCATTCGTTGAAACGGTCTTTTGAGATACGCTGGAAATCAATGGCAGGGAGAGTTTCCCACTTTCCGGTTGTAGCCATGCCACCGGTATCATGGTCGGCTGTCACCACAATTAAAGTCTCATCCGGATGCTGAAGATAAAAGTCGTAGGCTTTTGCAAGAGTGTTATTAAACATAATCATCTCTTTCACCACCGTAGCCGGATCGTTGGAATGAGCTGCGTGGTCAATGCTTCCACCCTCAACCATCATGAAGAATTTTTCGGGAGTGTATTTCTGCATATGGTCCAGACAGAGATCCATCATCACGGGGAGAGTGAGCACACCCTTGATAGAGTCTATGGCATATCCAATCTCATTTTTGTGTATCGTGTCTGTATTTAGAAGGAGGATGCGGCGTGAGTCGGCATTGCGGCATGCTTCTTCACCGTACACCACCCTTACACCTGCTTTCTCAAACTCTGCCTCAAGACCGGCAGAGCCACGAAGACCTGCCCCACCGATAAACTCATAGTCAGATGCCATGGCATCGCGGGCAATCTCATCAAACATCTTGCGGTTTGGCACATGGGCATAGAAAGCAGCCGGAGTAGCATCGTCTGGAGCCACTGTGGTGATAAGCCCCACACCATAGCCATCATCATGGAGAATCTTGGCAATGGAGGTCACAGCGGTGGAGTCGGGAGCCATACCTATCATATAGTTTTTCGTCTTTGTCCCGGTGGCAAGAGCTGTGCCGGAGGCAGCCGAATCTGTGACTGGTGAAGAAGCCGACACAGTCGAAGCGATACCGATAGCCGGAAAAGTCATCATCAGGGGGCGCGCATCCGGATTACCGGTCACGGCACGAAGATAATTCTTGGTGGCGATAGCATGTCCCATGCCCATACCGTCGCCAATGAAATAGAAGATGTAGCGGGGAGCGGCCTGCAGGGCTACGGCCACCAATGCCGCGAGCAAAAGAGCGAAGTGTCTTTTCATAATGATATTGAGCAAATTGAATGGTTGTCAGATTTTAGGTTTGGCCACAGTGGCTTGAAACTCCTTGCGATACCACGGAGTGCTGTATGCCAGGTCCAGAAACTCGCGGCGGCTCCATGCAATCTCCGAAAGAGCGAGCATATCCACAGCCAGTGGCTTAATGTCAGCAACAAACTCGGCGTTGGGGGAGGAAATGAGTTCGCGGGCCTTGTCGCTCCCGTTGCCGAAAAACATCACCGGCGCCTCACTGAGAAAGGAAGCATAGCTGTCGGCATCGAGTATCAGAGGCTGGGGTTCCATAAGCGGAGTGAGAGCCGAATCATACACAGCCGTAAACACCTCCATGCGCCGCGCATCAATCATAGGGGCATAGAGCGCATTTTCCGGAATTTCCCGGCCTGAAAACATCACCGACACCGCAAGAAGTTTAAGGGTGTCAACTCCAATCAGAGGGATTCCGAGGGCAAATGCAAGTCCCTTGGCCTCCGACAGACCTATACGCAGCCCCGTGTAACTGCCGGGGCCCATAGACACCGCCACTGCATCAAGCTTAAGTTCGAGCTCGCGCAGCCGGTCAAGGCAATCTTTTATGAAATCACTCAGCAGAGCCGCATGATTGCGGCCTGTGAAATCCTCGCGATGACACAATATGCCCCCTTCGGCCGTAAGGGCCACGGAGCACACATCGGTAGATGTATCTATATTAAGAATTACAGCCATTGCAAAATTTTTTACGCAAAGTTACGATATTTCGTGCTTTTCTCGTACTTTTGTGAAAAATAAACACGTATGCTCTTATCAATGACAGGCTTCGGCAAGGCAGTTGTCGAGGTTGCAAATAAAAAAATCACCGTCGAGGTGAAATCGCTCAACAGCAAGCAGCTCGACCTCTCCCTGCGGCTTCCGTCGGCTTATCGCGATCAGGAAGCCGAGCTACGCACTCTTCTGTCTCGCTCGTTAGAGCGAGGTAAGGCCGAAGCAAGTGTGTATGTGGAAACCATATGCGACGACCCGTCGGCCACATTCAATGTAGCCCTGCTTAAATCATACAAGCTGCGGCTTGAAGAGGCCTCCGAAGCAATCGGCGTAAAGATTCCTGACAACTATGATTGGCTCAGCATATTGCTGAAACTACCCGACGCGTTGAGAAGCGATGCCCCTGCAGAAGTGGCCGATGAAGAGAAGAAGGCTCTGCAAAGCGCTATCGTTCAGGCTGTGGAGGCACTCACCAACTTCAGACGGAAAGAGGGAGAGAAGCTCGAACGCTTCTTTGCCGACCGCATTGACCGCATCACTGCTCTTCTTGACGAAGTGCCGGCCTATGAGACCGAACGCGTGGCAAAAATACGCGGACGCATTGAGGAGGGACTCTCCAAACTGGCCGGAGTGGATATTGACCGCGGCCGTCTGGAGCAGGAGATGATCTATTACATTGAGAAGCTCGACATCAACGAGGAGAAACAACGCCTGGCGCAACATCTCAACTATTTCACCGAAACAATGCACACTCCCCAGTCGCAAGGCAAGAAGCTTGGCTTCATAAGTCAGGAAATGGGTCGCGAAATCAACACCCTCGGCTCAAAAAGCAATCATGCGGAGCTACAGAAATTAGTGGTGATGATGAAAGATGAGCTCGAACAGATAAAGGAACAAGTGCTCAACGTGTTATGAAAGCCGGAAAAATTATAATCATCAGCGCGCCGTCTGGGTGCGGAAAATCTACAATAATCAACGCCCTCCTGAAAAAAGGAGAAATCGACATGGAATTTTCAGTGTCGGCCACCAATCGTCCGCCCCGCGACGGAGAGAAGCACGGGGTGAACTACTGGTTTCTTACCGACGAGGAATTTCACAATGCCATTGCCAACGGCGAATTTGTGGAATATGAAGAGGTATATCCCGGACGCTTCTACGGCACTCTTCGCCGCGAAGTGGAACGCCGTTGTGAAGAGGGCCATAATGTGATTCTCGATATCGATGTGAAGGGAGGAGTAAATGTAAAGAAAATGTTCGGCAACCGTGCGCTGAGCCTTTTCATCGAGCCTCCAAGCATCGAGGAACTCCGCAACCGCCTCATATCGCGCGCCACAGATTCCATGGAAGAAATTGAGAAACGTGTGGGAAAAGCCGCCTACGAACTCAGCTTCGCTCCACAATATGACGCACGCGTAGTCAACGACAATCTTGACGAAGCCATTGCCCGGACCGACCGCATAATAAAGGATTTTATAGCGAAATGACCACAATAGGGCTGCTTGGCGGATCATTCAATCCGATTCATACCGGACATATGATTGTAGCATCATATGTGGCTCAGTTCGGTCCGGTAGACGAGGTGTGGTTCGTGCTCTCTCCCCGCAATCCGCTAAAAGACCCTGCCCTGCTCGCCCCTGATGCCGATCGTCTTGAGATGCTTCGCATCGCTGTGGAGTCAAACACCAGCCTGCCTCTGAAAGTGAGCGACATAGAGCTGTCGCTTCCACGTCCCTCTTATACGATAGATACCTTGAGAACCCTCTCGGATATGTATCCTGAGCATAGGTTCGTATGGATAACGGGCTCGGATACGCTTCCCCAGCTCCACCGCTGGAAAAATTGGGAAGAAATAACCGGCGACTACGGCATGATAGTCTATCCGCGTCCGGGGTTTCCTGTGAAAGAACCACTGCCGGAAGGTGTCAGGATTGTTGACGCTCCTCAGGTGGAAATCTCCAGCACATTCATAAGAGAGGCCATCGCCTCTGGAAAAAACATGACATATTTTCTGACGCAGGGGGTGGAGAACTTTATTCTTGCCCGCGGCATATACAAATCGAAACAATGAACACAACTGCATTGACACCCAACGCACTCGCTTTTCTGGCACTGTGCAATGAATATTGCGTGGCCGCCGAAAACGCACGCGAAGCCGAGCGCGACGAATTTGTAGCCACTATGCTCCGGTTGCTTCCGAGATTATATATTGCCGCCAGCGATCTGCGCGCGGCTGACAACGACGGAATAGAAGAACCTGCAGATGCCTATCTCACTCCGGTGCTGGAGGAAGACTACTACGACTCCGTGAGAACCGGCATTGAGGAACTGATGGGTTCGGATGACACATATCTCGAAGTGTTTGAGGAAGATATGAAATATTCCGACACTCCGATTGCAGCAAGTGTGTCGGAAGGACTCACAGATATATTCCAGTCGCTCTACAATCTGCTTGAAAACATAAAAAGCGCACCCGACCATGTGACTCTATCAGCTCTTGTGGCCGCAAAAGAAGATTTCGAAAGCTACTGGAGCAGGATACTCTGCAATGTAATGCGTGCGCTCAACAATATTAGATACTCACCCGACACTGAAATCTGACACTCATAATGTACGACAAATCTGCTTACTACTCCGACGAACTGATGGAGTTTCTGAATCGCTCCGTGGTCAATTTTTATGCGGTCGACACTGTGCGCCACCGTCTTGAGCTTGAGGGATTCGTGCGCCTGGATCCGCGCGACGCCTGGACTCTTGAAAAAGGAGGACGCTACTATATGACCAAAAATGACTCGGCAATATTCGCCTTTGTTGTTGGCGAATCTGATGCATCAGAGGGCTACCGTATTATATCCGCCCACAGCGATTCGCCGGGATTCAGAGTGAAACCCAACGCCGAAATGGTGTGCGACGGCGGAGTGGTGAAGCTCAACACCGAAGTGTATGGCGGACCGATTCTCTACACCTGGTTCGACCGTCCGCTCTCCCTCGCCGGAAGAGTGATTCTCCGCTCAAACGACCCGCTCAATCCTACCACCCGTCTGGTTAAATTTGACCGTCCGCTGCTCACCATCCCTCATCTGGCAATTCATTTCAACCGTGCTGTGAACGACGGAAACCCTCTCTCCAGACAGAAAGATATGTTGCCGGTGATAGGCAAAGTGAAGAGTGCTAAGGATGCCAAAGGACTCGTGACACGTCTGGTTGCAGATGAAATTGGAGTCGATCCGGAACTGATACTCGACTATGACCTCTCGCTGTTCGACACCACACCTGCCTCGCTCGAAGGGATGGAGGGTGAGTTTATCTCCTCCGGACGTCTTGACGATCTCAGCATGGTTCATGCAGCTATGACCGCGCTGCTCGAGAGCGACAATATGAGTGCGACACGCGTAATGGCCATATTCGACAACGAAGAAACCGGCTCTGGCACCAAGCAGGGAGCTGCCTCACCCGTGCTCTGCAATCTGCTTCACCGCATAAATGCCTCTATCGGAGGGTCGGAGGAGGATTATCTGAGAGCTATTGCATCATCTTTCATGGTGTCGGCAGACAATGCCCATGCAATCCACCCCAATTATCCCGAGAAGCAGGATCCCACCAATCATCCGGTGGTGGGTGGCGGGCCTGTCATAAAAATCAATGCCAACTGCAAATACATGACCGATGCAGATAGTGCGGCTGTGTTCCGCACCATATGCGAGCGCGCCGAGGTGCCCTATCAGTATTTCGTGAACCATAGCGATGTGGCCGGCGGTTCGACTCTCGGCAATATCCTCACATCTCAGATAGACCTTCGCGGGGTAGACATGGGAGCCGGCATCTGGGCCATGCATTCTGTGCGTGAAACAGCATCAATAGACGACCACGTATATATAATCCGAGCTTTCACAGAATTCTACAACTGCTGATACGCCAACCCCTCATCCATATTCCACGATGGAATGACACACCACGGGGAGACATCTATCGGATGTCTCCCCGTGGCATTATATCGGCGGGTATGGTCGGCGATAGGTCATGAGCGTGATGATTGAAATCCGGTGTCCGACAGGCTCATCTCAACAAAACGCGCGCGCGGATTAGGAGGATTCTTACACAACTCGGCTCTTATGAGAGCAGCCGCCTCTGGATCTTTAGCCACCATATAGAGATAACCTCCCCCACCTGCTCCCGGCAGCTTGCACCCGAGAGTCCAGTCTGAGATACGGCGTATCATAGCCGCCACGGCTTCCGGCTCGGTGCCGCTGTCGAGGCGCTTGTTCTGACGCCATGTTTCAGCCACCATTCGGCCATAGTCCTCGAAGTTGCCTCTCTGAATGGTGCGCGCCATCTCCACAGCATGCGATTTCATTTCGCTCAGAATAGCCAGATGTTCGCCGCTATTGAGAAACATCCCTCTCACGATTTCCGCAAGAATACCTTTGGCCGTGCGGGTAATTCCGGTGTAATATAGCAAGTGGCACTGACGATGATCGGGCGAAGTGAATATCTGTTGCGGCAGCCAGCTCACGAGCGGCCTCTGGTCGTATCCTTCCGAAGTTTGCAAAAGCTTTATGCCGGGAAGGGCACCTCCATATTGGTCTTGCCATCCGCCGCCTGTTGTGAGCAATTGTTCGAGCGCAAGAGTGCGGTAGCATATTTCATTCTCATCCCATGCCAGACCGCAGAAATCGGACAGAGCGCCGAGCACTGTTGAGCCCAATATGGAGCTTGTGCCGAGGCCTGAACCCGCCGGAATGGCCGACAGTAACGTCACCTCAATCCCGGCTCCGAAGTCGTGTAGATAGTCAGAAAGCGTGTCGCCAGGTGTGCGGCCTACGAATCCTGCAAGAGTGAGAGCCGCTTTCGGAATTGAAAACGGAGAGCCAACGGTGTGGTAATGCTGAAGCTCTTCGAATGTTTTCACCACTTCCATTGCTCCAAGATCTATTGAACGGAGCACGATACTGAAATCTTTAGATGGTTTCACATAGACCTGAATAGGAGGCTGACCATTGAGCTCGATAGCCATATTGACCACATTACCCCCCGAATAGAGCGAATAGGGTGGAGTGTCGGTCCAGCCTCCGGCGAGATCTATACGCACAGAGCTTCTGCCCCACACAATCTGGTCGGGATAAACACTCATGTATGGACGCGGAGAGTCGCGGTCTATCTCTGCGAGCACCTCGCTGCGGAGCAATCCGAAAGCCTTTCGTTCGTCGGCAGAACCATCGGACCCTCCGAGGGTTGCTATACGCGAACGGAGCATATGGTTGCGAATCCGAGTCATCGCCGGCACATCGGCCGATAATTCGGCCGGAGCGGGCAGACCGAGAGCATTATAATTTTCAGCCGCGTCGGCCAGGTCCAGCTGATAAAACACGCTTTTCTCGAAATTTCCTGCAAGAAACGTCCAGTTGCCTCGTCTGAACTCCTGCCGCTGGGCATAAACCCTCTCAAGATTGGCCTCGGCAGATATACCGTCGGCAGACAGCCGTGGCGATTCGAGCCAGATACGCTTTCCTTCCTCAAGAGTGGGTTCTGAAATCATCCAGCGGAGCACTTTCTCCATGTCATCTATATTGCTTACCACCGGATAAATCGGCGAAGCCTGAATATCGGTTTTTCCTTCCGGCATTCCGGGAGCGGAAACATCCAGTGCTCTCTCAGCCGACCAACTGAGATAGTCTGACCCGAGCCACCTTGTGGATGAATCGGCGAGCGGTCCGCGCATAGGGTCATCCATGCCATAGGGTCTGACAGCCCAACTTCCTGACCCCACAGGCACTATGTCCACACATATCCCTCTCGGAACAGTCAGATTCCAGGCATTTACAGGCACTCCGGTGATGATATGGTCAGACGTCAGACCCCACGATGCCGGAACATTGCTGTTTTCCACCCACACACGATCGTTGGCCGACGACAGACGATAGCCCATCAGAGCATTCTGCACAAATAGAGCCTGACTCGGCTTCACCTTGCGCTGGAGAATCTTACGTTGGTCAACCACACGGTGTTGGAGAGCAAGAGTCGACGATATGAGTTCGCGACTCGTGCCGAAATGATAAAACTCTCCGTCGTGGAGCGGCACAACAGCCACCGAAAGCGTATTGACCTCAGCATCATTGACAGGCGGATTAGTGCCGAGCGCACGCCCGAAATCGCTATAGAGATCATAGTAACCTACATTACCGTCAGAATCAAGCGAACGCTTCATCAACACCTTCATGGCTTTCTCAGACAGTAGCCAGATACCGATATCCATCAGAAACAGATGAGTCTGTGAAAGTTGTTCAAGCTCATCTACCGTTGGCTTCTGGAGCATAAAATCAAGAACATGCTCGCTGTCGCGTCGGGAAGCAAAAACACCATGATGACTGGCAAGCTCTGCATCAACCCACATTCCATAACACACTACATCGGCCTCAGGAACCTTCACTCCCGCATGGTCAGCCCTGATAAGCACATCTCCGCTGGCAATCAGAGTTGACAATCCTGCTGGAGCTGTCTCCAATATACGCTGATAGAGCGGTAGCTGAAGATTGAGCAGATTCTGGCTGAGTTTCTGTCCGCGCTCCCATCTGAACACCGGCACAGGGGTAAGAATCTTTCCCACCGGGGCATAGGCCGGCAGACGGCGACTCTGCCCCCCCGCATGAATGATAATTTTAGAGGAAGCAAGCGAAGCGCCCGGATTGTTTTCAAGCCATTTTTCGACAAGCCATGTCGTGCCTCCCCCCGATCCGACCTTGCGTCCGGCAGGATCTGTGGAGCAGAACCACTCCTCTTCAGGCAGATGTTCGAGTCCGTTGAAACTCCTCACGAGGTCTGGCGGAAGCGAAAGCAACTTATAGGTTTTATCGGCTGATTGTGACATAGAGATATATGAAATTTTATTATATATAATAAGGTGTAACGGGCAAGATATGCCACACATATTTTCGCAAAGATAATAAACTTTTTTAACACAATACTCAATGATAACGGATTTCTATGTAACTTTGCACCTCGAAAATTTAATTCACGCAGATTTTAATTCTAAAAGAGCTTTTAAGTAAGTCATGAATTTATCCGGACCGGTCGATTTCAGACCGAAACTGTTCTCGGCGCTGCGCCACTACTCGATGTCGCGTTTCAAATCAGACGCAATCGCAGGTATAGTAGTGGGTATTGTAGCCCTCCCGCTCGCAATTGCATTCGGTATTGCCAGCGGTGTAAGCCCCACGGTGGGGCTCGTGACCGCTATTATAGGCGGATTTCTCGTGTCGGCATTAGGTGGATGCTCTGTGCAGATTGGAGGTCCCACTGGTGCATTCATCGTGATAGTCTACAACATTATCGCCACCTACGGACTTGAGGGTCTGGCCATAGCTACTATTATGGCAGGCCTCATACTGGTGATGCTCGGAGTGTTTCATCTCGGCACAGTGATTAAGTTTATCCCCTATCCGATTGTAGTGGGTTTCACTGCCGGTATCGCCCTGACCATCTTCTCCACCCAGATCAACGACTTCTTCGGAATGGGATTGCGCGACCTTCCAAGCGAATTTATTCCGAAATGGGGCGTTTATTTCAAGTCGTTCGGCGCCACAAACCTCACCACTCTCGCTGTAGGTGTCGTGTCGCTTCTCATCATTATTTTCACTCCCAAGATATCCAAGAAGCTGCCGGGTGCCCTGCTTTCAATTATCATTGTGACCATAGCAGTATATTTCATCAACCGCATGCCGGAATTTCACATCGAGACAATCGGCGACCGTTTCGGTAATCTGCCGACCGACATACCGCAGCCTCACGGATTTGTGCTCAATATGGCCACTATCAACAATCTGCTGCCCTCGGCATTTACAATCGCCATACTTGGAGCTATTGAGTCGCTGCTTTCAGCCACAGTGGCCGATGGTATCACCGGCTCACGTACCAACAGCAATACCGAACTCATCGGTCAGGGCATTGCCAATATCGTTGTGCCTTTCTTCGGTGGTATCCCTGTGACCGGTGCTATAGCCCGCACGATGACCAACATCACCAACGGCGGACGCACTCCTGTGGCCGGAATAATCCATGCCATAGTGCTCCTGCTCATATTCCTCTTCCTGATGCCGCTCATCAACCTCGTGCCTATGGCCTGTCTGGCCGCTGTGCTTATCATGGTGTCATACAACATGAGCGGTTGGCGCACCGTCAAGGCAATGCTCAAGAATCCGAAGGGAGATATCACAGTGCTTGCCGTCACATTCCTCCTCACGGTAATATTTGACCTCACAATCGCAATTGAGATGGGACTGCTTCTGGCCGTGATTCTCTTCCTGCGCCGTGTGATGGAAAACACCCAGATTCGCGCTTACAGCGGCCAGCTCGATGTGGCCGAGGGCACCGAAGCCACCACCCACGAAGTGCTTGATGTGGCCAAAGGGGTGGAAATCTATGAGATTGACGGCCCGTTCTTCTTTGGCGTAGCCACAAAGTTTGACGAGCTGATGCGCAACTCTATGGCCAGAAAACCTCTGGTGAGAATACTGCGCATGCGTAAGGTGCCGTTTATCGATGCCACAGGTGTTCACAACCTTGAGATTCTCATACGCTCATCGCAGCATGAAGGCATCCATGTGGTGCTGTCCGGTGTGAACGACAATGTCCGTGCAGTGCTCGACCACTCCGGTGTGATGGATCTCGTTGGGCAAGATCATGTGTGCAGTCATATCACCGGTGCGGTGAAAATGGCTAATGCACTCGTGGCACGCATCGAAGCCGAGCGCGAAAGTCGTTAAAAAACCGCCCCTCTTCACTACAAAAATTAGGGAATTTTCAGAAAAAAGTGACCATCAAAGAAAAAATAGCTAATTTTTGTTTGGTGAGTCATAAAATTGTACTACCTTTGCATCGTTTTTGAAGCTAAAGAAATTGTTTTATTAATTAATTAAACGAAAATGAAAAAGTTAGTTTTAATGCTTGCTGTTGTTTTCAGCGCATCACTCTTCTCCTGCGGTTCTTCTGATAAGGCTGCCGCTGAAGCTACCGACACAATCGTAGCTGCTGTTGAAGAAGTAGAAGCAGTTGTTGCCGACACTCTCGCTAACGACAGCGTTGTTACCGACACCGTTGTAGCTGAAGCTGCTGCAGCTGTTGCTGAGTAAGAGAATACCGCAGACATAACGTCTACGATATCATAGAGCCGAATCCCAGGGATTCTGCTCTTTTTTTTATGCCTACCCCACAGACCACCACGCTTCCGGTCACTTCATCAGAGGGGCAGCCCGGTCAGGAGAAATACCCAGCTCCACCGCCCGTCGTGCATCAGCTTTGGCATCGTCATTGCGATAGCGCAACCTATTGAGCAACGCCCTGTAGAGATAGAGTTCACCGTCTGCAGGATCAAGAGCCATCCCCTGAGCTATATCAGCAGAAGCTTCATTAAGAGCTCCGGTCATCAGATAGCAGAGGGCTCGGGTGGAATAAAGCTCAGACGTTGGAGCCGCCTCTATCGAATGATTTAGAGAAGGAATGGCATCTGCATACCGCCCTATAGCACTATAGAAAGTGCCCCGCGCCAAATCAGTGCGTGGATCTGAATCAGCATTACGATCCATAAAATCCACATCACGGGCAGCTGTTGCCACATCGCCACGCCTCATAGCCTCCATAGCGTGGAGATATCGCGCACCGGTGTGGAGAGAATCTATTTCAAGAATAGCCTCCCAATCCGCATATGCCTTGTCATACTGTCCCAGAGCTGCCAGAACCGAACCACGGTTTGACAGCACCACCACCGCCCGGGGAGCCATCTCATGAGCATCGTTGAGAGTGGCTATGGCCATAGAGTCGCGCCCCTGATAGAACCGCATCATTCCGAGATTGGAAACCAGTATCACATTTGAAGGATTAGCCGGCTCCAATCGCAAAGCCTCTACAAGCAGCATCTCAGCCTTGCGCCAATCTTCCTTGGCTATCGCCGAATCAGCCAGCCCCATCAGGCGCAGATAGGGAGTGTCGTCGGTAGTTGTGGCAGAAACACCCGACACATATATTATAATTGTAAGCAGCAGCGTGGCAATACGCATTAATGTAGTTAGATTCTTGTTCATAGTTCTGCTCAAGGAAAGATAATGTTCCCTTAAGTCGGTCTCAAAGTTACGCAGCAGCAAGTTAATAAACTCCTAATCGTCGCATAATATTTGTTAACCCGCAGGAGTCAAACCTATAGCAACCTTATTTTAACTCTTATAGATAGCTATAAAACAGCATATTAGAAATAATTTTCACGATTTTTACCAGAAAATTTGGAAGAACAAAAAAAGTGTAGTAACTTTGCATCCGCAAACCCACAGAAATGGTTCCTTGGCCGAGTGGTTAGGCACCGGTCTGCAAAACCGTTTACAGCAGTTCGATTCTGCTAGGAACCTCCCCTGATGCTCGGCGGAAATCCGCCGAGCATTTATTTTACGCCCCTCGGTGTTAAAAAAAAATAACTATATTTTTATTTTTGCGAAATGCAGCTAAGCGTATCTATCTTTGCTGTGTATAAAACCTCTATAATCTTTTTAATATGACACTTAAAAATCTTTCACTCATACTCTCTGCTGGAGTTCTGGCAGGATGTGCTTATACAGCTGAAACAAGAAGGTTAGATACTGTCAATGTGGCTGCAGCCATCGAGAATCCGACAAAAATCACCACCTCACAATTAGGATCAAAAATCCGCTTCGTGCCGCTCGAGACATCTGACGCTTCACTCATAGCAAACGATTGGACCATAGCCTTTACAGATGACCGTGCGATTGTAGGTAATTTCGGCACGGAGGCCGGAGTTCTTGTATTTGACCTTCACGACGGACAGTTTCTAAACCGTGTTGGACAGATCGGTGCAGGACCGGAAGACTATGCAAACCCATTCTTCCTGATTGATCCGGTCACTTCGCAGTTAATATTCATGTCGGGCAACGGAAACGGTTATCTTGCATACAATACCGACGGAACATATTGCGGGAAAGTCCTTCCCGGATTTGACACAAGATCGGCAATGCCGATAGGGGTGGCCGATTCCATAGTCTATGCTGCTACTCCAGGATTCAACCGCGAACGCTTATTCAGAGCCATACACATGGACAGCGAGCCTGTGGACTCTTTTATCGCATTCAAAGGTCAGTCGGGAGGGGATTTCCCAAATGGGTTCAATGGGCACCATTTACGACAATTTCAGTGGTCCACTTCGCCACTCGATGCAAGATATGCGTCAAGTACAAAATCAAGGCCATACGTATATCGTGAAATCTGTTTTTCCAATTACCACCGGACAGCATACCGGATTTAAGGAGACAATGTGCGACACAGTATATCGTCTTACTCCATCAGCAGCAGTGCCTGAGCTCATTTTCGACATGGGCCGCCATAGCTTCCCAATCAATGATCTCAATCGCAAGGATATAAAATCCGACAACCTGATTGTGACAGACGTTAACGTAACCCCAAAGAAGGCGGTGTTCGGGGTGTCGCGCGGATGGATTGGCGATGAAGACCACACACTCTATATAGGCACTTACGACCGACAGACAGGAGAGACCCGCATAGCTCTTGCATCCGATGGCATCACCGATGACCTCGGTGGATTCATACCTTTTGCACCGGCATTTTCCAACCCGAAAGGCGATCTTATCGGTGTACTTACCACCGACGACATCGAAGAGTGGTATGGAGAGAACCCCGACTTTCCGCGTCCCGAATGGCTCAACACCCTGCCGGATGACAGCAACCCGATTCTCGTTATCGTGAGTGAATAACCCTTGCCGACTCAGACTATGCCCTGACGCTTCTATACAGTCCGGCAATCGGTTCAGTGGAGTTCAACAGGTCAAAAAAGTTATTTGCGAAAAAATTTGGTGGAAACAAAAAAAATAGCTTACTTTGCACTCTGTTTTATGGCACATCCTGTAAAGTCGTTAAAAATGATGCGTTTGACGATGATATGAGAACGGGACACGGCGGCCATGAGACCCGGTTAAAATATTAACTAATAAAGAGCTAAATAACAAAACAGCCATGTCAAAGATTTGTCAAATCACGGGCAAAAAAGCGATGGTGGGCAACAACGTTTCTCACTCGAAACGCCGCACCAAGCGCAAATTTAACGTTAATCTCTTCACCAAGAAATTCTTTTGGGTAGAAGAGCAGGTATGGATTACACTTACCATCTCCGCTGCCGGTCTGCGCACCATCAACAAGAAAGGCCTGGATGCAGCAATCAAGGAAGCTGCCCAGAAGGGTTATTTAACTGAAATCAAAACATTAGCATACTAAACCATGGCAAAGAAAGCTAAAGGCAATCGTGTGCAGGTGATTCTTGAATGCACCGAGCACAAGGCAAGCGGCATGCCCGGTACATCACGTTACATCACCACCAAGAACCGCAAGAACACTCAAGAGCGTCTGGAACTGAAGAAGTATAACCCGATTCTCAAGAAAGTAACCATCCACAAAGAAATTAAATAAGATCTGAAATATGGCAAAGAAAACCGTCGCATCACTTCAGAAAGGTGAGGGCCGCACATACAGCAAGGTTATCCGCGTGGTGAAGTCAGCCAAGACCGGTGCATACACCTTCCAGGAACAGATGGTGCCTAACGAAGCCGTTAAGGACCTTCTGAAATAAAATAAAGACCGGACACGCATATAGTCCGAAAACCAAATCCGCATAACGAGGGCGTGAGAAGGAAAACCGTAAAGGCCATTCCTTTTCACGCCCTTGATTTTTTTCATTTTCCTCACAGCCGCGCTTCACACTATTACAGGGTTAGTTGCAAAAACCCGGTTGTCGGAGAACCATTATCTTGCTAAGAGCTTTTTACAACTTACCCTTAGAAACCAACAGTATGAGCATAAAAAAAGGCCGGAAAGATTCATTTGACTCTCCGTCCTGATTTGCGTTACTCAGACGTCTGACAAAATACTCTTAAGATATCTGACGTCCGGATTCACTTCGATAATCTTCCCCTCGGGATCGATAAGAAATGAATTTAATCCTTCGCTCAGGTGATAAGCTCCCGACAGCCGGGCTGCCTCACCATCGCTCACATGAAACTGCGACTTCGCACTAAGATTGTCCCTACGCACTATCTCACGAAAGAGGCGCTCGCTACGGTCGAAGTTGACCGACAAGTGACAAAATCGTTCTCCGGGATAATAATCGCCAAGTGCGTCATAGTCATTGGCCCTCAAGCGGCTCTGCGCATCAGTCGATGCCCAGAAATTGACCAGCACATAGCGTCCCCTCAGATCGGCAAGCGAAACAAGAGTGTCGCTTTTTTCCACTTTGAACAAGGGAGCCTTATAGCCTTCGGCGGCTTCATAGACTCTTCCCGAATAAGCCGATACTGAAATAACGAGAACGGCGAAGAGCACAATTACTGAAATTGTTTTCTTCATTGTTCAGGTTTAATGTTCAACTTTAAGACCGGGGCGGCGGATGAATTGTGTGTTGGATTGAATATACCGCCCGCACGTCCTGCCGATTTTCGGCTAAAGGAGCTGACTCTTCAGCTCTCTACCATCTTATAACGCTGCAAAGATAGGCATTTGTTCCGAAACTACAAAAACACGTGGAGGAGTCACCTCCCTGATTTAGTTAGCGGAAGGGCTGCGACACCGCACTGCGAGCGGGATTCTGCAGAGATGTTAAAAAACAAAAACAATGCCCCTATTTTGTGATATTATCCCGATTATGGCTAATTTTACACCAGAAATATGGATAATGAGGACGACATAAGAATCCCTTCGGCAGAAGAGCTGCTCGTGGAGCGTCTGCGTGACCCGCACAGGTGTCGCGAAGCGTTCGGCGAGGTCATACGCCTCTATTCCGAACCGCTCTACCGTCAGATACGCCGTATGGTGCAGCGCCACGAAGATGCCGACGACCTCCTGCAAAACACTTTTCTTAAGGCCTGGCAGTCTATTGATGCCTTCCGCGGACAGGCGAAATTGTCTACATGGCTCTACAAGATTGCCATCAACGAAAGCCTTACATTCCTTGAAAAAGAGCGGAAACGCCAGAACCTATCTATTGACGAAGAAGAATCAGCCCTGATCAACTCCATCGAGGCAGATACTGAGATAGACGGCGACGAACTCAAACTCAAATTGCGGCGTGCCATAGCTTCATTGCCCGAAAAGCAGAGACTCGTGTTTAATATGCGCTACTACGACGACATGAAATATGAAGCTATGTCAGAGATTTTAGGCACCTCTGTCGGAGCACTCAAAGCCTCATATCATCTCGCAGTAAAAAAAATAGAGCAATATTTTGCAGAAAGCGATTAAACTTTTCGAGCGAACCCACGTCTAATCCCATATAAACACCGGAAAACTATGAAAGAAAAAGAAAGCGAATTGCTGAAAGGCCTTAGCCGCGACGACGGTATGAGGGTGCCGGAGGGCTATTTCGCCGATTTTGCCGACCGTATGCAGAGCATGCTTCCCGAGCAACCATGGGAAAGCGAAGCCAACGGCACACGGGTGATGCCACGCACTATGTGGCAGAAAATCCGCCCGTACGTCTACATGGCCGCTATGTTTATGGGCGTATGGTGCATGATGAAGATGATGGATCTCATGCGTCCGTCGGCCGACAATATCTATCCCTCGATGAGTCCGGCTCTTGCCGAAGCCATGAACGACGACAGTTTTATGAATGACTATTATATCTCCGACGTGGACGAAACCGATATCCTCGACCAGCTCTATGATGAAGGATTTACAACTGCGTCGCTAATTCCCTCGCTATGATGATACAGAGAATCTTCTCCCGTTTGATGGCTTCTATAATTGTTGCCGTCGCTGCTATATTCATGTCGGCCAGTCTGAACGCCTCTCCTCATCCTCAGGGCAAAGGCAAAAAAGAACGCACGGAGTGGATGAAAGAGATGCGCCGATATAAAGCTGAGTTCATGGCCGACAGGCTGAAGCTCACAGACGAGCAGAAAGCAAAATTTGTGCCTGTTTATGAGGAAATGGACGAACGTACAGCCAAGATTGAGCGTGAAACCCGGCAGATGGAGAGGGAGGTGAGAAAGAAAGGTGCGCAGGCCACAGACACAGAATATGAGAAAGCTGCCGAAGCCCTGACCGAACTCAAAGGAAAGCAAGGCGCCATCGAGATGGAATATCTGCCTAAATTCAAATCAATCCTCACTAAAGAGCAGCTCTTCAAGATGAAAGGAGCGGAGAGAGACTTCATGCGCGAGCTGATGGATCGTCACCGCAAATCGTCTAAGAAATAAGAGCACTCCGTAGCCTTATTTTCCGGCTCCGATTAGCCGTAGAGCCGATGTTCGACAATCGGCCGCACAACTGAGAAAAACAATTTATAGCCCATCACAAAAAGACCTCCGAGAGTTAGAGCGACATGCCTTTCGTTCAACCATCCGTGAGGTTTTTCTGTTTTTCAGTAAGGAGCTGATAAATTAAACGCCTATTACCTATCTCAGATAGGTTAATTCAGGTTTCATCCAGCAATCGTCTCATTCCATTGGTTCTTATTATGATACTACGCACTCTTGTCATATCCGTCTGCACTCTTGCAGCATCCATATTTTTATCCTCCTCAATATCAGCCATGCCTAAACAGACCCAGCCAGATTTCGCCTTTCCGGCCAAAGTGGAGAAGGATGCTTCTTCACGCCTTAAATCAGCCCTTGCCTCGCATAACGAGCCCGACATGCTGCGAGCACTGATAGACCTCACACTCGCTCAGAGCGTTGTTGCGCCCGACACTCTCCTCCCCTCCTACAAGCGCATCGACTCAATTGCTGCCAGAACATCTCCAGGAGTCACACTCGCCATGCTGAGACTTCTTCAGGCCACAATGCTCAAAAACGCATATCAGGCCAACCGATGGAAATATGACCGGCGAGACACTCCCCTGCAGCCGATACCGGATGATTACACCGAGTGGAGCAGCAATCAGTTCAGATATATGACCGATTCGCTCTGCCGGCTCGCACTCTGCAATCCGGAGATTTTGAGCGCCACTCCCATATCTGCAATGAAAGGAGTCATCACTCTCAACCGCGAGACTTCAATAGTCTATCCCACTATGCTCGATTTCGTGGCAAACAGTTGCATTGCCATCCGCACCTCCCTCCTGCCCGACGAATTCTTACCCGCAAGCATACTATCATCTTCCAATCCCGTCAACACAATTCACACCACGCGGCCATATCTCGCATCCGTCATAAGCATATTCAATCTCATTAGCTCAAGCCACACCGAGGGAAGCATCCCCTATGTGTGTAATGAAGCTAAGAAAATCAACTTCATTTCATCGCGCGTCTATCCATCCTCCTATCAGGAAGCCCGCCAAAAGCAAACAGAGCTTCTCTATGCGCTCTACAAATCATGCGTCAATTCTGCTGCCGCTCCCTACGCACTCTATGAGTTTACCACCGCATCCGAACTCCCTTATCCAGCATGGAGTGAAAACACCGCACAATTGGCCTCAGAGCTCAAGCATACCATTGCCGAAAATCCATCCTTCTATGCCGTAAACTGCCTTAAGAATACTCTTAACGAACTTCTTCAGGGCAGTGCAGACCTGACGGCTCCTATGTCGGTTGTGCCCGGCGATGAGTTTGAAGTACAACTATCATTGTGCAATCTCAATTCCGTACGTCTGACCCTATATCGCGTCAACACGTCCCCTTTCACCACCGACCATTACTACTCACACGAGAAAGGAACGCCCCTACCGGTGGCCATCAGCAGCCGTGAGATTATTTTGAAGAAGCATATTCCTTTTCAGACAGACACCACTCTGAGCTTCAAGCTCCCATCGCCGGGTCACTACATAATTGTTCCTGCTATAGATAAGGCCAACGGAATAGCAGACAGAAGCTACCCTATGATCAATGCCACACATTTTGCGCTTGCCACAATGACTTTCACTGAGCGCAATGCCATTGTGGTTGATCAATCGACCGGACGCCCGGTTGAGAACGCCGACATCCGTTTGCTCCCCACTGCCCGCAATGCGGCTTTACGCTCACTCACATCTACCGACAGCAATGGTATTGCCCGCATAGACAGCAGTCTGCAGGGCAATCTCTTCGTTTCGAAAGAAAATGATAGCTATGCCTCCCCCCAATACATTTACCGACTGAATTCTTCCGTAAAACAAGACGGAGCTGCGTTAGCTGCCTTCACCGATCTGCCCATCTATCATCCGGGCGACAGCGTGGAATGGCTTGCTGTAGCATATACCTTCAATGGTAAAATCAGGCAGTCGGCCGAAGGGGTTAGACTGAAAGCAGTGATTCATGATGCCAATAATCAGTCGGTCGACACTCTGATTGCCTCTACCGACGCATTCGGCCGCATCACAGGCAAATTCCGTCTGCCCGAGGGAGGACTCACCGGGCAATACCACATCAGCTTCAACAGCGACAATGCAACCGACCCATCAATCAGAGGAGAGGTGTGGTTCACCGTGTCCGATTATAAGCTTCCCACTTTCAGTGTGGAGATACCCACGGTAGAACAGGGCACTCCCGCCGGTGGTGTCACTTTGCGTGGAAAGGCAGAGACCTATGCCGGAATACCGGTGGCAGGAGCAAAGGTCACTGTCTCAGTGAAAAGCATTCCATTTTTCGCTCGTTTCTTCTCAGGTGGTCAGGCATTCTATTCCACCGAAACCTCCACTGACACCGACGGATCCTTCTCAATAGCCCTTACGGCAGATGTGATTGCCCTGTCGCCCGACCCGAAAGGAGTTTTCGCAGCAGATGTCAGCGTCACTTCCTCCGCTCAGGAAAGCCGTCAGACCACACGCATATTCGCCTTAGCCAAACGCTATCTCCTCGGAGCTTCCCCCGCATCTGATATAGACGCTTCCAAACCGGTTGATTTCCATATCAGAGTAACAGATCCGGAGGGTAAGGATATTAATGCTCTGGTAGGCTATTCGCTCATCGATACAGATGGAAAGACTGCGGTTGAGGGGGAATGTTCCACATCGTCCACCGGTGTAGACTTGTCAGAGGTGAAATCCGGCATCTATACTCTGAGTCTCACATATCCGGGTGCCGACACCCTCAGCATTGACAACATAGCACTCTACCGCCTCACCGACCCACTCCCCCCGAGAGATTTACCCGTATGGATACCACAGACTTCCTTCACCGGAAAGCAGGCAAAGGTGGTCTACGGCACATACTCGCCCGACACATATGTGCTCGCCACCATATGGAATGAGAACGAGATAATCTCCCGCCGATGGTTAAAATGCGAGCCAGGTATTCACATTTTTGATTTAGCCGTCACCGACGGGCAGGAGAAAGCAAACCTCAACCTGTTTGCCACCAAAAACTATCGCACCACATCAATGGATATCACCTTGACCGATAAGGCTGCTATACCGGGAATAACGATCGAATCGTCCACATTCCGCAATCGGCTCGTGCCCGGCTCTACCGAAAGCTGGACTCTGACCGTCAAAGCCAAAGACGGCTCGCCGGCTTCTGCCGCTCTGGTGCTCGATGTCTATAATCAGGCTCTGCGCCAGTTGGCCAAGGCCGACTGGAATCTTCATCTGATGTCTGGATCCGCAAAATATTTGAGCGTCATCACCCCTCCCCTGGAGCAAATCATTCATTCCGGTGTGAATAAGCCATTCGAATACCTTCGCTGCAATCTTCTGTCGATTCCTGAATTTGACACCTACGGCCTTGCTTTCGGTCCGAATGGACGATATAGAGTGAGAGGTATGCTCGCCACACGGGGCTCAGGTGTAATCATGAAGAAAGCTTCCACTAACAGTTTGATAACCAAAGAGGAATCTGCAGACGCCGATCTCTTTGCCGCGTCTGAGCACTCCGATATGGTTGCACCGATGATGGCTGAAGCCGATGCAGGAGCCACAGCAGAAGAAACTTCGGCCGAAAGCAAAGTGACGGCCACAGAAACCCCGGCCTACCGCTCCGGCGAAACACCACTGGCTCTTTTCCGACCAATGCTGACCACGGACTCTGAGGGTAAGGTGACCTGCCGATTCACCGTGCCTGATGCCAACACCACCTGGTGTTTCAACGCCCTCGCTTTCACCCGCGATATGCTCTCGTCGTCTTTTGCCACCGAAGTGACAGCCGCAAAAAAGATTATGGTCACACCCAACCCTCCACGCTTTGTACGAACCGGCGACAGTGTAGAAATCGCGGCCACTGTGTTCAACAATACCGAAACACCCTTTACTGCCACAACCATAATCGAAACATTCGACCCCTCAACCGGACGAATTCTCACCTCCGATACCATAACCTCAGATCTTATTCTTCCTGCGGCGTCTTCAGTTGTATATGCTGAAATCGATGCTCCTTACGATGCTCCTTTCATTGGCTACCGGGTGCGTTCATCGGCCGATGGCCATTCCGATGGTGAGCAGATTATCATTCCTGTGCTTCCCTCTTCAAGTCCTGTGATAGAGAGCAAGCCATTTTATATTGCCCCTGACCAACGCACTTACGAGACCACTCTGCCCGACATGGAAGTTGGCCGGCAGCTCACTCTCACCTATTGCGACAATCCTCTATGGTATGTGGTCACAGCCCTACCGGGTCTGCGGACACCTTCACGCGAAACCTCTATCGATGCCGCCGCATCGCTTTTCTCTACGGCTGTTGCAGCAGACCTTATCAAAACACAACCGATTCTTGAAGAGGCTCTCACCGAATGGCAGCATGCCGCCGACAAAGACAGCATGCTCACATCGCTTCTGAGCAGAAATGCCGACATGAAAAATATGCTGCTTGAGGCCACTCCCTGGATGGTCGATGCACAAACCGACAGCGAGCGCATGGCTCGTCTGGCTCTGCTTTTCGATAAAAATGAAATCAAAACCGCCACACTTAAGGCTCTCTCTATCCTCTCCCGTCTTGAGCAGCCCGAAGGAGGATGGAGCTGGTCGGCGGCAAGCAGCAGAATGTCTGAATGGGCCACTCTCTCGGTGCTCTACACCCTCGGACGCCTTAATTCTCTTGGGATGCTTCCCGACAATAACTCTCTCTTGGCCATGTCTCTCCGAGCATTCCGTAGGCTGGAGACCAAAGATGCCGAACGTTTGCGTAAAAATCCTCAGGGTTCATTCCTCGAATTTACCCGTCTGTCGGCACTTTGGCCACAATTCGCACTCACAGCCGACGGCACAAAGGTGAAAACCGCCGGAATAAACTATATTCTCAAAAACTGGAAGAAAATGCAAGTGAGAGACAAAGCCATTTCGGCTATGATTCTCCACAACAGCAATTACCGCAGCGTAGCGGCAAAAATAATGGAATCAGTGAGCGAATATTCCACATACTCTCCTCAGAAAGGTATGTGGTGGCCCTCCGTCACAGACACTTACGGTTATTACGAAACTCTCACCACTGCCGCCACCGCTGCAAGAGCCTATGCAATGATATCTCCCGACGCGCCAGACACCGACCGTATTCGCCAGTGGCTCATAATTCAGAAAGAGGCCATGGACTGGGGCAACGGCCCGACTGCCACCGATGTCATAGCTGCTGTGCTTGCCACCTCATCTAAATGGATTGCACCTGCCGGCCAAACCACGGTGAGCATTGACGGCACTCCCCTCTCCGTTAAATCCTCATCACGCTTCACGGGTGAAATACACACAGATCTTTCAGAAGCTCCATCAAATAGCGTGCTCGCAATCACCCGCACTCAGAATGCTCCGGCATGGGGCGCAGTGATGAGCAGAGCCACCCGCCCGATGCGCAATATAAAGTCGGCAGGCTCTGATGAAGTGACTATTGAAAAGCGTATGCTTCTTGCCGATTCAACCGGCTGGAAAGAAACATCTACCCTCCACCCCGGCGAAAAAGTCAGAATAGAGTTGCTTATCAAAACCACCCGAACCATGGATTATGTGACAATCACTGATGAGCGGGCGGCATGTTTAGAACCAGTTGACCAGCTGCCGGGCACTATATTCAGCGAAGGAGTGCTCTTCTATCGGGAGAACCGCGACTCCCAAACCAACCTTTTCATTGACCATCTTCCTGCCGGCACATATCTGCTCACATATGATATGTGGGTCAACAATAGCGGAGAGTTTGCATCAGGAATAGCAACCATACAAAGTCAGCTTGCTCCTGCCCTCACCGCCCATTCATCCGGAACAGTCCTCCGTGTCAGATAATATCTTACGCTTGGCATACCATAGGCTTTGACAGGTCTATGGTATGCCAATTATTTATTTGTATTCTTTGACACATATTCACTTTTTTTAGGCTTAACAGCGATTTTATGTCGATTCTGTGGATTATATGAAAAATTATTACCACCTTTGTACTCTAAATTTGAATCATAAGTAGCTGGTCAAATTAAACGCATATCAGCTGTTCTGACGATTCCGAGCCGATTAGACCGCAGAGACAGTGTGCAAAAAGGCCGAAGCGACCGGTACCGAACAAACGGATGATATGCAAGATTTGCTACTTAGATGAGACTTTATCATATCGTTTTAATTAGAACAGCTACTTAACTGTTACCGAAATGGAATTATCAGTGAGTCAGATTGCCCTTATCGCCGGAGGAACGGTGGAAGGAAATGGAGACGCCCGTATTTCCACCTTCGCAAAAATCGAAGAGGGACAGCCGGGAGCGATATCATTTTTAGCCAATCCGAAATATACCCACCATATATATACGACCCGCTCCACTGCGGTGCTCGTAAGTCGTGATTTTGTGGCCGAACAACCCGTAAGCACAACCCTCATACGTGTGGATGACCCATATGCCACAGTGGCTCATCTTCTTTCCGAAGTGCAGAAAATCATGTGTCCGCCACGCCATGGCATAGAGCAGCCTTGCTTTATTGCCACCGATGCTGAGGTGGCTCCCGACGCATACATAGGTGCTTTCGCCTATATAGGAAAGGGAGCCAAAATCGGTGCCGGCGCACAAATCTACCCTCAGACCTATGTGGGCGACAATGTGAGCATCGGCGACAACACCACTCTTTATCCGGGCGTGAAAGTGTATCACGGTTGCCGCATCGGATGTCGATGCATCATCCATTCAGGCGCCGTGATTGGTGCCGACGGATTCGGATTCGCTCCCACCGAACATGGCTACGACAAAATTCCGCAGACAGGCATCGTCGAATTAGACAATGATGTTGAGATTGGAGCCAACACTACCATAGACCGCGCCATGATGGGTGCCACAAAAATAGGCAGAGGGGTGAAACTTGACAACCTCATCCAGATTGCCCACAACTGCTCTGTGGGTCGCGATACGGTGATGGCAGCCCAAGCCGGAATAGCTGGTTCGACGAAGGTGGGCGAACGCTGCATGATTGGAGGACAGGTCGGAGTTGCCGGCCATATCTCTGTGGGCGATGGAGCTCAGATAGCCGCACAATCAGGCATCCAGAAAGAGGTTGCTCCCGGAGCACGCCTTTTCGGTTCTCCCGCCATAGACCTCACCGAATACGGACGTCAGGCAGTCAATGTTCGCCGTCTGTCTGGCCTTTATAAAAAAGTAGATGAGCTCGCCAAGCTCATTAATACAGATAAAGAATAATAAAAACTCATCTCATATCACAGCAATGAAGCAAGTAACACTCCAAGCTCCGTTTACCGTCAATGGTAAAGGACTTCACACAGGCAAGGTGATAACCGCCGAATTTCTTCCCGCCCCCGACAATACGGGCTACAAGGTGCAGCGCACCGATCTTGAAGGCGAGCCTGTAATTGATGCTCTCGCTGAAAATGTCAGCTCCACAAACCGCGGCACTGTGCTGAGCAAGGGCGATGTGAGCGTAAGCACTATAGAGCATTCGCTTGCAGCTCTCTATGCAGCCGGAGTAGACAACTGTCTGATTCGTCTTGACGGCCCTGAGATGCCTATTCTCGACGGCAGTGCGAAAGTGTTCTGCGAGAAGATTGCCGAAGTGGGTGTCGTGCAGCAGAAAGCCGACAAAGACTTCTATATCGTGAAACAGAAAATCGAAGTGCGCGACGAAGCTACCGGTGCCTCTATTGTCGTTCTCCCCGACAATGATTTCAGCATCGATGTGATGGTGCAGTTTGACTCTCCCGTTCTCCCCAACCAGTATGCCACACTCGAACGCATAGAGGATTTCCCATCAGAGATTGCTTCGAGCCGCACATTTGTGTTCGTTCGCGAAATCGAATGCCTGCTTAAAGGCAACCTTATAAAAGGAGGCGACCTTGAGAATGCCGTTGTGATCTACGACTCTCTCATGGATCAGAGCGAGCTCGACCGTCTGGCCGACCTCATGGGTGTGCAGCGCAAAAAAGTCAGCGAGTTTGGCTTCATTCAAGAAAAGCCTCTTGTGGCCGACAACGAACCCGCACGCCATAAGCTCATGGACGTGATGGGCGATCTTGCCCTCATTGGCCGCCCTCTCAAAGGCAAAGTGATAGCCACACGCCCCGGACACGCCATCAACACCACCTTTGCCAAGAAAATACGCAAGGAAATCAAGCGTCAGGATATTCAGGCACCCGTCTACGATCCCAACAAGGAGCCTGTGATGGACAACAACCGCATCCGCGAACTCCTCCCTCACCGCTATCCTATGCTCCTCGTCGACAAAATCATCGAGAAGGGCGATAACTACATCGTAGGTGTGAAAAATATCACAGCCAACGAACCATTCTTCCCCGGCCACTTCCCTCAGGAACCGGTGCTCCCCGGAGTGCTTCAGATTGAAGCCATGGCTCAGACCGGAGGTCTGCTCGTGCTCTCAACCGTAGAAGACCCCGAACGCTATTCCACTTACTTCATGAAGATAGACAATGTGAAGTTCCGTCAGAAAGTAGTCCCCGGTGATACCCTTATCTTCCACCTTTCATTCATGACAGAGCTTCGTCGCGGTTGTGCCGTGATGAAGGGTTACGCCTTCGTTGGCGAAAAAATCGTGAGCGAATGTGAATTTATGGCCCAGATTATCAAAAACAAGTAACTTGATGAAACAACCACTCGCATACATCCATCCCGCGGCAAAGATTGCTCCAAGCGTGGTCATAGACCCCTTTGTCACAATTGAAGAAAATGTTGAGATTGGCGAAGGCACACGCATTGGAAGCAACGTCACCATTATGGCCGGAGCAAGAATCGGCAAAAACTGCACTATTTTTCCGGGTGCGGTAATCTCCGGAATCCCTCAGGACCTGAAGTTTCAGGGAGAAGAGACTCTCGCTATAATCGGCGACAACACCACCATACGCGAATGCGTGACAATCAACCGTGGCACCGCCTCCAAAGGTAAGACCATCGTAGGCCACAACTGCCTCATCATGGCATATTGCCACGTGGCCCACGATTGTGTGGTGGGCGACAATGTAATCATGAGCAATGCCACCCAGCTTGCCGGAGAAGTAATTGTAGATAATTATGCAGTGATAGGCGGAGGAGCCCTTATCCACCAGTTCTGCCATATCGGTCCGCATGTGATGATTCAAGGCGGAGCACTTGTCAACAAAGATATCCCCCCCTATGTCAAGGCTGCCCGTGAGCCGATATCTTATGCCGGAGTCAACTCCATCGGGCTCCGCCGACGCGGATTCACCAGCGAAACAATCCGCGAAATTCAGGAAATCTATCGCTACCTCTATCTGTCCGGACTAAATAACTCCGACGCCATTGAGCGTATAGAGGCCGAGCTTCCTGCCACCCCCGAAAGAGACGAGATAATACTATTCGTCAGAAATGCCAAGAGAGGCATAATCCGCGGTTATCTCTAATATGTTGATTCTACAAGCGTTACACATTTTACCTCAAAAAAGTTAGAAAAAAAGTTCAAAATAATTTGCACAGTTCAAAAAAACGCCCTAACTTTGCACCCGTAATCAAGAGAGATTAACACGAAAACAAAAGATTGCCTTGTGGTGTAATGGTAGCACGTCGGATTCTGGTTCCGCCTGTGAGAGTTCGAATCTTTCCAAGGCAACACAATGTCAAAGAGTTGAGTCAAGCAGACTCAGCTCTTTTCTTTATGTGGAAAATCACCAATCAAAGATACCTCGGGCAGCGCACGCGCTCCCCCAATTTCTCTGTCGTGAGGCAGTGTAACAATTGCACAACATTATTGTAATATCTTAATTTCCTGAATAACACCTATATTACACCACACAATCCATTATTATCACATCCAATTGTAACAACCTCGTAACGAATTTAACCTCCTTTAACCTCAAAATTCTTGCAACCGTTATTTTTGCCGTAACTTTGCATCGTCAACGAACAACAACCCCGCTGACACACTCAAACAGACAGACATCATCACAACCCACCAAATAACATTTCATCATGGCAACCGCAACCTTCCAGACCCGTCTCATGGACCTCCAGGCAAATCTCCTCAACTTCGCGTATATGCTCACCTCAAACCGCGACGACGCCTACGACCTGCTTCAGGACACCA
>JAAVDA010000034.1 GCA_014802045.1 Bacteroides sp.
CTCTCTATGCGAGCTCTTCAGGCAAAGCCCGAAGGCTATGTAGAGCGTGAGCGCGCTCCCCGAGGCGAGCGTCGTCCCAACAATGGCGACCGTCCCCGGCAGCCCCGCCGTGATGGCGACCGTCCCCGTCGTGAAGGAGGCAACCATGGCCCCCGTCGCGACAACAACCCTGAATAAACCTCTGAGGCTCTCCACGCCTCACTCCAATCTATAGCAAGCGGCTTCCGGCACAATCCGGGAGCCGCTTCGATTTCCACCGGCAGGGGCGACGCGTGCATCGCTCTGAAACGTCGGTCTCATGCGCCCCGACCCACACCCGAAAGAGCCGTTCTTTTTTTGCCCCGGGCCATTATAAAAACCGTTTTGCTGATTTGATGTTTTTTATTATTTTTGCGGAGACATTAGACAAACGTCAGACTTTCGTTACTATGCGCCCGATATTCATCACACTTATCATCTCTTTTCTTTCGGCTGTATGCTCTGCGGCGGCCGTCACTCACAGTCAGGCCACAGTCGACAGCCTCCAGAGCGCACTCTCACGCGCAATCACTCCGGCAGATAGTCTTAATCTCCTCTACGATCTTTATGATCTCGGCACCCGAGCCGAAAAGAAGAAGCTTCACCCGGTGATTTATCCGGTGGCCAAACGTGCCGGCGACACAAAAGCCTGCATCGAACTGCTTGAGCAGATGGCTTCATTCTATCTCGGCTACGATTCTATTCAGCGGCGTGTAGAGGAAGAGATGGAGCGTCTCCCGGGGTCACCCGACCAAAACGAAGGGCTCACATTCGTGCGTCTGATGCGGGAAATCAGCGGGTCGAGAGTGATGCCCGAAGAGGAGCGCCGCGAAAATCTCCATAAAGCCCTTGAAGCATACTCCTCCAATTCATCCGACAGTATCTATGAAAAAATAGAAAACCTCTTCACTGTCTGCATCAACATCCGTCGTGATTCCCACGGCGAACTGCTGAAAGATTTTCTGTTGCGTCTCGAAGTGCTCATAAGCTCACTTCCAAAAGATCAGTACGCAATCCGCAATCTCTACTACACCCGCACAGCACAGACATTTACAGACAGCAGGATGTATGACGCAGCCGTGCAGGCCGACAAAAACCTGCTCGCTATAATGGATAATCTTCAGGAGAAATATTTGGCGCAGGGCAGAGAATTCCGCAACTACAACACCAACCGCTACACCTCCTACCGACGCATTCTCAGCAACTTCCCGGCTCTCAGCACCAGAGAGATAGAAGATTTCTATCAGCGCATAGTCGACCTTGCCGAACAAGACCCCGATGTGAAGAAAGACATTGAGTCTAACCACCTTGCCACTATCTATTATCTCATGGGTATGAAACGCTATGACGAGGCGCTTCCATATCTTAAACCTTATCTCGACAAGCCTGGCGCACTCACCTCTATGGGCCTGACGAAAATCTATAAGTTTGCCGAGCAGGCAGCCCGGGCCACTGGCGATTCGGAAACGCTTATCAAGGCCATGGAGCTTTATTTGCGTCGTCTTGAAGACCTCACAGACAAGGCTCTCGACCATAATAACCGTGAGATAAAACTCATAAGAGATTATGTGAGACTTCAGGATAAGAGCATGAGGGTGCAGTATCTCATGAAAGAAGAAACCATTAAGTCAAACAGGCGTGTGCTGATTGTGATGGTCATAGCATCGGTTATTCTGTTGCTTCTGGCAGGTTTTGTCTACAGGCAGTATCGCCATGCCCGAAAGCTCTCGGTAAACCTCGCCAACTCCAATGTTGACCTCCTCGAACAGCGCGACCGCCTTGAGCAGAGCCGCACCGAGCTCACCGAAGCCCGCGATGAAGCCCGCCGGGCCAACAGGGTGAAATCTGAATTCATATCCAACATCAGCCACGAAATCAGCGAACCTCTCACCACCATTGCCGGTTTCTCCCAGATGATTGTCGACAGTGTCGACGACGAAAAGCGCGCCTATCTCGAAAGATATTCCAATATTGTCAATCTCAATATCGACCTCGTGCAGTCGCTCCTTAACGATGTGCTCAATCTCTCGGCCATCGATTCCGGCAAATTGCGGCTCAATATTCAGTCGGTGTCTGTCCACGAAATCTGTAAGATAGCCATAGAGAGCGTGGAGCTGCGCCTGGAGCCCGGAGTGGAGCTGAAGTTCGCATCGTCCAATCAGCCCGACCTTATCATTGCCACAGACCGCCGCAGAGTGGAGCAGGTGCTCATCAATATGCTCCAGAATTCCACCAAGTTTACTGCCAGCGGCCTCATCACGCTCAGCTATGAGGTGGCTCCCGACTCATCTTCAGTTACCTTTGCAGTGACCGACACCGGCGTAGGCATACCTGAAGGAAAGCATGAGGTGATTTTCGGGCGCTACGAAAAGCTTGACCCCGGCATGCAGGGCAATGGTCTCGGTCTGGCCATTTGCCGCCTTATAGCCCGTCTGTTAAAAGGAGAGGTGTGGGCCGACAAGTCTTATAAGGATGGAGCGCGGTTCTTTTTGCGGCTGCCCATCACACCCCGCACCATCTGACTCAGATATGGACATCTATGCAGTGCGCCGCCGGGGCGGATGGATTCTATTGGCCGTGGCTGTGGCTGTGATAGGAATAGTTGCATATTTCTCATCGTCGCTTGTGAGCGAGCTTGCCGCCCAGGAGCGCTCGCGTATGGAGCTCTGGGCCGACGCCACACGTCGGCTCGCCTCAGAGTCGGCCGACGGCGCCGATGTAGACTTTCTGCTCTCCATCATCGAGGCCAACCGCACTATCCCGGTGCTTCTCACCGACGCAGACGGACGCATACTTCTCCATCGCAATTTCAATCTCCCTGAGCCGGCCGACACTCTCGACCCCCTCTCCATCTCCGCGGCCAACGAGGCTTTTCTCCGCAGTCGGCTCGCCGAGATGCGCCATAGTCCGCGCGTGATCGGCATTGAGATAGCTCCCGGAGTCATGCAGCATCTCTATTACGAAGACTCGCGCCTGTTGCGGCGCCTGAGTATTTTTCCCTATGTGCAGATGCTTGTGATGGGGGTGTTTATCGCTGTGGTTTATTTCGCCCTGACGGCCACAAAAAAGGCCGAGCAAAACAAAGTGTGGGTTGGCTTGTCGAAAGAGACAGCCCATCAGCTCGGCACCCCCATATCATCGCTCATGGCATGGATGGACTATCTCCGTACCATTGCCCCTGAGGCGGAGAGTGCCGTCACTGAAATGGAGAAAGATGTGGAGCGTCTGGCCGCCATAGCCTCACGCTTCTCCAAGATTGGCTCCAGTCCCGGTCTGGAAGAGGGGAGTGTGGGCGAGGTGATGCTGCGCTCGGGCGCCTATATGCGCAATCGCGTGTCGGGCAAGGTGGTCTGGACGGTGACAGACCTCTCGGCCGGAGCCATAGTGGAGATGTGTGAGCCACTTCTCGAATGGGTCATGGAAAATCTTATCAAGAATGCTGTCGACGCCATGAGTGGAGAGGGGAGTCTCACCCTTGTGTGTGCCGCCTCATCAACCCATGTGTCTATAGAAATCACAGACACCGGGCGCGGCATTGCCCGCCGCGACTTCAAGCGCATATTCCAGCCCGGATTCACCACCCGCAAGAGAGGATGGGGACTCGGCCTCACTCTTGCCCGACGCATCGTGGAGACCTATCACCACGGCCGCATCTATGTGCGTGCGTCTGAGCCCGGTCGGGGCACCACATTCCGAATAGATCTCCCTCTCAAAGACCAAACTCACACCGATTGATTATGACGACTGAAAACATGCTGCTCACAGGCTCCGTGCTTCTTATTGCCGGAGTGATGTTCGGAAAATCGAGCTATAGGATAGGTTTGCCGCTGCTGCTGGTGTTCCTGCTTGTCGGGATGCTGTTTGGCACCGATGGGCTGGGGATACAGTTCAGCGATATGCATACCACTCAGACTATCGGTATGGCCGCCCTGTGCGTGATTCTCTTCTCGGGTGGCATGGGCACCAAGATCTCGTCTATCCGTCCGGTATTGCTTCCCGGACTGTTGCTTTCAACAGTGGGAGTGCTTCTCACGGCTCTGCTTACCGGTCTGTTCATCTGGTGGCTCTCAGGGATGTCGTGGACCAATATCCATTTTGCCTTTCTGCCCTCGCTATTGCTGGCCGCCACGATGTCGTCTACAGATTCGGCCTCTGTGTTCGGTATTCTCGGATCACAGAAGGTAGGTCTGCGCTACAACTTACGTCCGATGCTTGAACTTGAAAGCGGGTCAAATGATCCGATGGCCTATATGCTCACAATCATACTGATCGGGGCGATAATGCAGCCCGGAGATCTGTCGGCCGGCGGCCTGGTACTGCAGCTGCTCATGCAGTTTGGTATCGGTATCGCGATGGGCCTGCTCGTGGCCCGTGGTACGGTCAGGCTCATGCACATCTATGTGCGTATGGGACGGAAGGCGGTGTCGGGTGAGGATGCCGGACAGGCCACGGCTATGCTCTCGATTCTCTTGATCGGGAGTGTGTTTCTCACATATTCACTTACCGCCGTGCTCAGTGGCAATGGCTATCTGGCGGTCTATATCGCCGGTATAACCATAGGCAATGCGCGCATGGCCTACCTGAGAGGTATCTGCAAGTTTATGGATGGCCTCACTTGGCTGGCTCAGATAGTGGTGTTCCTGATGCTCGGACTGCTCGTCAATCCGCATGAGATGATAGATGTGGCCGCAGTGTCGCTGCTCATAGGAGTATTCATGATATTGGTTGGGCGACCTCTGAGTGTGTTTCTCTCACTCGCTCCTCTGCGGTCCATAAATATGCGCTCCAGGCTGTTTGTGTCGTGGGTGGGATTGCGTGGTGCGGTGCCGATTATTTTTGCTACTTATCCTGTGGTCGACAATGTGCCTGGGTCAGGTCAGATATTCAACATCGTGTTTTTCGTCACCCTGCTTTCGCTCTCGATTCAGGGCACTACAGTGATTTCCCTCGCCCGCAAGCTGAGGCTGTCTGAACCGCCTAAAGACGATCCGTCGGAGTTTGGTGTGGAACTTCCCGATGAGATGCCTACATCGCTCCATACACTTACCCTTACCCCCTCTCATTTGGCTCAAGGCAATACGCTCGGACAGATGAAACTCCCGGGGGGCTCTCTCGTGATGATGATTCGCCGGGGCAAGCGCTATATAGTACCCAACGGCACGAGACGTCTCCATGTCGGCGATGTATTGCTGATAATCAGGGAAGATAGTCAGGCTGGCGGAAGCTGAAATCTCCGGACTTCGGGAAATGTTGATAAATTATTTGCTCTCGAAAGGTTGAACGGATGCAAGGAAAAATGTAACTTTGCATTCCGTTATGAAACACGGCTTCGACAACGAGAAATATCTCAAAATTCAGTCCGAACACATCAAGGAGCGCATTGCTCAGTTCGGCAACAAGCTCTATCTTGAGCTCGGCGGCAAACTTTTTGATGACCACCACGCAAGCCGGGTGCTCCCCGGATTCGAGCCCGACAGCAAGCTGAGGATGCTCACCCAGTTACAGGACCACGCAGAGATAGTGATAGTAATCAGTGCTCTCGATATCGAGAAAAACAAGGTGCGTCAGGACCTCGGCATCACTTACGATATGGATGTGCTCCGTCTGCGCGAGGAGTTCCAGAAACGCGGCTTTCTGGTCGGCTCTGTCTGCATCACCCACTACAACGGTCAGATAAGCGCCGATGCCTTCAGGCAGCGTCTCGAGCGTCTCGGCATCACCACCTACTATCACTACACCATCGAGGGCTACCCCAACAATGTGGGCCTCATAGCCTCCGACGAAGGATTCGGCCACAATGACTACATCCGCACCTCGCGCCCTCTGGTCATCGTCACAGCTCCGGGACCCGGAAGCGGCAAGATGGCTGTGTGCCTGAGCCAGCTCTACAATGAGAATAAGCGAGGCATCGAGGCGGGCTATGCGAAGTTTGAGACCTTCCCGGTGTGGAGCCTCCCCCTTAAGCATCCTGTCAATATTGCCTACGAGGCAGCCACCGCCGACCTCAACGATGTGAATATGATCGACCCCTTCCATCTTGAGGCCTACGGCAAGACCGCCATCAACTACAACCGCGACATAGAGATATTCCCCGTGCTCAACGCGCTCTTCGAGGGCATCTACGGAGAAAACCCCTACAAATCGCCCACCGATATGGGGGTCAATATGGTTGGATTCTGCATAAGCGACGACGAAGTGTGTTGTCGCGCGTCGAAAGACGAAATAATCCGCCGCTACTTCACCTCGCTCAATCATCTCGCTCAGGGCAACTGCTCCGACAGCGAAGTCAATAAGATTGCCCTGCTCATGAAGCAGGCCAAAATCGACACCGGTTTCCGCCGGCCTGTTGCAGCAGCCAAGGAGAGAGCCGAAAGGTGTGGCAAACCCAGCTCGGCGATAGAGCTTGCCGACGGCACTATCATCACCGCCGAATCGGGCGAACTGCTCGGTCCGAGCGCAGCTCTGATTCTCAATACCGTGAAGCATCTCGCCGGAATAGACCACAGCGTGAAGCTCATTCCCCAGGAGATGATTGAGCCTATCCAGTATACCAAGCTCAACTATCTGCGCGGCCACAATCCG
This sequence comes from Bacteroides sp., assembly GCA_014802045.1. GTDB lineage: Bacteria > Bacteroidota > Bacteroidia > Bacteroidales > Muribaculaceae > Paramuribaculum. The sequence continues at coordinate 6,601 of JAAVDA010000034.1, forward strand.
CGCCTGCACACCGACGAAGTGCTTGTGGCGCTATCCGTGCTCAGCACTCACGACGAAAACTGCCGCCGTGCTCTTGAGATGCTTCCGCAGTTCAACGGCTGTCAGGTGCATTCCACCGTGATGCTCGGCGAGGTAGACCATAAGATTTTCAAGAAGCTCGGTGTGGGTCTCACCTGCGACCCTGTGCGCAAACGCTGACTTCAGCAAATGGCTATGAAACACGTCCGTCCTGCTCCCACATGGGAATAGGACGGACGATTTTCTTTAATCTGTAACATCCCAATGAAAGACGTAATATGGGTCAATGTAAAAAAGTGGTTGTTAAAAGGGAGTTGTTGAGCTAATGAAAGTAGTGAGCCAGGCCGGGATGGCCTGATATCTTGTTAGCTTTTACCTTTGCAGTGCGATTCAGAGTTAACATTTGACCTCTGATTTGTTAATAGAAAGACAGAGACGGTGAACCTATTTGTTAGCTAGCCATTGAGGGCCATACGGGGTTATAGTCCGTCTCTGCCTTATTTGTTGAACACATCAAGCTAGATTTCTAGACCTTAATGTCTACTAAAAGTTTTGGATGCATTCAACACTCGTATTAACTTCAACCGCAAAGGTA
>JAAVDA010000035.1 GCA_014802045.1 Bacteroides sp.
TCCGTTGGCTTGAAGGATATGGCATTACGGTTATCAGTATAGACCTTCATCACGATGAAGGACATCCTGACCCCGAAACCGATGATTTGCTACCCAATCATCACGCCCACATCATCGTTGACTGGCTCAATCACGAGACCGGAAAGACTGTCAAGATTGACAATGAGGTATGTAAGCAAATGCAGACTGTCCTTGCCGAAAGCCTCGGCATGGAGCGTGGCACACCAAAAGAGGATACCGGAATTGAGGGTCTGTCAGCCATCGAGTATAAGGAGAAGATGGCATCGGCTCACGTCAAGAAGTTGAAGCAGGAGCAGCAGGAACTTGAAAGCCGAAAGTCTGAACTTCTCAAAGAGCAGACTGCAAAGGAAACCGAGATTGCCGAACTTGAAGTTCAGCGTATAGAGAAACAGAAAGCCCTCGATGCCGAGAGTGGCAGCGCACTGAAAAGCGGACTCGCCAACATCTTCGGCAAAGGCAAGTATGCCGAGATTGAGCGTGAGAACACACGGCTACAATCGGAGATTGAAACCGCCAACAGTGAGCGCGACAAAGCGCAAGAGCAGGTTGCAGAGATGCAGGCTCAGGTGGCTCAACTCCCAATCCTCGCAGAACAGAAAGCCCATACTATCATTGAGAAGAAAGAGGCTCAACACGAAGTTGAAAAACAGAAGATAATAAAACAGCACACGGACGAACTCAATGCCGTTCAGACAAAATACAGCGAACTATCAAAAGCTTACCGCAATCTTGAAAGCACCTCAAACACACGGATTGAACGACTTGAATTTGAGAAAGCCGACCTTCTCGCCCGAATCAAAGCCATGCTTGAAATGCTTGATCGAAGATTACGCGAGGCGATAACATCCCTTATCGAATTTTCAAGATCCGTATTCAAGGAGTTTACAATGTCTCACCGAGAGAAGATAGCTGATTATCTTGCCGATGCACCCAACGTTCAAGATGCAGCTCATACTCTCAAAGTCTTTGTCCGACCACACCTTGATAACCGACAGTTCGAGAAAGGCAGCAAAGAGCTTGACCGCCTTACCTCCAATCTCCCTTCTGTTCTGGAGGAGGTGAACCGGTCGCAGAGCCGAGGGTTCAGGCTGTAAACGGTTATCTTAATCCACGCACAAGCAATATCAGACTCATTATTAGCGTTGTAATTAATAGACAACTTATTAATATCTCGCAGAAAATATGTAACTTTGTAGCATGCTTAAGTTATCCAACATATTATTATATTTAACCGCATCACTCGGTTTTTCAAGTTGTGCCTCTCATTATTACATGAATAAGGTTGAGTGCGACGAGGCCTTCGGTGGCACCGTCTGGTTTATGCGCAAGGACAAAACCGATAAAGGAATAATTTTTAGCGAAGACCGACTTACATTCCCTGAACCTTATAAATTTTCAAAACGGTTTACACCTACTCCCGAAGAAGTAGAGGTAGCCGATAAAATCCTGAAAGAGAATATAGGTACAATCATTTCCTATGCAAAACGAACTGGGGCATATTACAACCTTAAAAACAAAAACAGCCTTAAAAACTATTTCTGCCAATATTTCGGCGGCATAAATGAACTTGGAGAACGACAAATCTTTATTAACATGTTCCCCAAAAGCGATATGACTCCAAGAATGGATTATACAAATATAATCGTTTATCTCGATGGAGGAGATTCATATATTACTGTCCTTGTAAACCTTGATACCGTCAAACTTGACGGAGGTCTGGGATAACTCAAACTCTTTCCGATTATGAAGAAACTCGCTGTGTTACTGCTGATAGTATTTGCGTGTGCTCCATTGCAAGCCAAGATAAATTTCACAGACTTACCCGATACGTTGCAAGTTGATTTAGACACAAAATATGCCGTGCATTGGGCGGTTACTTTTACTCCTGTCGTCAGTCAATGTAGTGCGACGATGGAGTTATTTGCACCTATGTTCAATGCCGTGCGTCTAATCAATGAATCCGATAATTTTCAGTTATCTAATAGTTCATTGCTTTATGAGCAAAGCAATTGTACTACGGAGCAATTTATAAAGGTCGGCGAATATCTGTATCGCACATCCCTGCCAGAGCCTTATGGATGGTTTTTCGGATTAATGAACGATGATACTATTGTATTCGGTATTAGGACACCTCCGACACGTTTCAAGCCAATGTTGCCGAGGCATCCGTACATATTGAACCCTTCTATGATAATATCCCTGTTGTCTGTTTTCGGCTTGACAATGGAGAGCCTACAGAAATTACAACGGCATTCAAAGACTTCACCGAGCGGAATCTATTAAAGGCCATCGCTACCGAAATTAACGGGAATTTTATTATGGCACCCACATTAAACAATGTTATCGAAGGAGGAGCAATAGAAGTAACTTCAATGTCTATTCCACTAATCAACAAACTTTTTCGCCATGAACCCGAGACCGAAGAAGAAGTCGTTATTTTAGACGAATAAGCGTCTTTTCGTACACCTTATAAGGTCCATAACTTTGAGCCAACAAACTCAAAGTTATGGACTTCTCTTTTTCCGACCTCAATTTCAATTCCGTTGAAACCTGCCCGGCTTCGAGAATATACCATAGTTTGTACGCTTAAAAGTCCTTTTTGTCCCTTATTTGTAGTTCTTCACTGTAACCTGCAAATTTTCAGGGCTTAGAATTTTTGTATTCCAACTCTTTTGTGTGTTTGTAAACAAAATCAGTATCATCAGTAATCCTATTCCTAAAAGGTTAGAAATGCCTATTTATAGACAGAAAATACTGATTTTCACGACAAATGAGACAAATGTCCCACTGACTATCAGATATTTTTTGTAATTTTGCTCAATTAGAGATAATATATACATGAAACTGTGGCAGAAAATAATAGGCGTTGTAGTGTTGATGGTTTTGGCAATACTTAATATTTCTAATTACATTTTTTATACCGAATACCCAATATCATTATATTTTGATCCTGAAAGAAATATTCAGGATGCTGTTGAGATTATTCGCGCCTATTCACAGAACGCTATAAAAGATATGGGTTATCTTGTGTTTGCAAATTATGCCATTACTCTATTTCTGTTTATAGCCATTTGGCGGAAAGGAGGCAAACGATGAGAAACATTACTGTTTTGGCTATGGTTTTATTGGGTTTGACTTGTGGCTGTTCGAGAATAAAATCGAAATATGATGAAGTCAAGGAGAGTGTCAAGGAAGAAATCAATACCGCGCTTCGTACTGACTTTTATTCTGATTACGGTGCATGGGATTACTACCGTGTTCCGTTAATTGCACCTTATGAGCTTACTGCAATAGACGACAGAAATGTGTGGCATTGTGAAAAGCGTCGTAATACTGACAAATTCGATTATTACCCTAACTGTTTATTATCTGCACGACTTTCAGTTGAATATGTGGGCATAACGGATTCAATTATTTATATGGCCTATACCGAGGAGTTGACACCAGTGGATAAAATGCCCGGGCACACATACGGCAACCGGGAAATGCGACGATATGTCATAATTGATGTGCCAAAAGACTCTATTGAGTGGCATGAAACAAAAACAGAGTGGATGGCAGCCCTCGGCAAAAGGAATATTGCCAGAATCGTTCTACATCAAGTAGACAGTGTGTATGACGACTTTGCTAATAATCGTCAACTGTTGTTCAACCCATCAAAACAACAATGACATGAAACTGACCAATAAACGATTTTGGGTAGCGTGGCTTATTCTCCTTTTATTGGCGATTGTGAGTTGCATAATAGAAGAGTGGAACGAGGATGCAGCATTGCTTGGTGTGACTTATGCGCTGTCGCTTTTATCCACATGGCTATGTCAAAGAGTTAAACCAAGAACCGCGTTTGGCAATCTGATTGTAATGATTGTCTATAATGCTATATTGAGTTACAATCTTATCTTCAATAGCCACTATGGAGCAAGATTGACATGGTGGTTTTTCATACTGCTGCTGAACACCATCTATTCAATCGGTTTGCTGATTTATACCTCAATTATTCGGTTCATAAAAATCAATCATTAAAAACAGTCATCTGGTATTATCATGGCAAGAAAGAAATATAGTTTATTCAAGAGAGGAGATGTAATTAGAACGAATCCCCAAGACGGTTTTTATGGTATAGCTGTCGTTCTTGATGATGGTGTAAAATTAGAACTATCGCCCAATAATTGGTCATATCCAATGTGTCATATTGCAATTACTCCCCTCATATATGACTTTGAAGTGACTATAGAAGATATAGACATCCCCCAACTTCATCCTTTGAGGTTCCAACGATGTTATCAATTAAATAATACTCCTGAATTTTTCAAGGAAGAATTATTAATACATATATTTACGACACGGAATGTAGCCGAATTGCCTGTTATTGGGAATATTGATCCATCAAATATTTATCAAAATGAATTGTCGTGGCAACCAAAATCGGACAGATTCTTCTTTTATGGAGATACTCAAAAATATTTAGGTAGGGAAGCATATCTTAATTGGCTTAATATGTCCTCAACTACAAATAAACGATGAAATCCCAATGCTCACGCATTAGGATTCCGGATAACTAAGATATTATCCTATTATTCGGTTGCTAACGCAAGATGTGTTCTTGTCGGACATTCTCATGGCATCATGCTGCCCTAAAAACACCCTTGCAAGGGGAAACCCCTCGACCCGATTTCGCATAGGCAGTAAAACCAATTTTGGCATTACTGCCTTTTCTATGGCTATCCGTACTCTATTTTATCGCGTTAAATATTGTAAACTTATATAGAATAAACTTAACACAAAATGGGTGTTTAATTATAAATACCTATCTTAGCCAAGATCGCTCTAACTACTTGAAAACGCAATTCTTACGCGAGGGAACACAATTTTGCTACATACCCTCGAAATTTGTACCTCTCATGTACCCATTTTTATAAAACACTATTGATAATCAACGCTATAAGGGCTTTCATATGAACAGCGTTGTGCGTCAGTTGCTTGAACAGAATACTGACGTTGTTATGGTCGATACAGGTGACTCTTACGAAGGTATCTGCGGCTATTTCGGAGGCACATACATCTCATACTCAAAGGAAAAGCCGATCTCGATGAACCCATTTAAGGTGACTAAAGAGGAATATGACCTTAATTTCGGAGAAAAAAAGAACTTCCTTAAATCCCTGATATTTCTGATCTTCAAA
>JAAVDA010000036.1 GCA_014802045.1 Bacteroides sp.
AAAGAAACGCGTGTGGCGTAATAGGTTACGCACTATTTTTAGAGCATTTGCTCCCGTGTATGTTGAGTTTGGTTCACATGGACCAATTCGAGAAGCTGCAACTTGGAAAGAACTTCGTAGAGTAAAATGGTGTCAGGTTTATCGCACTACCGGGCAACCCTGCAGTTGTGAAATGTGTTCCGGTGAGAGATACAATCGTACTGATTTCAAACGCGACACTGAAAGAATATTACTGGAGCAACTCGAATTTGAGTAATTGAGAATCTGCGACTTAATTTGTTTATGCGACAAATTTTGTCGCAGATTGTCTATTCTGATGCGGTGAAACTATTTCCTGTAATCCGGTTCTCTCAAAGTGCAAATATTGCTCATTGAACTATTTTTTATCGGTATTTGTGTAAAGACCCGGACGAATTTTTCGACTCCATTCTTCGATTTCCTTTATTCTTGGAGAATCGGGAGGTATGATTTCGTAATCTCCATCCAATCCGTGACTGCGCTTTGTTTCGGTCTTAGGCGTATTGGCGTAATGGGCGTTTAACAATTGACTGACTTCGTCACTCGTTATTTCGCCCTTTACGTTTCTGATTGCCAAATCAAGCAGAAACGCCGAGACCCTCAGTTCGGCTGCACCTTGCAGACCGATACTAATAAGCCACGCATCAGCCTTCTCTTTTATTTCAAAGTTTTCGCTATGCGACAACTCCACAAGCTCATTATATTTTTCTTTGTATGACATGGTAAGTGATTATTCTGTATCCAATGAAAGAAGGTTTTCGTTGAAACGGTCAAAGTCCGATTGGAATAGTCGGTCTTGGATAATGCGGTATTTCTCAAACTCCGACTCAGCAAAACTTTTGGCAAATTCAGCAGTGATCTTTCCGGCATCAGTCAGAACAGCATCGCCGGTTGCTTCAAGTATAATGTCGATACGTTTCGCCCAATCCTCCATTGTCATAGGGATATGTCGCTTGGCCATTCGCTCAGCCATATCTAGGACAGCATTCACAAGACGCCCCATATCCTCCAGCTCGTTCTCCTTGAGATAATTCTTGGCGATACTGACATCCGGTTTCACGATTTTACCGTGCGGCGCATTTTCCCAAGTTGTCATTCCCATGTGTTCCTTCTCCGCATCGGCTCTCTCCACAATCAGTTCTGCTGCGGTGTGTCCATGCACAGCATAATGCATTTTATTCTGTACCTTTTTGAAGAAAAGCCGTGTGGTCGGCGCATCACGGTTATAGTCAATCGCAGTGGAGTATATGTCCGTCAACTTCTGATAGAAACGGCGTTCGCTTAGACGTATCTCCCGAATCTCAGCTAACAGATGCTCGAAATAGTCCTCTCCGATAAACGAACCGTTCTCCATCCGCTTCTTGTCAATCACGTATCCCCGAATGGCAAACTGACGCAATACGAAAGTACACCACTGCCGGAACTGCGTAGCTCGTGTGCTATTCACCCGATACCCCACAGATATAATGGCATCAAGATTGTAGAATTTGAGATTGCGATTTACCTGACGCTCACCTTCGGTTTGAACTACCGAGAAATTCTCGGTAGTTGCCTCTTGTGATAGCTCTCTGGTTTCGTATATGTTTTTCAGATGCAGCCCTATGTTGTCAGTGGTGCAATCAAACAATTGCGCCATAGCCTTCTGAGTGCACCAGATACTTTCATCTCGGTACACTACCTGCACACCATCCTCCTTCCCCTCAATCTGAAAGATCAGGAACTCCGCCGTACTATTTCGTATCTCAAACTTCTTCGTCATTGTATTTATTAACTGATTCGGGATCGCGTTTGCTCAACCTTGGTCATTTGAAACGTTGCGACATTCTAAAATTCAACTTTTGGTGATATGAGAGTACAAATGTATATGTTTCAGAATATCTTCCAATTTTATTTTGTGCGAATAGTCTGATTTTACAATTTGCTTCATTCCAGGAATCAGTTGTATTGCGGCATCTTGCGAAAAATATTGATTATTCCGAGGAAGCCAAGATTCCGGATTTTTCAAATCTAGACAGCCAACATAATCTCCATACAAGCCTAAAATTTTCCCAATAAAGAATGAATAATCATCGTCTGTCTTTGGACAAAATATCTGCAGGTCAGAAAGTAATTCAGACACATCCGAATATTGTTTATTCTCAATTTTATCAAGGATTTCTCTTTCGAAAAAACTAAGATATGTAAAAAAAGCGACATATTCCATTAGTGCCCCTGTGGAGAATGAGGATGTTATAATAGCCACATGTGTAAGCAACTTTTCTATCTGGCGAAGTGTTAGATGTTTTCTTGCGGCCTGATAGGAGAGAATTCGCTTAAAATCATCGTACGCAAGGCTACCTTCCATACGCAAGTCGTGGTCAATATTGACAATTTGTGCTATGTAGTCTATATAGCTTTCATACGATGGTTCGGGAAGTTGGTATTCTATATCAATAAAACGTCTGAGATATTCTTTTGCATCAAACTTATCACTACCGAAATAACCACAGATACTATTTTCCAATTGACTTTTGTCAATTGATAATACAAAGACGATATTGGGAATATCGAAGATGTGTTTGATTCGCTCTAATGTCCTGACTGCAAATGATGGGTTACACCTATCTAATTCATCAATAAAAAATATAACTGGTAATTCTGATGCAGTTGAAGCAATTTCTTCAGATAACAATTGTTTAAATTGTCGGATCGTTGTCTTTTGGTTCTCATAGTCTTCAACCTTCTTCTTGCTCCAATCAGCTAATGCTTCAAATGAAGAATCAAAATTAAGTCCAGAAATCTCGTGCAAAGCACTTTTACCTAATTCCTTACCAACCCCTATCACGATTCTTCCCATAAGACCCCAAAAGTTCTTATTCTGCTTTGGAATTGACATTTCAGAAATTATCGCTGTAATCGGATCTTCTGCATAGTCACACTCCCAGGCATTGAAGAAGAATGTTTTGTGCCCATCTTGATTGAGTTTAATTTGCAACATTCTTACAAATTGTGTCTTACCCATTCCCCAAGGAGCACTAATAGAGCATACACAACCTTGCGGAAATCCATTAATAATCCGTGAGAACATCTCAATAGATGGACGTCTATTAAGCTTGTCAAATTTATACGGATTGTCCGCTGGAATATCAAATCGAAAATTTATATTTTTCATTTTCTTGATTTTAGCTTTGGTGTTCGCGAATTAGGTGTAGATGATGGCATATCAATCTTTAATGTCAATGGCATTGGAAAATCAACACCAATAACCAATGCTTCGCCTTCTCCCAAAGATGGTAGAAACGCGAGGCTACTTTTATTGGCTGTCGAAGCAGCTGCCTCTACCGCTTTCTTATCTTGTTCATTTATCAAACGATGAACAATGAATGTTCCCATCTGACTAAGAGTTCCCAAAGGTATATCTCTAGGCATTTGGGTTGAAATGCATAGAAATAATCCATATTTTCTAGCCTCTTTGGAAATTTTTTCAAAGGCATTTAAAGGCTTGGCAGTGAAATATTCATCTGAAATACTTTTATTAAGAAATTGATGAGCTTCGTCAATAAACACGACTAAAGGGTTCTCTTTATATTGCCCCATTCTGGCCTCATTCAGAAGATATTGGCCTATGGCATTAACCAAAATCTCCCGTACTTGATAGTCAAAACTAACATTGGAGAAATCTATCCTAAGAATAGAACTCTCCGATTTGAGGAATTCTTGAATTATGGAAATAATATCCTTCGAATCCTGATTTGTTCTTTTAAAGTCAAATATATTATTATATTCAGCAGTGGACATAACATTGTTAACGCGTGAAACGAGGCTTACGCAATTTCCAATATCTGAATCGGATTTATCCCCCCATGAATTTGGATCATATTTTGATGTATCCCATACACATTCACTTGTTATTTGAAAAGGAAGAAGCGTAAAATCAAAATCGCAATGATTATCTTCAATAAGCGATGTATTTTGGTAATAGAAACGATTAAATGTTTGTTTTGATTTGTTAGCCTTAGTTATTAATTTTCTATACGTGCCTTGTTGCCCCACTGAATAATACTCCTTTAAAACTCCATTATTATCTATACGCGCCATTTTAAGAGAGCGAATAGCGTCCATTAGTTTGGGTACCTGAACCTTAGAAGACGGCTTTAAAAGGAAATATAGTTCATCTATGGACAGCCTTGTGTAGTCAAATTTAGCTTCTCCAGTACCAATATTTATTGATATTATGTTTTCTGTTATCCCAGAATACTCTCCAGTAGCATCAATGATTATACATTTGTTGCTTGTCCCTTTGGAAATCGATTCAATCAACTTGGCAACCGTCCAACTTTTACCGCCTCCAGTTGTACCGAGGACAGCGCAGTGTCTACCGAATATGGAATTGAGGGATATATGGCAAACTGAATTATTCGATGTTAAACATCCAATTCTAACAACTGGGATATCTTCATCAGTGTCTTTTACACCATATTTACTAATATACGCTGTCATTTGTTCATTTGAACAAGAGAAAACCTTTGACCCCACGGTCGGAAAGCGAGAAGATGTTTTCGCTATACTTTCTGGCTTGTATACATCAAATAGACCTAGTAACTCAATCTTGCATACTGGATGAAATATTGTATTTTCAGAATTTAACTTAGTCTCAGTTATCTCATTTTTTTCACTTTGCGGAAGTCCAACTTCATATATCCGGCCAAGAAAACCATAGTCATGACCTTCTACAGTAACAAAACTACCTACAGCTCCCCCTTTGAATAGGCTCCCTTCAAGATAAAATGATCCAAGAAGTACAGATGTAGGAACTTGAACCCTAACATAGTTTGGGGTTACCTCACATACATATCCTAGAAATTTCCTATGATCGAATGGTTTCATCGTATTGGCGTTAAAGAACTTTCTGATTGCATTAAATATGAATCATTCATTGGGAAATTATCGACAAATTCTTTGAACTTAGAATATATGACTGTCACATTTGGAGCTGGGATACCCTTGTCGTCAAGATATTCCGGAACCAATGATGGTGTTATTCCATCAATCCAAATTTCTTCCTCCTCTTTAGAATCGTCTGTAGTTGTTCCTGATTGAGATACGATATTTATTACGTCCGTCTGTTTATCTTCTTCTGATTTATGGAGATTAATATTTATTTGATGCTTTCCATAACAAACAATTAGTAGATGGAAATTATGATTTTGAAAAGCAGCTTCCCTTATAATGTTTTGAATATGCTTATCTTGGAAACCAAATCCAGCAATAATGAGAAATGTCCCTTCTTCTCTTAGCGTATGCTGAAGATTTGACATCATTTCAAAATATGGTTGCTCGTAACTACTCTCATATTTCTCACTTGCTGGATATATTATACATGGCCGCTCTACCTTTTCTCGTTGTAATATACATCCATTCGGTTTTTTCTCCCAATCAACACTTCCATGTAATTTGAAAAGTTGAAATACACCGGGTACAAAACTGTCTTCTTGCTTCACCCTCGTGTGTTTCCTGTAAACTAGATCTTTATCGAAATTACTCCCGTTGAAGATTCTCGGGTACGAAAAAGAGAAACCATCAATTATTGTATAATTTAGACGCTGAGCTGCTTGTTCGAACAATGTGTCATAATTGGTCGTATATAGCTGAACTCTAGGTAAGCCCATCTTTCGGGATGTAATCTTTTGAAGAAATGAAGCATGGTGTGAATTGTCCTTATCTAAGACGAGACGGCATGCATCTGCAATTTTATTCTCAATGCTCTCTCTTAAACGGATTCCATTTTCATCTGTAATGACACCATTTATTTTTTCATATAATATTACAAATGATAAGAAGTCCTCAATATTTTGCATTTGAATAATTTCATTACACCTTTCAGATGCATGAACATTATTTTTCGCTATTATATCTCTGATTGCATAAATATCATTCTCGTAGGAATTCCATAACTCAGTTCGAGTCTTACCTCCATTTTTACCATTTTCCATAGAGGTTCCAGCGGCAGTTAATACTGCTAAATTACGAAAAGTCGAACAATAGGTGACTATAATTTCCTTCATCAAAGAGTAGGCTTTATCTTGTGCATGAAGAGTAAGCTCTTCTAACGATAAAGTGTCGCTTTCCTCTTGAGCTTCGTCATTGAGATACCAATTGTGATTATCATAGGATACAGATACGTCATATGATTTATACAGATAAATCCTTTCCATGATTTATAATTATCTAATTTGTCAACGTAATGATTGTAGAGTATTTCGCTTTATAGCGCTCGTGATGAAATATAATATACCTAAGTTTATGTTATACGTTGGTTTAACGATAGCAACTTGCTACTTAAATTATCCCGGAGGTCATAATTAGAATAATTCTTGTTCTACGCAGCCTTGATTCTTAATCCAGAAGTTGGGCATAGCAGTTTTGAATTCAGGGTCAATATAGTGACATTGCTCCTTAATGATGCCACGACGACGTATGGCTGGTTGAAGACAGTATGTATCAAACTCATCAAGGTCAACCTGCGAAACGCTTGTCCAGTGAGGGAACAAGAGTTTCATATATCCAACTGCAATCTTTTTGACCGCCTTGGTATCGCGAGTATCGGCATCCTTATCTTTACCCACTAGTTGATCAAAGAGCAACCCATAAACGTTTTGAGTTCGCATAGAGTGGAGTATCTCAGAGAAATACTCTACGTTCATTGTCCAACCTTTATATATGATTCCTTCGTTGATGCGTGGCAAATGCCATCCTTCTATAAAGCAGTGAAAGCGGTCAAGTAATGCTGACTCTCGAAAGGATTGAGGCAGGGAGTCAAAGTAACGATAATTGATTGGACGTTTGTGCTCGTTTAATGGGATGTTACCCATTAGCATCAGCCCACATTCTGAAGAGAACTCATTATTATCAATGGTTGTCTTTCCGGATTCGAGATAAGACTTGAGGGCTGCCTGAATTTCAGCAGGCTCCTGAAAGATTATGGTTTGAATTTCGTCGAAAGCGGTGAAATCATGGTTCTTCATGATACCATTTTGCTGCCTAGCCTTATCATAGAATAGTTTAGCGCGTGTTACCTTACCACCGCTAACAAGCCATCCATATTTTGATAGATTACCAAATACAAACGATTTGCCTGTGCCTTTTGGTGCAAGTTCCACTGTGTTAAGACGTGGTTCTACAAATATAAGCAAACGCGAAATAAATTCCAGTTTTTGAGTCATTGACTCAAAGCCATCAGCATCATATTCCATTGCTGAAAGCAAAACATCTATCCATTCACGGGTTGTAAAAGCTTCTCTGGCATTGCGTAAATAAGCAATGTCTACCGATTTATATGGTTTAAAGGGCTTGTAATCCACCATCTCGACATGGTTTTTCTTACCATCGTCATCAGGAAGAACCGATAACTTGATAATGCCCCATTTTTCACCATCTACTAATTCACCCGGATGCTTAGTATAGACATACTCTGGAATAACACCTTCTGTCGTTTTTATTCCAAGATCTGGAATGCCAAATCGGCGTAATCCTTTCACAAGGTCGATATATACAATAAATCGGCAGAGAAGCGTAACTTCTTTACCTTCTCCTAATTTATCTTTGACTTCAGTTCCCTCCTTGGGGATAACTTGGTCAAGGAAGATTGTCAGCTTTTGACGGTCAACTGTTCCATCTGGATTGATGTAGCGTTTGAGAAGAAAGTCCTTTACAAACGAAGGCAGGTTTCTTCCGGCAAAAAGCGAGTTGGTTGACGCGGGATCTTTGTATATGGCCATTGGAGCAAACTGCTCGCGAATCTTTTCTGAAGTGGTAGTATGCATGGTCTAAATTTAGAAATCAAAAAGATCGGTATCTTCTGATGCACCAGTTGATACTTTAATTGTGTAGGTGTCGTATTTAACGCCGTTTATATAAAGTGTTAACTTTGTAGCCGTGTCTACCAAGTTAAGTCTCTCGCTATCGAAGACGTTACCACTTACATTTCTAAGATTGTAAGTTACACCGTTGTATTCCAATGTAGGATTATCAATTGAGGACAATCCCTTAATATTGAACTGTACAACTGGTTTGGTACCATCAATCTCATTATTAATAAGTGAGGCAGTGAAGTTCGTAGCGTTTTTATGCGACGATATAACTATTATCGGTACGAGTACTTCTTCTGGAGTACAACCACCGTGAGCGCCGTGTCCTTTGTCTACTTTATTGACTAAGGAACGATGGGAAAGTGAACAAAGAGTTTTACCATCCTCAAGGATAATATAATTATTATCTTGACTAATATTTCCGGTAGTAACTTTGGCCATTCGTCCCTCGTGATCAGACTCAACTCCTGCGAGTTTCATGCCGTCCTCGTATTGTGAGAGATATGTCAAACCATGGTCCGAGATAAATGCGATTTTCTTCCCATTATAGTTAGTAAGAACATCTACTATGGCCTTTTCAACGATAGCCATTTCCTCTATAATGTAATGAGGATATGAGTGATGGTGGTGGGCGTAAGTGTCCAGATTTCCCAACTTAGGAAGTTCAACTCCAGTAGGTAGAAGCGATTGCAACCTAGGTTTATTTACTGAAGTAGTAGTGGGAATATCTGACACTGCCACGTGAATCTCATTAAGATAAACGTGTTCTTTGGTGTATCTTGCAACTATATTTTTTATGAAAGGTATCCAATCAATGCCTAAGCCATCAATCCAATAGAATACATCAATGTCCGTGCGGTTGTGAAGAATGGTTCGCACAGTCTTAAACTCATCTTTCCAGCTAAGGAAGGTTGATGGATTAGCATTCTTTTCTGCAATTATTTCGCGAACTTTTGGTAAAGACATATCGGCAATCTTTGATTGTCGATATGCATCGATGTAATCGCTTACCCACTGTTTGTCTCCGCTTAGGTCGTTAAGTCCTAAGGGTTGCATATAGTGGTAAAGTTCAGGGTATGTCTCTTTGACTTCGATAGCTTTTATATGGCTTTTACCCACCCATTCAATAGCCAGTTGCTTTTCCTCCTCGGTTAAAGGAGTAAGTAATTTAACAGCTGAATAGTAACTTCCATTTTCCGGTGAAGCAGCTATAGCTTGAAGTTTAGCTTTTAGCTTATGTCTGGCCATATCAGTGATGTTCACACCATGTTTTCGGGCAAGATCTATGGCTTTGCGTCGTTCAACAATGTATTGTTCACGATTAACTTCGTCAAATATCAAAGTTGCGATATTGGAAAATAGCTCTGACTCCGTAAGTTTCGTACACGCATCAAGAGCCTTAGCTACATAACTATTTTTATCCGTAATCCTACGGAAGTATAGTGACAGTAGCCAACGGTCGAAGTCAGAATCACAATCAAACCAAGACTTGATAAAATCCACGCCATTGTTAAGAGTAAATGTGTCAAGTCGTTCCTTGACGAACTCTTCGAAATTAAATGTGGAGATATCAATATAACTAGCCAACTGTTCCCAGTATGGCAAGTCCTCATCGCTTGGTTCTCCAACTATTCCAAAGTCGAGTCCAAGTCCTGATGTTAAAAATTGATATGCATTCCGACATACGACGTATGTAAATGCGTTGTCAGGTTGCGCGTGATGCACATTTTTGAAAATATTGGGAGAACTACAAACTATGGTATTCTTTATTTTGTCTCCTTGCTCCCAAAGAGTAAGCCATTCCTGTAAGTCGTTGACAACTGTAAATTGAGAATCTATTCCACCGACATTATATAATGTGCCGTTAGTAACTACAAGACGGTAGATACCCTTATCTGTTCCGGATTTGTACTCCCATACAAAGGTATTGGCATCCTTCATAAAGCGATTCATCTTTCCCTGCATACCTACTATTGGTATATAAAGACGAACGTGCTCTTCCTGGGCGTCTTCAGGAGCTTGCGTAGCCCCAATGGTTTTTACGACGGCATCAAATTCGGTGAATTCTTTGTTGTCATAAAAACGTGCCATTTCAGAAAAGGGGAAAATAACGAAGTCGTTTCTGGGTATCTTTTTGATGAAGTCCCGAATGGCTTTTGAGAGCTCGGTATGAGACAAAAATGTATCAAGAAGATGAGGGTCAAGAAACTTGTGGATAGACTGCTTGTAAATACCATCAGGGCGATTGACGATAAACTCGTTGAAATCTACGAAATTATCGAACAGGACAAAACGCACCGGGTAGCGGTTGTATAGAGCCGCATTTGCACCTGTCCATTCCTTATCTTCCTTGATATGGGCGAACAGTTCATCTAGGGAGCTAAAAGTTTTGTGCATAGCTATTCTTGATAAGGAGTATCTTCAAGAATTTTATCAATTACAAATTCGTAACCGAGATTCATAATTTTATCTATTATTTCTCGCAAAGTCTCAGCAGACTGAATACTGTTTATGTATTCACGAGCAGAAACTCTCTTTTTTGCCATCACTTGAGGATCTCCTTTTAAGGCTTGATAAGCCTTGTCCTTAGCCTCTTTAGCCTCTTCTTCAAGGCGTTTCAGCTCTTCGGCAACTTTTATTTGTCGTTCACGTTCGGTAGCCTCTTGCTGCTCCTTTTCGCGGCGACGACGTTCTTCCTCAATAGCCTCACGCTCTGCTATGCGCCAACTCATAAGAGCTTTAGCTACCTCTTCTTCCGTCCAGTAGCCGATTGTAGATTCAAGATGCTTTTTGATATAATCATAAGCATTCTCAAATTCTTCATCTTCAAGTTTAACATCTTCCTGCTTGAACAAGAATTTCTTGAATCCGTTCTCAAAGTTGCCGGGCTTATTGAGAATATCTGGCATATCAGCACGGAATCGATCAAGCAATTCGAGGGTATCCTTAATAAGTACAATATTCTTTACATCTTGCTCATTGCATATTGCAACGATATTATCAAAAAGCCGTCGCAAATCATCGTTCATAGTAATGGCTGGATGGGAGTTAATAAACTCATCATCCATATATTTCAGCGCCCACATAGGAAAGCCCTTCTGTTCAAGAAAGAGCATAGTGATGGCGAAACGAGCATCCTTGAGGCTCGTTACGTCCGAATAACCCTTAAGTTTATCAAGTTTAAGTGTTTTGACAAGAGCCTTACATAGCTTTCCTTCTTCAGGCGTCTGGAACTTGAAGCTTAGCTTGGAAGTTGCCTTTCCATTTTCCCAAACTCTGAAAAGTTCTGTAACGGCCTCCATTAGACGAGCTTGATCAAGTGGTTTACCGAGAGTGTCGAAAATCTTACCCTCCCATCCACGCATGGCAAATGCCATCATTGCTGCAGAGGCAAAGTTACCAGATAGACCATACGGAGGTTTCACTAAATCATCAAATTTATCAATGAAATTGAAAAGCATTGACTTATCTGCATACTTGATACGATTCTGTACAAAGTCAAACACCATCTTGAACGGATGATTGGCAGGTGCATCCGGCTTCCATTGCAAATTATCATCAAGACAATCTTGAATAAGATACTGAATATGATTTCGCGGATTAGCCATAGAAGATATATCACCCTTGTTAGTCGCAGACATTATTCGCGTGATTATATCCTTGGAAACTTGTGGGTTCCAGAACGGCTGCGGGGCTTTATCGCGAAGTATGCTTACCGCATCAGGTCCGGCAGGGAAAATGAAAGGAGCGACGAAATCGTTAATCTCCGATGTCATCTTTTTTGCCGAAATAGCCCGTTCTTCACCGTTTACATATATGGTAGCATTCTGACGCTGAGCAGTAGTAAGCCAGTCTTCAATCATCTCAATGGCATGGTTGCGATGTACATTAACTTGTTCAATCAAGCCATGTTGTTGCGCTACAGTGTAGTTCGCCATATACTCGATGAAACGCGTATACTCTTTTTCTCCAAATGGAGCGTCAAATACGATGAACGCGATATCTCGAAGTTCTTTATCACTCTCTTTTGCCGCTAATGAAGCCTCTTGTGCAAATTGACGTAGATGGGCAACCTCTGCATGAGTCTTACCAAAGAGTAGAGCTAGATAGACATTGCTGGTACGAGCATCACGCTTACTACGTTTGATTGAATCCTTGAGAATAGAATCGTTAGTCGCCTCTGAAAAGAATTCAAATGTGAGCGGGCGTTTTGCTTTTTTTAGGCTTTTTTCAAACGCTTTCTTCGATGTATCTGCGAAACGAAGTATACTCGATACAAATTTGAATTGTTTCGAGTCGTTAGCAAGAGTCTCCTTGAGATTTTCTATCTCTTTTGAAGGAAGAGCTGTGAATTGTACCGAATATATGCCGGTCGGTGTACGCTGTATAATACCTTCATCATTGAACCATTTCAGAACGTCGGGAAGTTCATCTGCGTATTGTGTTCCAGCGAAGAGATTAAAAATATTTTCTTCACTCGGCGTGACTAGGTCGTTATTGTTTTCTCCTGATATGTTATTGAATGCGTTGAGTAGGAGAATACCCTTGAACGCAGCAAAAGCAGCAGCACTATGGTTAGCTACATGCGAGCGATAATTGCTGAAACGTTCGGTAACAGCTCCGTAGTTCGTAACATCATCTTGGAATACTTTTAGGACAAAGTCCCAAAGATAATCAGCTGTGACAGTCAAACGATTATTGAAGGAATCCTCGTTATTGAGAAAATCCTCCATCTGTGTATTCTGGCCAATAAATTCAAACACGCTTCGACTTGATGAACCTACTACAGTAGCGTAGTGCGTAGCAAGATTAGCTGTGGAAGGATGAATAGGAAAGAGATTCAGAAGATCAGACCGAGTTTCTTGTGGGTCGTTGCTTGACCGAGTATATATGTCAAGAAGTTCTCCGTTGAGTGTATAGAAGTAGTTGCGCATAGACTCATGTCTTTCACGATCTATTATATCGAATTTACGAGACATAATTCGGAAAGCTGATACTGACTCCATGTTATATTTCATTCGATGGTATCGGCCATCAGTTTGTTTGCGCTCCTCGATGCCAAGTTTATCAAAGGCTGAAGGATGGGATATGAGAAAAAGAAACGAGTCGTTTTCTTCATTAGCGAATTTCTGAACGATGGTTTGCAACGCCTTTAGAACCGAAATTCCAAGGGAATCAGCCATTACATCGGTGAACTCATCCCAAATAATTAGCAAACCATTATAGTCATCATTAGTGCGAAGTTGTTCCTGAACTTCGATAAGCCATGAACCTATATTCTCCTGACTTAGTCGGATATTGATGTTAGCACCACGTTGAGCTATGCGAGCTTTCTGGAACGTGCCCATATCCTTGTTGTTCAACTTTGAAATCAGGGCATCGCGTGTAGGGGCAACCGATGACAATTGAGGGAAGCGGCTGATAAGGTCATCCCATATCACTTCGTTCTCTTTAATATGAGTAATTAGTGCCTCGAAATCGGTGTTGACAGGATTGTCAATGCCTCGTTCTTCGAGAGCTTTTACAACAGCGGTTTGAATGACGAGCGGAAGGTCTGTAACATGTGACATATCGCGCAAACCTTCGATTTTAACCGGGAGTAATCGCTTTTCTTGGCGAAGTTTAAATATTTGATCACGAATAACCTTGAACTTGTCATCACCGTACTCCAAGTTCACCCAATGTTCGATGGAATCAACTGGGTCACAAAGTAGGTGGGTGATCACAGCAACGGCATGACTCTTGCCGGTGCCATAAGTACCTTCAATCCAAAATGACTTATGAGAGTCAATGTCGTTGCCCTTTACGGCTCTCAGTACAGTGCGGAGCACTCCATTGAATTGCTCGTTGGGAATGAAGCTCTCCCATTGATTACCTTTTTCTTCTTCGATAGAGTACGCGGCTTTACCTCCACGTTTTTTTATTATGTCATTGTACTTGCTCGCCATTCCAATGATAAATTTTTTAATTTAAGGTTTATAGATGCTTAGTCGCTTTGTTATGCTATATACTTCACGGAGATGTATTACTTAGTTAGCATTTCTAAAACTTGGAGTGGTGTTAACTCCGGTTTTAGAGTAATATGGTCAAGCCCCATATTAAGTTCTGCGGTTAACACTCGGTTCGTGTCAGATGATAAAGCACGAAGTTTCTTCGATAGGTCATTTTTAGAAACCCCAAACTCTCGATATACTCCTAACTTTTCCTCTGGCTTATAGAAGTCTGAAACCCTTACCATATCGGTCTCTTTTGCTGTGGCATACTTATATATTGAATAAGCAACCGCTTCAGGTGTAAGGCTATTATAAGTTGTTCTTTTATAACTATTACCTTTTGTATCTGTTGGAGTCAGGATTTCAAATTCTGTTCCGATTGGAGAATATTTGAATACCTGTAGGAGTGCTTGAAGTGCATACGATATTGTGGTAGGCTTGAAAGCTTCATTGAAATAATCGAGAATAAGCAATTCAAGTTCTTTACGCGAAAGAATTGAAGAGGGTGTAATTTCCTGAACTAGCCACTTCATTAGCGGATTGTTATACGCAAGATTAATGTGAATAACTTCCCAAACAAGAGTGTCGTTATCCTCCATAATGCTTTGAAGCAGTTTTCCAAGCTTTGTAAGATTATTCTTTCCATCGATTATTTCAGCGTCTTTCAGCCAAGCCTTAAAGCTGGGGACTTGCTTAACACCAAGCGAATTGTCATCCCAAAATGATTCGGGATTATTCAAGAATTCTTCCACCCAAGCTTCCTGAATTCCAAAGGTACCATAGGGTGAAATCTTTGAGGTTGATTCTAGGTTTCCCATTGTTGTAACTAGTGAGTCTGCAACAATGCATCCGTGCTGATGGTAATCTAAGCACTTTAGGCAATGTATGCATTTAGAATTATCAATAGATATTTCAGGATATGTAGAGAGCGCGCCTGTAGGACATTCGATTTCACAAGCTTCACAATTTATGCAATATGCGGATTTATACAAAACCCTTCGAATATAATACCTAAGACGTATATTGTTATTATCGTGAATTGTAAACTTTATGGATGTATTTGAGTGTTTTTTAACATCAAATGAAAAACTTTGATTTTCAAATTGGATTATACCACTTCCTATACCATTCTTTATGTTTGCGGAAACTCTTCCAAGAACAGGTAACCAATCAAATATCTTCTTTTGTGGGTTTGTGATAATAGCTGAAAATTCGTTGGTGGAATTCTTAATTTTCACAAATGTTGGATTTCCAACATTTGTTCCACTAGAGCGCAACTTCCATTTTCTATCACGCAAGTACTCTCCTGCATTTGGAATTTTTCGTTTTGCAACGATTTCCTCAATTCTAGAAAGGAACGGCGTTAAATTATCGTGATAGACTTTATTTACAATCATATCATCCCATGGCGAGCCAAAAGGACACAAGATACAGCCAACACGGGGTTTTCCAACACGATAAGCTGGATTAATTGGAAGACTATGAAAAAGTAGGTATAAGTATATTTCTGTTGTATTCCAATTTAAAATAGGTCTTGCATTTATTACAAAAGAATGTTTAACGCCTTTACCTATTCTATTGTAGTTACTTCTTCTAGCTGACTCCTCAGCGCGTACACCTTCAAACGCTAATACACGAGCTTGCTTATTGCCTTCGACTTTGAGTGAACGATAAAGCGGAGCGGTTTTCATGACGGAGCAACACCAACGATGAGTATCGGAGGGAGTACCGATTTTGTCCCAATAGTTAAGGACGCTTTCGTGGTTGCGAGTAGTTGTAAAACGTAGAGCCGGAAAACGCTTGCCGTAATATTGTTTTACTTCTTCGTAAAGATCAAGCGACGGAGGTAGTTCGTAACCGGTATCGGAGTATATAACCTCGAATGCAGTGGGAGGAATAGCTCGCGTTACAAGGTCGAGCACAACTTGCGAATCTTTACCGCCACTGAAAGAGGCTATGAATCGGTCTATCTTGGTTGAAAGCAATACTCGCTTACCTTTCTGATTGGCAGTTTCAAGGGGAACGATATCAAAGCTATCGCAGTCTTCTTTTACAACAGCCATCTTCTGTTTGGTCTTCTTTTCAAGTTTTGCAGCAAGAGCTTCATAATCGACCGCGCTGTTTGCCTTAATCATATCATGTGCACGATTTACTCCTGCATATGCGATGTAAGTGTCGCGAATAAACTCAATAGCCTCGCTTTCGATAAGAAACATCTGGTCTGCATTGCGTTCAAGCATAGCATTTACATCTACAGGCTCAAGAGCCATAGGCTTAACCTCAGAGGCAAGAACAACAGTAGGCGAGTCGTAGATATTAGCCCCTTTAACCTCGAAAATCATTCGTCCTCGATACCAATACTGTTTGTTGACAGCCCATAAAATAGGAGCATCGGTGTGAGGATACGTAAATCCGAGGTTATCAAGCTTAAGTAAGTCAAGTTCTTCATGCCAAACGGGACGTGGCGAAATACCCAAAGTGTCTTTCGTCACTTTGGATGACAGCTTAACGCCGCCTGTTTCGATATCCCATTCAACTTTGAACATATATTATCATTTTGTTGAACATAATAATTCTCTCACATCTACATCTAAAATGCGAGCAATTTCATGAAGTTGTGGTACTGAAGGCTGAGTTTTGTTATTACACCAACGAGATATAGTTGTCTCGTTTTTGCCTATGACACCGCAAAGCTGTTTTGCTGACATTTGTTTTTCGGCTAAAACGGCTTTAATTCTATTAACTGGTATGGGTTTATTTTCAGTCTTCATTATTTTACAATTTCTTGTAATATTTTGCAAAGTTAG
>JAAVDA010000037.1 GCA_014802045.1 Bacteroides sp.
AATATAGGCAGCCATCTGAGTATTGACGAGACCTCGCTGAGCAACGGTGAGCTATACACGATTGTCACCAACAAGGCAGCGCACGGACGCAAGGGCTCCATCGTAGCCATAGTGCTTGGGACAGATTCAGATACGGTATTACATGCATTAAGGCAGATTGACTGCCGTCTGCGCAATGAAGTGACTGAGATAACGCTTGATCTGGCTGACAGCATGCACCGCATATGCCGCTATGCCTTCCCGCGGGCAAAGCGTGTCATCGACCGTTTCCACGTTCAGAAACTGGCACTGGAAGCCGTACAGGAAATACGTATAAATCATCGCTGGGACGCTATAAATGCCGATACTGAGGCACGTGAACAGGCTAAACTATCAGGAAAGAAATATGTTCCCGTGCGGCTTTCCAATGGCGATACCCTAAAGGAACTACTGGCACGCGGACGCTATGCTCTGTTCAAATCCCCCGAGAAATGGACTGCCTCACAACGGGAGCGTATTGACCTGATGTTCACATTTTATCCGGACCTCAAGGAAGCCTATTGGTTGTCTCAACATCTCAGAGCAATATTTTCAAATAAGAAATCAACCGCAGATACAGCCCGACTGAATCTCGCCCGTTGGTACAACCGCGTGGCAGAATCCGGCTTCAAGTCATTCAATACCATTGCCGCTACATTTTACGAACACTCAGACGAGATAATAAACTTCTTTGACAACCGCTCCACCAATGCCGCGGCCGAATCCATGAACTCAAAGATTAAAGCTTTCAGAGCCAAACTGCAGGGCGTAAACGACACTAAATTTTTCATTTTTAGACTTTGCAATCTTTACGCTTAAACACAGGTATTTTACTATGCGCCAATTAGAATTGGGGTCAGATAGTGATATTGTATGCAATCAGGAGCAACGGAGGAGCAACGCTCCCTCAGAAGTCGTCCATCATATCATAGTCATCCTGCTCCTCGTGAAAATCGTCGTAGGCAGGAGAATCACATTCATCATCCAAGCCAATTGATGATGAATAAGACGAGCTGTCATAATCCGTATCGTCCGTTGTGCCCCACGAGACAGAACTGCTATAGCTACCGCAATCAGACTCAGAGTAAGGATTGTCAGCTTCCTTTTCCTCTTCCCAATAATATGTCCGACTCCTTCGGCTTAGCCTGTTGAATAACCACCTAACAAGCAAAAACTCACCAACGCAACTCCAAAACCTCATATCCGTCTCATTTTACAGTATCACTTTACAGTATCACTTACGTCCATTGTGATACTGTAAAAATGCAGCTCTAATTTCAGATGCAAATCACTCATACATTACTGCCAGAGAGTAATCGTCAAGAGCCAATAGTCCTTTCTCTTGTAGAGAGCCAAGCCATTTCTTATAATAGTGCTTATCGTATACGGCCTTCCGCAGTCTGTCAATCACCTCTTTTTCAAATTTGAAGGTTTGCAGACTCATACCTTTTTTTATTATGTTGCTATTTTTTGATGCTGCTGATACCGCATCATATAGTTCTGACGCATATTCATTTTGCATGGAAAGTTCATACATCATCAGAATATAATGAGACAAAGCATCACTTGCCACGAATACAAAGGATTCATTGGTCATTCTGAACTCGTCGCACTTGAATCCTGAAAGATTCAGCTCGTCCTTGCAGTTTATCAAGTGAGGAGGCCGGTTGAAATCAGCCAAAGCGGTAAATGAATGGCTTAATCTTTTAGTCTTGTAATTGTAGTGAAAAACGACGCTGTCACCATATGTCATCCATCGGCAGATGCCATCCGGTAATCTCCAGACTGCCGCAAGGGTGGCAAATGATCCTTCGTCATAAAACTTGTCAAGCGCCATGCCTCCAAGTTTCTTTGCCGACTGCTCAGCCTTTGCGTAATATGCTTCCCATATCCGTCCTATCCACTCATCAAGCTGTTCTGCCGACGTAATCGGTTCTGTCGGAAGATTATGCAAAAGATATTTTGACCATCTGTCGGCAAAAAGTCCTCCTCCGCCGGCTCCATCCGACACTGCAATCATATTTCTACGGGCCTCTGCCGCATCTTCATTTAGTGCGTTCCTCTCCGGTTTTCTGATGGTAATGCATCTGGTCTTTATCATTTTGAGGCACTGATATTTGTGGGGGTTCCTATATCCATGAGTTTTATGAGGGTAGACATATCCGCGTTGACAGCCATGGCGCTATGCCTTACCGTAGCATCTGTGGCCTTGAGTTTGCAGATCTCCTCATTATAGCGAAGCGGCAGCAGGCTTGAGATGTCAAACAGGTCCATGGCATACGAGTTGCCCTGCAGCTCTTCTCTCGATTTCGGGAAAGTCAGGCCGCCATTGTTATTGGCAGTGATGTGGATGTTGAACAGCAAAACATTGCCGTCGTTTGTAAACATCGATTTCAGCTCATTGGCTTTCTGCTGTATCTCTTCCTTTGTAGCGCCGTTATACACTCCGTCCGTTATGTGGATTATGGTCGGCGGATAGCAGTCCTTGTCGTGGTGTTTTTCCATCCACTGCTCAAGTAGCCTCTTGGCATGGTCAAAAGCCTTGTGGAAATGAGTCCATGACCCTGAGTGGGTCGGGTCAATCCACTGCACCTTTTCCACCTCCTTAAGCTCCACTCCCTTGCGTGTGCGTTTCTCTTCTTTGACTGTAATCCGTTTATAGGGGTTGTCGCGCAGCTCCTGCGGCGAAACGAAATCACGTCCTTTGAGGTTCCCCTCCCAGGCGCTGTAAGAGCTGTCGCCATAGCCCACAACGGCGATATCGAAGTAGTGTCTCACCTCATTAGCCTTTATGCAGCGGAGCACGAGCTCATTTATCTGGCGGTTGACAATCCTTGCCACAGCCTCCGACATTGCCATCGTCTCTCCCATGAGCGTGGTCTGCTGCCTCATGCTCACCGAATGGTCAAGCAGAAATATGAATGCCGTTGGAGTGGAGCGTGTGATCTGCGCTGTGTAGGGCACCTTGCTTTGAATCTGCCGGCTGACAGAGGGAATCGTAATTCCGAAATTACCGATATTGAGAATCCTTTCGAGAGGGATGAAATTTTTCACGAGTACCTCCGCCTGATAAAACTGCTGTTCGTCGGCATCGAGGTCAAAATGTTTTCTAACCTTGAGAGATGCGAAGTGTATCTTTTTGAAGTCTTCAATCGTCCCTCCTACATTAGCGCCGTTGCGCGTGGCGTTGCGGTCGGCAAACTTAGTCTCCTGCTCAAAGATTACCTCCGGGTCTATTTCAAGAATCACCGGGTTTGTGATGCGCCCGTCGTTCATGGCCACATACATCATCGGATGCTCGGTGACAAAGCTCACCCTCACATAGTTTTGCAGATTGTCTCTTCTGTCGAGCGACTTGGAGAGATCACCCCCTCCGGGCTTGGGAATCTGTATTCCCTTTGCCTGGCAGTCTGCCCACGAGTAAAGGCCGCCGTTGTCAATGATAGATTTCAGATTGTCGCGGTCGGTGAAATGGTAGAGTCTCTTGATATTATGCTTGTCAATCAGCTCCTTGAATTTCTGGAAATCATTGCGTTTTGCCATGGCTGTGAATGTTTAGTCGTCAAAAGGGAGAGTCAGCTCTTCTGCCTCGGTTTTTGTTTTGTTCTCAGATTCGTAGGGGTATATCCCTTCCACGTAGGCCTTGATGAGATAGGCGTGCGAGAGAGGTTTGGTCGGGCTGTCTACCTCGCAACATGTATTGTAGTCGAGGAGCACTATGGTCTTATCTTTAGCAGCTATTCTTAGCCGCTCTATTATGTCGGCAACCTTATTCTCCAGCACCCATCTGAATGTCGGTATATAGATTTGATGCTTGGCCTCTACATAGCCTAATATCTCTCTGCCGGCTATCCCTTTCTGATGTCCCAGGACTTTTCCATGTTTTCTCACAGTGCGCTTCAGGTTTTTCATCGTCCCGTTTCTCAGCATGGTCGGATCGATGCCTTCGGTTTCAAACACCTTCAGCGCTTGCCATATCCCCTCTACGCACTCGGCAGTCGCTCCGTCGCTGAACGGCACCGGAATGCCACCGTGAGGATAAAACGGACTCAATTTCACCAGGCCATCCTTGGCGTTGCTTGTCACATCCGCAATAATCGCCTCCGGATACTTCTTGAGAATATTCTCTATTTTCTTACGTTTCGATTCAATCACTATCATAAATCCATCTCGCAAAATTAATACCTCACAATTAAAACTCCATCCGGAAACGCACGTTCACCTATATGTTTGATTGATTTTGGAATATTCACGCTTTGCAGTGACTTGCAATCACTAAAAGCGTAATCACCAATAGTCGTCACAGAGTCAGCTATTGTTATGCTCCGTAGTGCTGAGCACTTACTAAAAGCGCAGGCTCCTATAGTCGTCACAGAATTAGGTATTACCACGTTCTGCAGTGCCGAGCAGTCCTCAAAAGCCCCGTAATCGATAGTAGTCACAGAGTTGGGAATAGTTAAGTTCTGCAGCGACTCGCATTTGTAAAAAGCGTGGTCACCTATAGTCGTTACCGAGTCGGGAATTATAATTTTTTTAGACTTACCTATATAGGCAATAAGTAACCCGTTTGAGTCAGTCAAGAAATTGTTAGATACTAATTTGTAACTAGATTTCGGACTCAGGGAAATACATATATTGGAACAGCCTGCGAATGGATGTATGCCGATAGTCGTTACTGAATCTGGTATTGTCACGCTCTGCAACGACGAGCACATCTGAAAAGCACCGTCTCCGATAGTCGTCACAGAGTTGGGTATAGTCACGTTCTGCAATTTGCAGCAGTAAAAAGCCTCGCTTCCTATAGTTATCACAGAGTTGGGTATAGTCACGTTCTGCAGCGACTTGCAGCACGTAAAAGTATTGTATCCGATGGTCATCACAGAGTTGGGTATAGTGACGTTCAGCAGCGACGAGCACCAAGAAAAAGCACTGTTACCTATAGTAGTCACTGAGTTGGGAATTGTCACACTCTGTAGCGACGAGCACGAAGAAAAAGCAGATTTCCCGATAGTAGTTACTGAGTCAGGAATCGTTACGCTCTGTAGCGACTGGCACGAGGAAAAAGCACTGTCACTGATGGTCGTTACTGAGTTAGGAATTGTTACGTTCCGCAGCGACGAGCACCAATAAAAAGCACTGTTACTGATAGTCTTCACGGAATTAGGTATTACCACGTTCTGCAACGACTTGCAGGAATAAAAAGCGTGGTTACCTATAGTCATCACAGTGTCTGGGATTATAATTTTTTTAGACTTACCTATATAGGCAATAAGTAGTCCATTAGAATCAATCAAGAAATTATTAGAGACTAATTTATAACTTGATTTTGGGCTTAGGGAAATA